>JAVZMD010000010.1:0-22730 GCA_038883435.1 Thermoproteota archaeon
GAAAGCGGTAACGATGATAAGGATCCTGATCATTTCAACTGGGAGCGTTTCGACTTTACTAG
This sequence comes from Thermoproteota archaeon, assembly GCA_038883435.1. Lineage (GTDB taxonomy): Archaea > Thermoproteota > EX4484-205 > EX4484-205 > JAAOZP01 > JAAOZP01. Next base: position 63 of record JAVZMD010000010.1, read on the forward strand.
CGATCCTTATCAGGTTTGGAATGCGAAACAGGCTAAGAACAGGGGTGTGAACATGTTCATGGCCTCTGTCTGGAGTCCTCCGTGGTGGATGAAAGATACCTCAAGGGAAACCAATGGTGGAAGCCTCCTTCCCGAGATATATGAAGAGTTTGCGGAATGGCTTGCGGCTTACATAATAGGATACAAGGAAAATCACGATATAGAAATAGGATGGTTAAGTATACAAAATGAGCCTGATTACGTTGCCAGTTGGGAAACCTGCTTTTACACTCCCGAACAGTTAAGAGAAGTGGTTAAAGTAGTAGGGGCGAAATTCAAGTCTCTAAACCTTTCTACGAGGATAGTGGTACCTGAGACAGCCGACCTTTCAGATGCACCTAAGTATATAGATGCAATAATGTCCGATCCGGAGGCTGCTAAATACGTTGACGTCTTAGCCTGTCATCTTTATGATGTCAGCTATTTCACTCCAGATGCAGGAATACCTGGATTAAAAACGATTTCAGAATACGCATCTAAGTACAATAAGCCTTTTTGGCAAACGGAATATAGCTATTTGAGACCTGAAAGAGCAGGCACGTTTGAAGAGGCTATCATGGCTGCCAGACACATCCACAACACGCTAACCTTCGGGAATGCCTCAGCATACTTCGTATGGTCGCTATTCTGGGTTGAGGGAAGCCCAACCTTAGTAAGCATAAGTAGGAACGGGAGTAGTTACAGAGTTAACCCTGTCTTCTATGCTGTAAAACAATATTCAAAATTCATCGTTCCAGAATCAAGGAGAATCCGTGCCAGCTCCAGCAATCCACAGATTCTTGTCTCCTCATATATTCACGAGGAGAGTGGTAAAGTCACGGTTGTAGTAATAAACGTAGGCAATAAGCCTGTCTCTCTAAAACTTTATTTGAAAAATACTCCGTTTAAAGAATCGCTCCAAGAATACAGAACATCAAGAAACGAATCATGTGTTTTCATGGGGGAAGCGGGCTTATCAGGAAACTGCTTAGAAACAATAATCCCACCGGAGAGTATAACAACTTTCGTAGGCTAGTTTATAAAATGCTTAGGCAATCAATACTCGGAATAAGCCTAGAATCTCGCTAGGACATTAGATAACTGGATTCGCGGGCCCGGAGGGATTTGAACCCCCGACCGTCAGGTTAAGAGCCTGCCGCTCTACCATGCTGAGCTACGGGCCCCTAGGCTTCTTGTTAATTCAGTATTTTAAAAACTTTTAACCTATGCTTCTTATGGCTCCTGTTGAAATCCAGCATGGGTAAAAACAGTAGGGTTGTTCTTACTACTGGCGTATTTGACATCATCCACCCTGGTCACATAAGGTTCTTGGAGGAGGCTAAGCGCTTGGCTGGTAGGAACGGTAGTCTAGTGGTTATTGTTGCCTGCGACACTATCGTCAGGAAGAGTAAGGGCAGGACGCCTTTGTTCAAGGCTAGGGATAGGGCTCTCATGGTTTCCAAGCTTAAGCCTGTTGACAAAGTATATGTTGGTAGACGAGGAGATCTTGAGAAGAATATAGAGTTCTTCATTAAGAAGATCAAACCAGACGTGATCGTCTTCGGATATGACCAAGAGGACATTATGTGTAAGACGCTTAAGGTACTGGATGGGCTTGGGCTCAGAATAAAGACTGTAAGGATGAGGAAATTCTATAATGTCAGTAGCAGTAAGATAATAGGGAAGATAAGAGGCTCCTAAGTCTTCTCAGATGCTGTTGTCTTGAATAGGAAGGTTACCCTATCTCCGTCTTTTAGAGACAGTTCCTTCCTAAGGTTATACTTAGAGATTATCTCTACTACGGAGCTATCGTAAATCGTTCTCAGGGCCTTTACTATTGCACCTTCGTACTTCTCTCCTATGACCACGGGGTAACAGTAGACATCTCCAAAAGTCCTCTCATGGTTTGAAAAACCATGTATTATTATCGGCGGCTTAGCCATCTTCTCCGCGAGGAGCAGCTGGTCCATGTAGCTTTCTATCTTAAGGTTTAAGGTTCCAACGTAAGGATAGAAGCCAAGTTTAGTGTAAAACTGTTCGAAATATGGTTTCCTAGAAATGTAGTATGCCCCTTCACCCAATCCTGTGAAAACCCTTCCGGTGAAGACGTGGGTTACGTACACCTTGTTTATCGTTGACAGAATGGAGCCGACATGAAGCTTAATCTGGTCAACCCCCTTACTCGATAGTTTTATCAGCCTGCCCTTAGAGGATATTACTGTTTCTATGAGTTTTTCTTTCTCGAGTTCTTTCAAGTACCTGGATGCTGATTGATGCGATACTCCAATGACTTTTGAAAGCTCCCTCGTAGAGATGTTTCTCTTCCCTTCTTCAACTAGCCTTGCGATCGCAATTAGAACATATATTTTCTTATACTCTTTCAGCAACTCTAGACACCATGTTCAGCATATTAGAAACTCTATGTGCTACTTCAAGCGGGATGGGTAGCTTCGAGCCCTCGCGGGTAGTCTTCTTAAGTATTTCATACGCCTCCTCGATGGTAATCATATTGCCAACACTGTAGTAATACTTGTCTTCGAACATCCTTAAATTGTTAACGTTGTACTCCTCTTCCATGCTTCCGATAGGATTGTTGGCAACGCCTATCGTCGGTTTCTTAAGAATAACCCCAAGGTAGGTTGCAAGGCCGCATTTCCTCGGATGTGCTAAGCCATGGCCATTAACCAATAGGACATCATACTCGTCTCTAAGCTTTCTGAGAGTTTTAAGCACAGGAGGCCCCTCTCTAAAGGAGAAGAGTGTTGAAACATAGGGTATTTTAACACTAGTTATCGCAGCGCTTATGAGCGTCACCTCTTTTCTAGAGAGGTCGTATACTGAGAAGCCGACTGCTGCCAGATCACTATTATAAGAAGCGTCTACTCCGCCGATTTTCTGAGCCTCCCTTAGGAATCTATCTGAAACCACTACCATCCGGGAGATTAATTCCTGGGCTTTGCAAAGCCTGAGATAAAGAGTCTGGTCCAACGCGTGCTCATTGGTTGTCGACATTGCGGTTTTTCTCGAAATACTTCTCCATAGAAGATAAGAAAGCTTTCCTCCTAAGCTCCTCGTTTAAAGTGGTGAATGCCGACTCTACTGAAGCCCTGTTAACATCAACCTTTCTTTTGAACCCCGGCAATACTGCTTCACCCAATGCTATCGTAGACAGGTTTTCATACAATTGTACCATCATATTGTAAGTATTCTCTGCCTCATTCAATTTTCCTCTCCTAAGGTTTTCCATCATCACTCTCTTCAACTCGCCTATTAAGTCTGATACTGCATACAGTATTGAAGCTGGGGGAGGCCTAGACCTAAGCCTGTATTCCATCCCCGATGTAAACCAGTATACGAATACAGCTTCCAAAAGCTCCTGGTATGTCTGTACTATCGGCGGCCATGTGTTGTAGATGCCGTTTCTAGAAGCTGTCTTAACGATCTTCTCAATATCGCGTTGCACTTCATCGAGTAGTCTTCTCGCCGTTTTAAAATCCTGAGCATAAGCTGCTCTAACGGACTGCCTGCACTTTTTTAGAGCCTCGCTTATCTTCTTTAAAAGCCCGTATTTAGCATCCTCCTGTTTTCTAAGGAATTCATAGGAGTCCTTAACAAGGAGGTTAATCCTAATATGTAAGTCCCTTGACAAGACCTACACTATCCTGACGGTCCTTTGAAGAGGCTTTGTCTGCCATGAGTACTTCCTGATCTTCGCCGATCTCCCAAAGCCGCATGCAGCACAATATTTCTTCCGGATGTTAAAAGACCTTCTTCCACATCTCCTACATATCTTGTGCGTCGCCTTCTTATGGAGTCTCCCGAATGCTGTAGTGCCGGCTGAGGTCTTACCCAATTTCTAACTACCTCTTCTCCTCAGGCTTATACTCGATGGGCGGTGATATCAATATAACGTTATCTCCCCTTATGACGATTAGGCCGAGTTTAGTAGTCTCATTTCCCCTTAATTCCTCAGCATCCGATAGAACTATGTTAAGATGGGGGTCGTACCCGTCGAGTATGCCTCGTATCTTTGCCCCGCCTTTAAGCTTCACTATTATGCTTTTCCCGAGCGATGCCTGAAGCAACTCCATCGTAGTGTCTGTAGACAATTCTCAAAGTTTCTGCAAATTGCCTAAATAAATCTTTTTCCCATCCCGGAGGATGAATATGTCTTGGTTTAAAGGGCCCTATAAGTCTCTAGGAGCCTTGGAGAATAGACAGAGTCGCTGTACATCTTGCCGAGTATCCTCTTCATATTCTGTATTTTCTTAGCCTCCCCATGTACTAGGAATAAGGGGCCTCTCTTGGTGTATACGCGCCTTATGTAATTTAACAACTGGTTCCTATCAGAATGGCCTGAGAACCCGTCAACTTTTTCAATAGTGCTCTTTATGGTTAATGCTTCAACCCTACCACTTGAGTTCTGCAATGTGAGTTCTCTAAGGCCGTTTAAAACCCTATTGCCTAGGGTCCCCTCTATTTGATAGTTTACGAAGATCACTATTGATTCTTCTTGCTGTGCAACCATCTTGAAATAATCTAGCACAGGCCCACCTTCCAACATGCCTGAGGGTGAGAGTATTATGTTCCTCCTGCTCTCTGTTATCTCTTCCTTGGAAACCGAGTTCTTAACTGGTATGACGTATTCTGATTTGAATGGGTTGAAACCATTATTCATTAGGCTTCTCAGCTCCTTAGACAAGTAGTTGGAGAAGCATGCGTGTATAGCAGTAACTTCTGAAATCATGCCGTCTACGTATATGGGTACTTCAGGTATTTTCTTATTCCTTATCGCGTTGTCAAGTATGAGCATTATTTCCTGTGCTCTTCCCACGGCGAGCGTAGGTATTAGGACATTTCCATTTTTCTCCAACGTAGAGTTAACTAGGCTTATGAGGCGGTTCTCCACTTCCTCCCTCGGCGGCATTAAGTCATTCTGACCACCGTATGTGCATTCGGTGATTAGCGTTTCAACCCTTGGAAACATTGTGGAAGCATGCTCTAAGAGGATTGAACGGTCATACTTCAAGTCGCCTGTGAAAACGATGTTGTGAAGCCCCTCCCCTACATGTAAGTGTATTATCGCTGAGCCAAGTATGTGGCCTGCATTTCTAAAAGTCAGTTTTATATCTGGTGCAATGTCAACCACGACCCCGAATTTAACAGGGATAGTGTGCTGGAGTATCGTCCTAAGGTCTTTTAATTCGAAAAATGGGATGACGCCGTTTTTCTGAAGCACATCATAGAGATCGTTTAAAAGCAGGAACATCAGGTATACTGTTGGTTCAGTCATGTAAACCGGGCCGCGGTAGCCATATTTGAATAGCAATGGAAGCCCACCCATGTGGTCTAAGTGAGCATGGGATATGACTACGGCATCGATGTTTTCAACAGAAATCGGAATCCTATCAATCCTCGGGAAAGCATCTGAAAACATGTTTGCCGCAGGGTTTATTCCAAAATCCATGAGTACATTGCTTTCATCGGTTGAAACAAGTATGCTAGATCTTCCAACCTGCTCAGCGCCGCCTAGAAAGGTTAAAGTGATACTTTCAGTTTTAAAAAGTGGTCTTCTGAAAATCCTCTCTCCGACTTCCCTAAGGATTTTAAACCTCTCCTCAGCACTCTGGTTGAAAACATACATTACTTGTGGAATTATCGTCGTGCTCAGAGGAGGTATCCTTATCACGACTGGTTTCCAACCTGTTTTCACAAGTATCTCATTAAGTATCTTCTCACCGAGCTCTTCCACGACATCCGGATTCTTCACTGAAACAAGCACTTCCCCAAAGACATCGTTAAAAACCACTGCCTCCAATCCTGCTTTCTGAGGAATAATCTGTCTGATTGCATTCTCAGCTTCTTCCTTCGGTGCCCTGACTGATACGGCCGGTCTTACGATTATCCTCTTCCTAAGTTGTTTTGCAACCTCAGCTAGGACTTGCTGTCCCCCTGCTAGAAACTCCAGGTTCTCAACGTAGACAGCTATCGTAGGCCCCTCCATCTCTATGCTGACTATCTTAGCGTCTCGTGGGATTCTTTCGAAAATGACTTCTTTAATACTGTTTTCAGAGCTCATGACGATTTTACGTACCTCGCCTTCTCCTCCGGTCCGAGCTCTCTGCAGCCTTTTGAATCAACAACCATTACTTCAAAATCATTACCAGTCGCGGTGTCCCTCTGCATCGCTGCCAATATCGCTTTAATGGCTATAGGTATGGCTGAAGAAGTATCTATCGGCGTCTTAAGCTCTGCCTCAAGATAGCCTAATGCAACAGGAGAACCAGATCCCGAGCCTGCAAAAACCTCCTTGGAAAAACCTCCGAGTGGGTCTAAAATGTATAGACTAGCCCCCTCCCTATCGTAGCCTCCTATCATTAACTGTATGTAGAAAGGTGCTATCCGCATGGAGGACAGTACTATTGAAGCTATGTTTGCAGCAGCCTTAACCGGAATGTTAACTCCCCTCTCAAGCTTGTAAGCCCTAGCTTCCCATTGTAGCGTTGTTACAAGCGCCTGAGCATCAGCAACGCCGCCTGAAATTGTTGCAGCTATGTAATCATCTATCTTCAGAATTTTCTTACCTTTCTTATGTGCTATGAAATAATACCCTTGAACAACCCTTGTGTCTGATGCCAAGACAATACCATCTCTGCAGGAAATTCCAACCGTAGTGGTTCCCCAAGCAGGGGAAGTGATTCCTTCTCTACCAAACCTCTTAGTAATGCTTTCCAAGCTCTTAACACCTCTAGAACCTAGACCGAGTTCCTTTAGGGAAATGCTTAAAGATAAACCTTTCCCTGAAAACATGCAAGGTATTGAAAGGTAAGGGTAAGCATGTGATTAACCTCCCCCGGCGTATAATCCTGGGAGACGGTGCCTTAGACGAGCTTGGTTGTTACATGAAGGAAACAGGTGTGGAAAATGCTATTGTGTTAATGAGTAAGACTCCTCTGAAGCTGTTGGGAGACAGGATGAGGAAAATACTTGCTGGGAACGGTTTCTCATTCAAAATAATGCTGGTTGGAGATGGAGACTCTTTCTCAGAGGCTAAGAGGATCGAGAAAATGCTAAGTTTAAGGAGGAAGGAGAAGACCGCTATCGTAAGCGTCGGCGGAGGAAGGGTTATAGACGCTGGGAAAATTCTAGCTTGGAGAAGCAGCTTAGAATTCATAAGTGTCCCCACGGTGCCTTCTCACGATGGGATAGCAAGCCCCCTAGCTTCAGCACCAAAGGGTAAGAAGAGGTACTCGTTCTACACGGTTATGCCCTCTGTGATAATAGGTGACGTATCTATTCTCGCGGTAGCACCGGATAGGTACTTCGGCTCGGGTGTAGGAGACCTTGTTGCGAAATATACTGCGGTGAGAGACTGGAGACTATCCCACTTGCTGAGGGGAGAGTACTACGGCGAGTATGCGGCAAGCCTTGCGGAGAGTATTGCTGAGAGAATTATAAAATGCGCGGACATTATTGCAAGCGACAAGTTTGAGGGCGCGAGCATACTGATCGAAGCGCTTATTCACGCTGGCGTTCTAATAGGGATAGCTGGAAGCAGTAGGCCCTGCAGCGGCTCAGAGCATCTCTTCAGCCATGCCTTAGACCTTGTAGCGGGCTATCCTGCGCTACACGGGGAACAGGTTGGCATAGGGACAATAATGATGAGTAAGCTTCACAATTGCGATTGGGCTAGGATCAGGGACACGTTGTCAACCGTTAAGGCTCCGGTTACGGCTAAGGATATTAACGTTTCAGAGAAGAAGATAATTGAAGCACTTACCATAGCGCACACGATAAGACCCGAAAGATACACTATCCTAGGAGATAAGGGTCTGTCAAGAAAGGCTGCTGAAGAGCTTGCTAGAAGCACCATGGTAATATAGATTTGGGGAAAATGAGCAAGTATAGTTATCTGAGCCGGGGGATTAAGCCTGGGAGCGTATTCACTTACTTAGGTGAAACATACGAATGCATGCAGTGCAGCAATAGGAGACTTTGCCATAATGCATTGAACATAGGTTTTTCCTATAGAGTTTTGAAAATGACCGAGGGCGAGGGTGTATACTGTATGCTTAGGGGTGAAGAGGTTTTCCCGTATGAGGTTTCCATAGAGCCCATAGTCCTACTCGCCCCCCGAGGCAGGGCTAGGGAGAGTGCGGTCATGGAGCTTAAGTTAGACGATGCTTTCTGCAGGATGAATTGTGAGAGAGTAGAAGAATGTCCCATCCTGTTCAACATGCTAGTAGCCAACCGTAAGGTAAGAGTTTTGGAAAAACTTGGAGACTTCAACTGTCCCGAGAAGAAGCTTTCTTTGATTAGAGTCGAAATTCTTGATTAAAACGTTTATGCAGCGGGATTTTCCTCAACGGCTTTTTCAACAGGTTCTCCAGGGCTTGTAAAAACATCTATAAACTTGACGGTCTTAATGCTTTTGATTATACTTATAATGTCTTCGAAAATAGCCTTCTTAATCCGCTGGATGCCCTCGGAAAGCAACACCTTGTTCGGAAGACTTATGGTAGCTGTTTCCCCCTCGATCTCAACGGACGCTTCTTCAACGGAAACCTCTGGGAGCCTCCTGGTAATCAAATACCTTATCTTCTCAGAATTCTCCTCCAGAACCTTCACTATCTTAAACCTGTAGATAAGCGTCTTACCTGCAAGCGGAGGGTTAAAATCAACTTGGACCCTGCCCCCAGTAATATTCCTAACAACCCCTATCCTATTGTCTACCTCTACTAATGCGCCTGGGGTTAAGTCCTGAGGTCTCGAAAACCTTCTTGCAGCATAGGTTTTAACCTTGTTAGGGTCTCTGAAGCCATACGCCTTCTCCGGAGGTATTTCAACGGTCTTCTCAACACCAATCTCGCTCTTCAAAAGCTCCTCCTCCCAACTTTCCAATACCCATTTACCACCGAGGTATACCAGCTTAGGCGAATACTTTTCACCCTCCTTGTAAATAGATGCTTTCCTAGCCTCCTCCTCAATCGTCGTCTCTATTACACTACCCGTCTCCTTTACGGTAAGCGTATAGTCCACGAGTATGAGCGACCCCGGTTCCATTCCTGGGAACTGGCGTGTAGAACGGTTTATAAATACTCTCCTGGTTTAAAAGGTCTCGTCTGAAGAGGCTAAAGACCGTATCCTCTCAACACCCTGGATACTCCCTATGTATTCGAATACCCTAGTGGGAACAAGGTGACTCCAGTCTTCTCCGGAGAGTATCCTCTTTCTTATCTCTATGCCAGAATACTTCTCCCGCTCAAGGTATGGTATTGGCCTGACTTCATAGCCTGCTTCGGTGAAAAGCCTCTTAGTAAAAGGCTGGTTTGTATATACTATTTCGAATGGAGGAGACATTGCCTCAACCATCTTAACCCAGAGAAAGTGCATATTCGGCACGTCTGGAACACCGGTTATGATGCACTTGCCACCATCTATCCCTGTCTCCTCGAAGGCAAGGCGTAGCATTTGAAGCCTCTCCCCAAATGTGAAAGGATTATCCTTCTCATGACTCGTCAAAGAACTTCCCACTGCTATGATTACACCATCATGCTTTGAGAGAATGTGTTTTATAGCATGTACGTGACCATTGTGAACAGGCTGGAAGCGGCCGATGTAAAGCGGGTTCTTGCTCATTCTCAACCCTCTTACCCTAGCTTGGAAGGTTGATAAACATTAGCCTCAAGTAAATTACCGTTTGAGGCCTACTCCGCTAACCCTATACCCCCCAGGTAAGCCTACTTCCCCCTGTACTTCAAACCTGACAGGTAAGAATAACTCTACGAGTCGTATAGTCGTTAAAGTGTGAAGCGTGATTTCATGCGTCCTCAACGATGAAACGCCGTTTGCCAAAGCCGCATAGACCACAAGCTGGTCAGCCAGGTTCCTATCAGCAGGAGCCCTATGCTCAACCTGTCTTATAAATTCCAAGGCTGCTTCACAACCGACTTTCTCAGAGGGCTTGCCTTTCTCCCCGAGGGCGCTGGAGGCAAATACAACATCGTTTTCAAGAATTCCTATTATCAATATTCCACAGCCAGGGTCTAAGGGGGCATTATGCTCACTACCGCTCATGACTTCATACTCTACGATAGGTTCTATTCTTAGCCTGCTCTTTATCTGAGAGGAGGCTGAACCCGCTATTCTCTCAGCGACATACCTCGGCAGCTTAGAGCTGTAGACGAAGATCCTAACACTCTTCAAACTGGGGAAATCAGTTATGTCAAAAGGCCTTAGGTATTCGACAGGTCTGGACTGGAAACGGACTACTCCACCACCCCTAGGGTAAAACCCTCTACGTTCAACCCTCAATTCAGCAAAATACCCTGTTCTCGAAAGATTCTTCAACAATACTTCCTTAACATAGTCTATGGGGGGCGCCCTAGGATTGTCAGTCCCTCCCTTCAAAACCAGATCAACCCTCTTTGGGGAGAAGGCTAATACTGGCATCATGGCCTGAAGAACCAGAGATATACTTCCCGCAGTCCCCACGTCAAGCTCTATGTCGGATGACTTTATCTCACCAGGATTGAAAAATATCTGTTTTGAACCAACCTCTAACCCGTCTACCCTAGCCCCGGTTAGGCTTGCCACGGCTTTCACTGCTGCCAGGTGCTGCGGCCTAAGGCCGGGGTTAGAACGCTTAGCTCTAATGTTGAAAACCCTAATCGGCTTTTTCAAAAGTGCTGAAAGGGCTACTGCAGTCCTTAAAACCTGCCCGCCGCCCTCTCCCATCGAACCATCTATTTCAAGCAGTTCAACCATGCTGAAGCCTGTTGCCATTTCCCTCGATAAAAGCTTATTTCCGACCCTGAGTAGCAGAATCACAAGGGTGATTTAGAGGATATGGGTGAGATAGTGCCAGGTGCAACAGTAATTGGGATAGTATACGACACTGGAGTCATACTGGGCGCTGATAGGAGGGCTGCATACGGAACATTCGTGATCGGGAAATCGGTAAAGAAAATCTTCCAAATAACGCCTCGCATAGGACTTGCCTCAGCCGGTTTAATATCGGATGTCCAGACCATAGTTAGGCAGCTCAACTACCATGCTAGGATGTTCAAGTATAATACTTCAAGGGAGATTAGTGCAAAAGCTCTTTCAAAACTACTGTCGAACATACTTTTCTCAAACAGGCTCTTCCCACTCATTACGCAGACGCTGATAGGAGGGTTTACATTCGACACACATGGCATCTATGTGCTTGATGCACTCGGCTCAGTGATAGAAGACAAGTATGCTGCCGCAGGGAGCGGAACCGAGATAGCGCTTGGAATACTCGAAGCAGAATATGGAGACGGTATGAGTATGAGCGAGGCGAAGAGCCTTGCTTTGAAAGCAATAAGAACAGCATTGGAGAGAGATTCTGCAAGCGGGAACGGCATAGACCTACTGATAATAGATAAGACGGGAACAGTTGAGGAGAATTATCCTAGTTAAGAATTATCTATAAGTATTACTTTTACACACGCTTTGAGATTTCATAGCTCATTCTCGGTTTTTAAAAATTAAAAATTAATAATTAATAGGCTAGGGGCTTAAAAGAGAAATCCTACGGAATTTCAAATGGAGAATGGGAGACCATTTAGACTTAAAGGATATTGCAAAATCATACAGCCGGCTTAGACTGCAAACACTGGCTGGACTCAGGAAAATGAACGAGTACTCGACAATACTGTTCAGAGCATTCTTAGAGTATGCAGATAGGAGAAGAGGAGAGAACTTGGAGATACACGTTTTATTAAGCGATTTTCTAAACGAACTGGCTTTGAACAAGGAGGACCGGGGAGCCAGAATATCCCTTGCAAAAAGGTTTTACAGTCTTATTGGGAAACATCTAAAGAAATACGCTTGCCAGACAAGCCTCACTCAATACTTGGAATAATAGCCACCGGTCTAAGTACAATTGAAATACTCCGGACAAGTATTAGCCTGAGGCATGTAGGAAGCTTAAAAGCCTCCTGGCTAGAAACCTACTGTTAAACATTATGATCAACAAGGAGAGTATCGAGGAGAACAGTATCAGAGTAATGGGCACTATCAGATAGGGCAATGTGAACGGGTTGAGGAAAAACTGAAGGTCGTCGTATACCCGCCATAGCAGGAAGGGGGAGGCTGGTACAAGCAATATCAAGACGGGTGTTACCAGCTTATCATACTTCTCCGGCAGTGATACTGGAAAGCTCCTCCATCCCTTGGCGATGGCGTATGCAGAAGCAACCGTTATTAAAAACTGAAGAAGATGAGCCAACGGTAAGGTAGAGGGGGTAAGCGAAAAACGTAGGCCAAACTCGCCCCATGAGAACGGTGACAACAAGGGAACAGTATTGTCAACGAAATCAGTTAAAATATGAGACATTAATGCTAGGAAATAGGGGACAGCCCTCCATCTGTATTTGATTAAAACCGGTGTAGAAGCAAGTATTAGAATTAGTGGCGAATGGGCTACCCCATGGTGGCCAAACGGTGTTCCGAATGGAAGCGGAGAAAAATAATCAGCATCGGGTAATGCCCCCATTGTAGCAGCAAACACACCGTCGCGCGGCGCATTGCTCTTGAAAATTCTCAAAACAATGTATGCGACGAGATACCCTGCCAGAGCGTGAACCGGCCCAATCATTAACCAAATCCCCCCGCCTCAAGGCTAATAACCAGTATTACGTTATAGGAGAAGGGATGAAAAATAAAAACAGGGTTTGCAAACCAGAGCTACTTAGCTTCTAAAGGAACCTTCTCCGGGATCTCGGTAACGATGCCGGCGGCGATGGTCATACCCATGTCCCTGATGGCAAACCTGCCCAGCTGCGGGAACTCGGAGTATACCTCGATGGCAATAGGCCTCAAAGGCCTAAACTTCACGATGGCAGCATCACCAGTCTTCAGGAAATCAGGCTTCTCCTGAATAACCGCGCCAGTACGAGGATCAATCTTCTTCTGAAGCTCCTCGAAAGTACACGCAACCTGCTCAGTATGCACATGGAGCACAGGAGTGTAACCAGCGGCAATTGCAGTCGGATGCCTGATAACAATAATCCTACCTACGAAAGACTTAGCAACAGTCGGCGGGTTGTCAGGATAACCCATAACCATACCCCTCCTCAACTCCTGCTTGGAAACACCCTTAATAGCCATGCCAACATTATCACCCGGCTCAGCCTTCTCAAGCTGAGTATGATGCATCTCAATAGTCTTCAACTCAACGATCTTATCCAGAGGCCTGATAACAACCCTAGTATTAGGCTTCAACACACCAGTCTCAACCCTGCCAGCGGGAACAGTGCCAACACCGGGGATGGTGAAAACCTGCTGAAGCGGAATCCTCAGAGGCTTGTCAACAGGCCTAGGCGGAGGCTGAAAAGCGTCGAGAGCCTCAATCAAAGTAGGACCTTTGTACCAAGGCATCTTATCACTAGGCTTAACAAGATTGTCACCCGTCCAGCCGCTGATAGGAATAATCGGAATCGGGTTCTTCTCAAGGTTAAAACCAATACGCCTCAGCAAATCCTCAATATTCTTCTTTACTTCGTTGAACCTCTCCTGACTCCAGTTAACAGAAGGATCATCCATCTTGTTAACACCGATGACAATCTGCCTAACGCCGAGAGTAAACAGCAGGAAAGCATGCTCAGTAGTCTGACCCTCCGGACTCGTACCAGCCTCAAACTCACCCTTCTTAGCAGAAATAATCAACAAAGCACTATCCGCCTGGCTAGCGCCAGTAATCATATTTTTCACGAAATCCCTATGGCCGGGAGCATCAATAATAGTATAGTAATATTTCTTTGTTTCAAATTTTACATATGCTGCGTCGATGGTTACGCCACGTTCGCGTTCTTCCTTCAGCTTGTCCAGAACCCATGCGAACTTGAAAGTATCGCCCAGACCAGTCTTGGCAGACTCTGCTTCAAGCTCCCTCATCTTCCTCTCGTCAACGTAGCCAGTCAAGTAAAGCAAGTGACCAGTAGTAGTACTCTTACCGTGATCCACGTGTCCGCACACAACAAGATTTAGGTGTGGTTTACTCGATGAACTCATTTCTTTTTCCTCCTCGCTGTTCCAATAGCTTCATAGAGGGATATTTAAGGTTTAAGGCGTTTGAAGGATGGAAAAGGCTTGTTAAAAGGTTTTTAATGGTTTAGGATTTCATTAATGAGAGGGGTGTTCCTGTTTTAATAAAACCTGATACTGCAGGCTTCACTCACAAGCTTGTCGCTTCGATTGAGCAGAGGATAATGCTCAGAAGGCTCTTGATGGGGTTAAGGTTGACCCTGACCGGCTCACGTGATACTAAGCCAAGATTTATAAAAAGCCTTAAGAATAGTATACCGTTGGAATGGTTGGAAAGTATAATACATCATCTATGTTATCGCTGATTGGAGCTGTTTTAATACTTACGAGTGTTTTTATTCTTGCTTTTATTAGTTACTACTTATCTCCATATTGGTCATATTATCATACTTATGGAATCACTACCACTTCTCTTGTTAAAGAAAGCTTCGTGTTCCTTTTCATCTGTCCAGTTCTTGCAATAGTTATACTAGTAGGAGCATTGTTAGCTAATTCGGAGAAGGGAAATAAGGCTACAGCTGGTTTGGTAATAGTCTTGGTTTTAACGCTATTTGTTTTTTGTTTATCCTTCCACTTTTAGTATATACCGAAAGATTCATAACATATGTTACTGAGAGACGTGACATCGGAGTATCAGGTCTAATAGATTTCTTAGGCGGCTTTATTCCATCGACTATCGGGATGGTTGGTATTGTGCTTTGTATTATCGGAAGCATATTCGGATTAACACATAAACCTCTACCATCAAAGGATAAGATAATCAAATCTGAAGAGTCAATAGCCTGTTCAAAGTGCGGAGCAATAAACGATGCACACTATAAATTCTGTTCCAAATGCGGAACCAAACTGTCATCTGTCATTCCAACCGAGTTAGAAAGCCCGGAGGAAACTGAAACAGCCGAGTTAATAGTCTGTCCTGTTTGCGGAAAGCAAATATCAGAAGGATCTAAATTCTGCAGCAAATGCGGGTCACCCATATCTGAGGCTGAACTACCTCCACCGCCACCGCCAGACATAGAGAGCAAAATCAAGGAACTGGAAGAGAAGATTAGGGAGCTGGAGGTATTACTGAAAAAGACTGTACAGCCAAAAGGTGAGGAGAAAAGCGAAAACAGAGAAAGCATATTCGAAGAATAAACCTCATACAGAAAACGAGGAAATAGAAAGGGGGTACAATGTTAAGAGGGAGGACATTATTTCTACTATTGAGTACGCTGCGAGGTTCGTGATGGGGGAAGAGGTTCGTCCGTTAAAGATTGAAGCATGAGGTTTTAGTGGATACCGACCTACGTATTCTTTAATAGAAATTCTTAGTAGGCATGGGCATGAGGTTATTCATGTTAAGGAGGCTCTTAGCTCTGCAACAGATGAGAAGGCTTTTAAGCATAATCTGAATCCGTCATAGCTAACTGGATGAAAAACATGCTTCAGATAAACATGGAAGTTCTTTCCTTGTTGAAATAGATTAACGGTAAAATGTTAAATCATATGCTTTCAACGCATCATAATGTTTAGCGTTTCTTGTAAGTAGCATAAGCTTCTTCACTACTGCCGTAGCCCCTATTATCAGATCCCGGTCTTCAACAAGCCTGCCTGAAGCTTTTAAAGCCCTCCATATTTCTGAAGCCTTCTCCAGAATCTCATTGTCGAGCCAAACTATGAAAAAGGATTCTTCAAGGATTCTCTTCGCCTCCTTAATATTCTTTGTCCCCCTGATGAACTCGTAAACAGTTATTTCAGAAATATGGTGAGAATCATCAGGGTTTAGCTCCAACTCCCCCTTATAGTAGTCGATCAGGCAATCAGTGTCAACTAGTATTCTCCTGCCCATTTCCTAACCCTGGTCTCATCATATTCCATTTCCAGCAGCTTCTGCATTCTTTTCCTATGTTTAAACCTCTTCTCATTCAAAGCCATGTTCGCAAGCTCGTTCAGAAACTCGTCCCACGCTTTATCTCCCTTAATACTTTCTAACCGTTTCTTAGTTTCTTTGCTTACGGGTATAGTGCTCATAATTAATGATTTATAAATGATAACTTATAAACTTTTGGAAAGATCATTGCGTGTTATGAAGGATTTCTGAAATTTCTTGTTTTTACGCTGTATTCTTCAGCAATCCTTATTGCCTGCTTGTCGTTAGCCAGAAATAACTTCCTAGAAAGCCCCGAATCATTTGGCTTGTTCCTCATTGGGAAGAACACTTCAGTATCCGCTACAGCTTCCTCCCTCTCTGCCACAAACCCATCCCCGCCTCTGAAAACCTGCAGAGCAGGGTCGCCGAAAGACATGGCTCCCAAGCAGATTCTTGAAACCTTAAGCCGGGACCAGCCTAAACGAACATACTCCATGTTAAACGTTTCCCCTATTAACTTTAAAAACATTTGCAAGCGCTATCGTGAGCTTCTCAATTCTAACCTTCTCTCCATCGACCTCGAGTTCCATAAACCTCCTGTCCGAATCACGCTTCAACACTTTTACACAATGCTTAGCCCTGTTCATCACACCAGTATACTCTGAAAAGGTATTTAAATCTCCATGTGGAACAGGGGAAACAAGGCTGCTCGTTGAAGGAAAGGCTTAATAACCCTTTTTCCCAGAAGCCTTGACAAGAACAAGGGTGTTAACCAGACTTGCCCAGATACAAGACAACTGAGGAAGTGTTACGTCTCTCAAAGAACTTAGAGAATATTAGAAATATTTCAATATGTGCCCATGTTGACCATGGGAAGACCACTTTATCCGATTCTCTGCTAGCCGCCTCGGGATTGTTGTCACCAACGGTTGCGGGTGAAGCACTGGCATTAGACTATCTTAAGATTGAGCAGGAAAGGCAATTCACGTATAAGGCTGCAAATGTATCGCTATATCATGAATTAAATGGAAAATCATACATTATCAACCTAATAGATACACCTGGCCATATCGACTTTACGGGTAATGTGACTCGTAGTTTGCGTGCTATTGATGGTGCTGTTATTGTTGTTGATAGTGTTGAGGGTGTTTTGGTTCAGACGGAGACTGTTACTCGCCAGGCTTTGGAGGAGTATGTTAGGCCTGTGCTTTTCATTAATAAGGTTGACCGTTTGATTCGTGAGCTTAAGCTTACTCCGCAAGAAGTTGAGAAGACGCTACTGAAGATTATTGCTGATTTCAATAGGCTTATTGAGCTTTATGGTCCTGAGGAGTTTAGGTCTCAGTGGCGTGTTGATCCTTTGAAGGGTATGGTTGCTTTCGGTAGTGCTAAGGACCGGTGGGGTTTTACTATTCCAAGGATGCAGAAGGCTGGTTTGAAGTTTAGCGATGTTGTTTCTGCTTACGAGAGGGGTAATCAGGCCGAGCTTACAAAAGTTCTTCCATTACACGACTCTGTTCTGGATATGGTTATTAATTTCCTTCCTCCTCCTTCTATCGCGCAGTCTTATAGGATTCCTAAGATTTGGAAGGGCGATTTAGATAGCGAGGTCGGTAGGGCTATGTTAAAGTGTGATCCCAATGGTCCTGTTGTGATGGCTGCTTCACATATTAGAGTTGATCCTCAGGCTGGTGTTGTCGCTACCGGTAGGCTTTTCTCCGGTACTGTTTACGAGGGGCAGGAGGTTTATCTTATCAACTCAAGGGCTAAGGGCAGGGTTCAGCAAGTCTGCTTATACATGGGTCCGCACAGGGAGGTTGTTGGCGCGATGTCTGCTGGCAATATCCCTGCGTTGCTGGGTTTGGAGGCTGCTAGGGCTGGTGAGACTATTACTACGGTTCATGAGCTTGTCCCGTTTGAGAGTATTAGGTATGTCTCAGAGCCTGTTATGACAATTTCCGTCGAGCCTAAGAACCCTGCCCAGCTCCCCGAGCTGATTAACGTTATGCATAGGCTTAGCATCGAGGATCCTAATCTCAAGGTGACTATTAACGAGCAGACCGGTGAGTATTTACTCTCGGGAATGGGGCAGCTCCACCTCGAGGTTGCCACCACTTTCATCCAGGAGGCTGGTGTTCAGATAACTACTTCACGCCCCATAGTTATTTACCGTGAGAGCATTAGGAAGAAGGGAAGTCCAGTATTGGTAAGGTCTCCAAACGGGCATAATAAGGTTTTGATAGAGGTTGAGCCTCTTGAGCCGAAGGTTATTGAGCTTATCGCAACCGGTAGGATAACTGAGTTCACGGATAGGAGGGAGGTTGCTAAGATGCTTAGGGAATGCGGCTGGCCTGCTGACGAGGCCAGGGGCGTCCAGGCTATTAGCGAGAGCTTCAGCATACTCGTCGACGCCACCAAGGGTGTTCAGAGGCTTGAGCAGGTTTCCGGCAGCATTAGGATGGGCTTCATCGAGGCTATGAACGAGGGTATTCTGGCGAGGGAGCCTGTTAGAGGGGTTAAGGTCAAGCTTCTCGACGCTACTATTCACGAGGATCCTGCTCACCACGGTCCTGCTCAAATAATCCCCGCCGTTAGGAGGGCTACTCACGCTTCTATACTTCTAGCAGACCCTGTTGTACTCGAGCCTATTCTAAGGATAGATGTGAGGACCAGTATGGATCAGGTGGGTAATGTCACCAGGGTTCTAAGCCGTATGAGGGGTAAGATCCTCAGCGTAGAGCAAAAGGGTCTTATGACCTTCATAGTCGGAGAGCTCCCTGCTGCGGAGAGCTTCACATTATCAGAAGACCTTAGGAGCGCAACTGGCGGCAGGGTCTTCTGGGACACTAGCTTCGCCAGATGGGAGCCTGTTCCAAGCCAGCTTTTCAACACTGTGGTTGCAGAGATAAGGAAGAGAAAAGGTCTTCCGACCGAGATTCCGAAAGTAGAGGACCTGGTAGAATAATGGGGATTATGTCTTGCTTTCAACAGGTGCCTTTATCAGGTTCCAATCTATCCTGTTTACAAGGTCTTTAAGAACCTTCTTAAGCTCCTCAATAGCATTCTCCCTGCCCAACTGGCTGGCGTTCCAGGTTACGAAGGGCGGGTAGAAGCTTGCCTCCTTAAACTTGGGTTTTCCATCTGCTATTTCGAACTTTATATAGCCTACTTCCCTCAGGTAACAATTATCATTTGGACAGAGGATGTCTATCTCATAGAGTTCCTTTTTAAGGTATAGGAGCTTGAATTCAGAAGCGTTTTCTATTCTCCTGCCGCAAGGACAAATTAGAGTTGGGCTCATTTTCCTTTATTTTCTCTTAAGCCAGTCTTAAATTTTTCTCTGTCTTCTTCGAAATTAAAGTTTTTATACCCCGTTCTGAAAAGGGAGGATTTCGAGGTGATATTAGAATGGCCGCTATACCCGCAACAGTGGGAGGAACACCTGTTCTAATACTCAAAGAGGGCAGTACGAGGACGAGGGGCAGGGAGGCGCAGAGAAACAATCTGAATGCTGCAATAGCTCTGTCTGAAATAGTGCGTTCTTCACTGGGTCCAAGAGGAATGGATAAGATGCTCGTCGACTCTCTCGGAGACGTTACGATAACTAACGACGGTGCAACCATTCTGAAAGAGATGGAGATCGAGCATCCTGCCGCCAAAATGATGGTTGAGGTTGCGAAGAGTACTGACGTGGAGGCTGGTGATGGGACTACGTCAGCTGTTGTATTGGCTGGGGAACTCCTGAAGAAGGCCGAGGAGCTTCTTGACATGGATGTCCACCCGACAATCATAGTTGATGGCTACAAGAGGGCTACTGCAATGGCGCTGTCCTTCCTGAGAGAAATCGCTCAGGAAGTTAAGCCAACCGACAGGGAAGTTCTTAAGCTAATAGCCATGACTGCTTTAACAAGCAAGGTTGTAAGAGACTACGCTGAGCAGCTTGCAGACATAGCTGTGGAGGCGATTCTGAATGTTGCAAGAGAAGAAAACGGTAAGTATAACGTTAGAATCGACGATGTTAAAGTTGAGAAGAAAGCAGGTGGCTCTGTCATGGAGACCAAGCTGATTAAAGGCATTGTCTTGGACAAGGAAGTTGTTCATTCCGGTATGCCTAAGAAGATAGTTAATGCCAGAATAGCTATTCTGAACAGTCCGCTTGAGATAGAGAAGACCGAATTCGATGCTAAAATAAACATTGAAAGCCCTGAGCAGATTAAGGCTTTCTTAGATGAAGAGCAGAAGATCCTTAAGGGCATGGTTGATAAGATTGTTGAATCCGGTGCCAATGTAGTGCTCTGCCAGAAGGGTATTGACGATATTGCACAGCATTATCTTGCTAAAGCAGGTATACTTGCAGTCAGGAGGGTTAAGGAATCCGACATAGAGAAGGCTTCAAAGGCGACCGGAGCAAGAATCGTCACCAGCATTAACGAACTATCTAAAGAGGACCTTGGCTACGCTGGCTTAGTGGAGGAGAGGAAAGTCGGAGAAGATAAATGGGTATTCATAGAGCAGTGTAAGGATCCGAGGTCCGTAACCATACTCATAAGAGGCGGGACAGAGAAAATGGTTGACGAGGCTGATAGAGCTCTTCATGATGCTCTGTGTGTTGTAAAGGATGTTGTCACATACCCGTATATTGTTGCTGGAGCAGGTGCACCAGAAATAGAGGTTGCGATGAGAATTAGGAAGAAAGCTGAAACGATAGCTGGCAAAGAGCAGCTAGCAGTACTAAGGTTTGCAGACGCGCTGGAAGCGATACCATCAGCTCTTGCAGAAAACGCTGGCATGGATCCAATAGACATAATCGCCGAGCTGAGAAAGAACCATGAGAGTGGCAATAAATGGTATGGTATCGATGTATATTCCAAGAAAACCGCTGACAGTTGGAACAATAAAATCATAGAGCCCCTCTTAGTAAAAGAGCAGATAGTAAAATCTGCAAGCGAGGCTGCAAGCATGATCCTGAGGATAGACGATGTGATAGCTGCAGGCAAGCTCAAGGAGAAGGAGAAACCCCCGTCCCCGCCCTCTGAAGGGGCAGGTGGAGAACTAGAGTAAGTTTCTAAATTCCTTTTTTCTTTTTTCAAATCTCCTTTTCATCTTTATTACTTGTCCTTCTTTAATCATTTTAAGAGCTTCGATAAAACTTTCAGCTTTTATTCCAAACTCGCTATTCATTTCCGTAACTATGCTGTTTTCAATCACTTTAGCTCCTGGGCCATACATTTTCCCAAGAGAGGCTATAAACTTCTCGGGATTTTCAAGAATCTTCTCTTATATTCCATTCTTTCTCTAAATACCAATATATCACTTGCTTTACTGTTTATCCCAGATGGTTTAGACCCCTATCTACGCATCCTAAAATCCTATCCCCATTTTTTCTTCGACATTTTCATCATTTCTCTCATATTACCGGGGTAATTCTCACCCTCGGATACCCTCCGAGTAATCGTAGTCTAAATGGTAAACTATCTGCCAAGCCGGTTTTATGGAATAGACTATTAACGCTTCATCTATAATATCAAGCTTAATATGAGTACCGCTTAAAGTGGAGAGGTTTTCAATTCCTCTTACTGAACGCTTCACTAACACTGTTAAAACATCGTCTTCAAATCTAATTTTCCTATCTAGTTTTAATACGAACCTTGTTTCTTCTACGAAGAACTGGAAAAAGAGTAGTTTGATCTGTAAAGATCCTACATTTGATGAGGTTATAGATTGGATTAATCAATTAAGGAAACTGGGGTGTAAAATCTTAACTTTCTCCGGGGGAGAACCATTCATAAGAAGTGACTTTATAGATATCCTTTGTAATGTTCAGGATATATGGAAAGTGATACTTACTAATGGGACTCAATAAAGAGGTCTTAAAGAAGCTCAATGAAGTTAAGAAGATGTTAGAAATACGCGTAAGCCTTGACGGTTTCGAAGGACATGACAAAGTCAGAGGTAAAAACTCGGTATTAGTTCGAAAGAATGTGGAATTGATAAGCCACATAACTGATTTACCTGTGCATATAAATACCATGATCACTAAGCATAATATTTGGGAATTGATGAAGCTATATGAATGGATAAAAGCTCACAGCGAGGTAATAAGCGGTTGGAGTTCAGACCTCCCCATTCAAAGAGGCAGGTATTCAAAAACTTTTATTGAACTTCAGGTAAATCGTGAAGAATTATATAGAGTTCTCTATAAACTCGTTTCTAGATATTTACAAGATGCCCCGCCATTTCAACTTGCATTATTTGCAATATTTCGAAGGGGCCTCATCAATCCACATGCTCTCAAGAAGATTGGATTATACACTTTCTCCAAGGATTCTCACCCATGCAGTTACGCTAGTTCTTTGGTAATAAGAACAGACGGCTTCATTGGGCTATGTCCGAGTTTACCCATTACCTTTGGCAATATCAGAGATCATACACTTTTTGAAATAATTAAAAACTATAAGGATTACTCTGATAATTGCAGAAAATTTACAGAAATAAGAATAGAGCATTTAAAGGAATGTTCAACTTGCCGTTTTCTAAAATTATGTGGAGGAGGTTGTAGAGCAAAAGCATACCTAGAGAGTGGTGATCTATTAGGAAAGGATCGCCTCACTTGCGAACTTATGGAATTTTTCGAAAGTAAAATACTTAAACTATTACCTTTAGAAAGCAAAGCTTTAATTGAGCGTTTAATCGAGATGCCAAATACATGAACAACCATTTGATTT
>JAVZMD010000010.1:22740-23771 GCA_038883435.1 Thermoproteota archaeon
GCTTCCAGTTTCATTTTGGCACTTATCTTAGGGTATCTTAAGTGGTTTTTGCCGTTATACTTGACACAACATGGGCATGAAGCCCTAATATTTTCCTTTTCTATTTCATCATTGATTAACGCTATAATCGCATTATGTGGTGGTTTATTTGCAGATGTCGCAGGAAGAAAACGTATGCTCTTGATTAGTGCTACCTCATTTACAATAGGTACGGCTTTAATCACTGCTCACTTAAAACTCTTCATATTTTTTGGTGCGATCCTAATTCTAGTTTCTCCAGCGATAGCCAGAGGGGCATATAATTCTCTTCTCTCAGAGTCTGTTCCAAGGAACCTGAGGGGGAGAGTATTCTCGACAGGTTCATTTATATCTCTTATTGGGACATCCCTAGGATCTGCATTATTCGGATTTTTGATGGAGAATATTGGGCTTAATCCAACTCTAACTACAGTCGCTGTTCTCGCAGCTACTGGAGCTATTTTACGCTTAGCAATCGTTGAAACCAAAGGAAGAATACAATATGGAGTTGATATATCTTCGTCTCAAATTTTAAATGTGATAAGAGAACTATTTTTAAGTAGAGAATTAGCACCGCTTACTATTATGGCTATTATCATGGGCTTTATCGGACAATTGTTCCATATATTTCTTCCTATTTACCTTTCCAATGTTCTTAAATTTGATGCGGAACTTGTGGGTATAGTGTTTTCATTTCTCACAATCTCTCAAGCGATAGGTCAGCCTTTCTCCGGTTTTTTCATAGATAAGTTCGGTGAGGTTAAAGCCCTTGTATTGGATGTACTCGTTTCAGCATCTTCTACATCGTTATTCATACTATCATCCATAGTAGTTCCAACTCTATCGCCTACCTTTCTCTTTCTAAATACTTTCTTCTCTGCATTTACTGCTATTGCGCTCTTCACTTATGTAGCCAGAATAACACATGAAAGTAGGCGAGCTACAACTTACGGATTTCTGACATCAATGGGCAGCTTATCCTCGCTTCCTGCACCAATAGTGGGAAGAATTCT
>JAVZMD010000011.1:0-21532 GCA_038883435.1 Thermoproteota archaeon
GGTATGAAGCATCTAAATGATTACATTAGGGAGTCTGATGATAATGCTTTAAAGTTTTTGACGACAATAGTTAACTTCTCTAAGATCATAAGTAATGCTCCATTTGTGATAGTCGTAGATGAAGTTGAAACACTTATGGAAGATAATGTTGATACCTTCTTTCATACTCTAAAAAGAATTATAGATAGCGGTCCAGGAGGATTATTCATACTCTTACTCTTAACACCGAGGATGTTTGAGGACTTGAAAAGCCAGAGGTTCAGAGTTGCACCAGCAATAGTCAGCAGAGTTTCTTCAGCACCTATAAGTCTTGAGAAGATAAGCTTTGAGGAGGCTAAGGATATCGTTGATAAGTATGTTAAAACCCTATACTTAGATAAGGACAGCGATGCTTATACAAGAATGTTCCCAATGAATAGTGTGAAACTACTATGGGCAAATTCCGGAGGTGAAATAAGGAGGCTGCTCTCCGAATGCTTTACCTGCATAGAGATACTTGCTAATAGAGTTGGCAGGGGTATTACTCAACCAACGTTCGTAGATTCAGTTATAGTAATGGAGGCAATTACTAAAATGGGTTTACCGCTTATAGAAATAGTAGTCCCCATTGAGCCGGATAGCGATGTTAGAAAACAAATAATCGCTAGATTCTACAATATTGAAAAGCCTTCTGAAAGAAGCATGGTTATTGAACAAGCAATTACTACTCTAATAGAAACGGGGCTTGGGAAAGAGAACCTTTTAGGTAGAAAAAGGATAAGCGTTTCTCTTACTAGAAAAAGGGAGGTTGATTTGCTTTTCACAGACAACACTGCCGGAGGCATTAAGGTAGGAATTATAATTAAGGCCATGAGGCCTCAAGAGCCACTTTTAAAAAGCAACGTTGAACCATTGATAGATTTGGCTAAGAGTAGGAAGCTTGACAAGCTGATCCTAATTACAACTAGTCCCCTAGATTCTGAGTCTCAGGATGCTCTAAAACAATTTGAAAACGTTAAAGTAATATTCCTAGATGATGCTAAGATTTCCACGTTAATATACGTATCTCAAGTGTTTAAAAACCTATCTAGACCGGAGAGATTAACTCCAGAAGTCTCGATGGAAGTATTAAAGAAGATAAACCTGATAGGCTAAAGTTTATTTCCTAAAATAGTGAACGCGTTAAGATGCTTTAACATAGTTTTTAGAACCATCTTCATACTTATCCTCATATAACTCCTTAACGACACTGTCAACTATTTCTTTCAATCTTTCTTCATTTACACCGTATTTCATCGCCACTTTCCTAAGCCTCTTAATAACTGTTGGATGAGTTTGAAAAGCTTCCTGTATCCTAGAAACTTCTATTGGGACAAGGTTTAGAACGTTAAGCTTTACGAGTGCTCTTATGTAAAATTCAGGATTAATACCTATTTTCAAAACAAAAGCATCAGCCTTTCTTTCAAAAACTCTCATTAAAAAGTACAGCGTAAGAAACCATAGTATAAATAGAGTTACGTAGAACATGATGATTACCAACATTACTAATATATCGGGTGCGTTAAAAGCTTGTTTAAAAGATCTCAAGAGACTTGCTAATAATACGTGTGAATTTCCTATTGAAAGAGCGAATATTAGATTTAAGACAATAAGTATGGGCATATGATTATGCTTTATATGACCGATTTCATGAAGGAGTACTATGTGTAATTCTTCATCGTTCAGACTTTTCTCGGCCGATTCCGTTACAACCACCTTTCTTCTGAATAGTCCGACGACTCCCGCATTTGCAACCATCCTATAGAATGTTCTGACCTTCATTATCTGAGGAGGATTCTTCAAGCCTGCTTTAGAAACTGTTTCCGAAAATATTCTTGATAATCGTTCATCCATGGGGAGAGCATCTTTCTTGCAAGATAGTTCTACTACTAACAAGGATACTGCAAAACCTATTAAGAGACCTATTATTATTAAAAACTGTTGCAAAAACAAGGATTGAATAAGCTTTGATAAGGGATCATATATTAGAAAGCTTATTGTGATGATGATTAATATTAAAGAAAAAGGCAGTAAATTTTCAATCAATAAGAACCTTTTAAAATCTTTCTCATACTTTAACACTTCTCTAAATGAAGGTATTTCTTTTAACACTGGTTTTAAATATCTGTTGTAAAATACAACCCATATTAAGAGTAAGAATACGAAGGGGATGAATAGGGTTAGTAAAGAAGCGAGTATCATAGCCCTCATGAAGGCTATTCTCCATACTACGGAGATTGCTGAAGGCAATCCTAAAAGGGGCGGAGCGGGTAGGAAAACTATGAAAAAACCTGCAAGCAACAAGGCTGAGGGAACATAGTTAAAAATAATCATCAGCTCATTGATCCTCTTAGATGCAACCCGATACTCTCCAAGCCGACTAAGCTTTAAAATCCTCCTACTCCATAGGGCAACAGTGAAAACACATAAGGAAGGGATAATGAGTAAAACTATAATGGAAATCATTATGGCCCAGACACTCATTTCTACTTTTTCAATCGCTACTAATAGACTTCTTTCTTCAGACACATGAGTTTCCGTAAGATTATGCGTAACTACTAGTGATGATGGATGTTCTATTGTAAGTCTAACTGGTTTAGCCAGATAAGGCAGTATCTCCGTAAAATCACATAGAAGTATGAAATCACTGTTATCTCTCCAGTTTACGAGATATACCATAATGCAGCCGTTATCGGGAATCGCCTCGTGTTTTCTAAGCTCATAACCGTATTTTCTCAGGTTTTCAGTAACCCCCGTTAAATTAAAAATCCTACCGGATATTTCCACTAGTGGCTTTTCCCCGATAAGCCTAATAGTTATGGAGCTACCCTGATCGTCTGAAGCACTCGCTTGAGAAGAAACTAGTGTTAAAATTATAATCAAAATGCTTACAAATACGTTCAGCCATTTACAGTTAAACATTTTTTAATCTCCTTTGTAAACCTACCTACTTAAATTTTGCTTATGAAAAGTTATAAAATGCTTTCAAACTATATTTGTTGGAAGTGAAACTTCTCTTAACATTCCCGGTTGGCATTGAGGACGTAATCAGAGAAGAAATTAGAGAGAAGATCGATTCATGCATCATCGAAGAAAACCCTCTTAATACACCTGGGAAACTCATTATCCAATTACCTGAGTCTAGGAGAAACGTGGCCTCATCGCTTAGGAGTGTAGATTATATCATGGATTATCTTGGTTCATTCAAGGTAGATAAGGATAAGAGTGCTCTCAACAAGATTTGTCAGGAAATCCTTAATATCGATTTCCCAGAGGATTTTCGCAATGCTTCTTCTTTCCGGGTGACTTGCGACAGGAGGGGTAAACACGATTATACTAGTATTGATGTTGAAAAAGCCGTTGGTCAAGTCCTAATAGATAAGTACCGTCTTAAGGTTAAGCTTGAAGGATTTGAAGCAAACGTTTTCATAGAAATTGTCGACGATGCATGTTTTGTAGGGCTTCTCAGAGAAGAATATTTACGTGGGAGATATTTTGTCTTCCATCATCCTGCAGCAATTAAACCCTCTATAGCTTATGCGATGATCAAGCTTGCTGACGTTAAACCGGGGATGACTATGCTCGACCCCATGTGTGGAGGCGGCACAATACTTATAGAAGCAGCCTTAGCTTTGAGCAATGTTAAGCTCTACGGCTTTGATATTTCTGAATACTTCTTGGAAGGCGGCGTGTTAAATAGTGAAGCCATGGGTCTCAGTGATCGGATAATCTTCAAGAAGGCTGATTGTAAAAATCTTTCAAAAATCGTTGATTTCAAAATTGACAGGATAATTACAAACCCTCCATATGGCACTAAGCCGATTTTCAAAACGAACCCCCGTTCCCTGTACCTTAAGTGTCTTATTGAAATGAGCAAGGTTCTAGCGAAAGACGGGAAGATTGTAATAATAACGATTAAGCCAGATTGTGTGAAGAATGCTTTGGATAAAGCGGGACTTAAAATAGAGCATGAGCGGACTGTTAAACATAACGATACTAATCCCGAAATAATCGTTTTAACAAAGAACGGTTAAATTGGCATTTTCTTATCTTCACTGGACTGAGATTACCGTTCTGATTAAATGTTTTTAAGCTAGTTTGCATAAAAAATTAAGGAAATGAGTGAATTCGTAAAGAAGTATGAAGAGGAAAGGGGCTTATCTGAGAAAATTGCCTCCTACATACCTGGCTACAGAGGCTATAAGCAGAAGGAGGTTAGGAGGGAGGCTGATAAGCTCCTTAGGAGTTTTATGGTCAAGAAGCTTGAGGCAGCAAGGTCTAGTTTAAAAAGCGTAATTAAGGATGTTGCGGATGCCAACGCTGTCGAATTGTTTAAAACGCTGAATAAAGTTGCCGCCATAATGGACAGGGTAATAAATAAGGTTGAGCATGCCGATTACGGTTATTCTGGATTCTTCGACCTAGTTAAGATACGGGAGGAGGAGCTAGATAGGCTTATGGACTATGATTATAGGCTTTTAGGATCTTGCGATGAAATATCTAGATTAGCTGTTGAAACAAGCAATAATGCTAGTGCAGGCAGCTTCGACATCCTTCCGAACCTACTTAAACAGCTCGAGTCTAAACTTTTAGAATTCGAATCAGCGTTTGCCTCTAGAAAAGAGGCTATAGTATCCATTAAGGGAGGTGTTTAAGCATGCCTCAGATAATAGAGTGGATTGGAGCATCTGCCGAAGACATTGTCTGGAGGTATCCAAAAGAGGAGATAACCTGGGGTGCGCAGCTGATAGTACACGAGTATGAGGCAGCAATATTCTTCAGAGACGGAAAAGCCTACGACGTACTTGGCCCAGGAAGACATACTTTAACCACGATGAATCTCCCACTTCTCACCGGAGTATTATCTAGATTAGCTGGCTTTGAAACAACACCGTTTAAGGCTACGGTAATATTTGTATCGACAAAGCAGTTTAAAGGATTATTCGGAGCGAGCGGTCAGACAACTGAGCTTGCACCACTTAAGTTCTACGGTTCCTTCTGGTTTAAGATAAGTGATCCCAAAACCTTCGTAATGGAAATTGTAGGCGGTCAGAGTGCTTACACTACTGAAGCTGTTAACAACTTTCTAAGAGGCTTCATGAACGAGAGGCTGATAACTCAACTTGCAAAATACGATCTTGCAACAGTTTTTACAAAGCTTGAAGAAGTATCTTTCAAAGTTAAGGCGGCTATAGATGAGGAGTTTAAAAGGGTTGGAATAGACCTAGTAGACCTCAAGTTTGAGGGAATGGATACTACTCCAGAATATAGAGATAGATTGTTCTGGATAAAGCAGACTGGAGGCGCTGCTACGCAGGTGCTTGCAATGGATACTACCAAGAGCGTTGCAGAATCACTGAGTAAGTCGCCTGGTGCCGCAGCCGGAACAGGCATAGTTCTAATACCCCAGCTCATGCAACAAGCTGCTGCAACCCCAATGGTAATATGTCCAAGCTGTAAGGCACAAGTGCCTTCAACAAGCAAATTCTGCCCCAATTGTGGGTCGCCCATTCAAGCACCTCCCCCACCACCATCGCAACCACCTGCTCCATCACAACCCGGAACAGTAGCGTGTTCAAAATGCGGGACAGAGAATCCTGCTACAGCCCGCTTCTGCATGAATTGTGGTAGTCCTCTACAGGCTACGATAAACTGTCCACAATGTGGATCACAAATACCCGCTGGCGCCAAGTTCTGCATGAACTGCGGTACAAAGCTTCAATAATCTTAATCCAACATCTATGAAAAAGATGGAGTTTTTGAAACAGAAGATTTAGTAAAGAATTGCCCGGAGACGCTATTTACTGCTACTACCTCTATTGAGAACTCTAGGAAGTACAAATGTTGCTCTACATCATCTGAAGGACTCGTGAAAACGTGAAAAAAGCTTATTTAAAAAGGAAATGTTATGAGAATAGACTAAAAATACTCCTCGAAATGTCCTTTACAATAGAAATCACAGACGCTTTCTTAACGTCATGAACAGCTGCATTAGTAACGGATTGCAAGATATTTGTGGAGAAGAGAGAATAAGATTTAAAATCCCAATCATGCCAGATAAACTCTCAGAGTGCTTTAAAAACCCCTCTATTTAACAAACAACCATACTTAGGAATGTTATTCTATCTTCCAATCGTTTCCCAACTCTAAAAGTTTATCTAGGAATATTCTAATAGGAATATTCCATGGAGAATATTCCAAATCTCGTCGTAAAAAGGAAGGAGGAAGAAATGTTAAAAAACCTAAAGGGGTGGGTATTGGTTTACGGAAGAAGGAAAACCGGGAAAACTTTTATGCTTAGAAAGGTTTTTCCTCATTCTAATTACTTTGTAGTGACAAGGTCTGGCGATATTGCTACTCTGGACGGTGATAGTTTCTCCTACACCAGTATTCCGGAAGCGATTAAGCGTATTGGAAGACTGTTGAAAGAGAAGAGAATTGTTATACTTGACGAATTCCAAAGGCTTCCAGATAGGTATTGGGATCTGATTGCTGCAAATCATCCAAATGGAAAGCTTATTGCAAGTGGATCGAGTCTTGGAATTTTGAAAAAGGTTTTCGATAAAAACAGTCCGCTTTTAGGTCTTTTTTCTCCTTTTAAAGTCGACTTGATAAGCTATTCTGATGCGATTGTTTCTCTAAGCAAGGTGTGTTCTTCACTAAAAGACGTCCTTCTCTGGGGTCTAATCGTCCGTGACCCATGGATAATTCCAATGATATCCTTAGATAGGAGCGTGGTTTCAGAAATCAGAAACAAAATTTACTACTTCCTTGCATCAGCATCAGGCCTAGTTGGGGAGGTTTTTGAAGATGAAGAGAGAACGTTAACGAAAGTTTACGACATAGTCATTAGGCTGATTGGAGGAAGCACATGGGTGCCTGCGGAGATTTCTGGGATACTAACTACTAACGGTTTGATATCAGGTGGCCTCCCTACAGTAACTGGTTTGCTTGAAAGGCTCTCTAAAATGGGCATTCTTGAGAAAATAAGACTCTGGAAGACGAAAGGCTCGAGAAGCTATTTTAAACACAGGTCTCCATTGCTATCCGTAATATACTACTTAGATCAAAAGCTAAACATCAGCGAATCTCCACGTGTTAAAATCGATGAAAACACTATCCTGAGCGTTTTGGGTAGAGAATTCCAATTCAGTCTTGGAGAAATGCTTGCCCAATACATCGGGGGGGTGAGAAGCTACGTGATTCTGTCAAATGGAAAAGGAGACATCGACATAGTTATGTTGGATTCTAAGGGCAAAACCCCGATAATAGGATATGAAGTTAAAATCGGAGAAATAAACGAGAACGAAGCTAAAAAGGCCGTGGACTTAATTCACTCCCACGGCATACCAAGAGCCGGACTTATAAGTGCAAGCGAAAAACCCCCTAAAGTACCCGGTTCTCACGAGGAACTTGGCCCAGAGGAGCTAGTAAGCATCGCAAGAAAATTAAGCGTCTAATTTTTCTTTAATCTCTTTAATATTTGCAATTGAGAATAAGGTTTATACGCTAGGAGAACGCTCATAAAGATTGAATTGAGCAGAAAAGTTGGATACGGCGGTTACGCATTAGCCGTACTGCTTATATCTATTGCTATAGACGGTATATTGATTTCAACAGGCTATGGCGATCCGCTTGTTCTCGTCTCACTACCGTTTGTTCTACTTGGATTATACACATTGTTCTTCTCGATTTTAGCTGCCGACTGGAAGTATTACTTGATTTGGGGATTAATATTGTCCTGCTTAGGCTTTTCTCTCTTCTTAACGTTTTTAACGGGGAACCTACTGCTAAACCTGAGCATTTCCCTTATAATAATCGTTGTTATTGGAGTAATATTATCCAGAGTGAGTAGACGTTGACTGAGCCCATTATTACAGAGAAAGTATTTAAATGCTCCAACTGCAATGGGCCGTTGAATTATACTCCTGAAACTATTGCATGCGTATGCGAATACTGCGGCACAGTAAACTGGTTTTCAACAGAAAAATTTAAAATATTCATAATACCAACCCGAACAAGAGACGAGGTTATCAATGCTTTCTGGAACAGGATGAAGGAAGACCCTAATATGAGTAAGGTTTACGGTGATATAGAGCTTGTTGAAGTTCAAGGATCCTACGTCCCGATACTACTTGGAGATGTTTCAGTCAAGGGTACATGGGTTGGTTTCAGGAGGGAGACGGAATATAGTGGTAAAAGAGTAACTACGAGAATAGTAACTGAAAGAGGCTTTTTCAACACCTCCCTGAGGCTTGCCGTAGAAGCGAGGAGGGAGGCTGCAGAATATGGTCTCCAAGAGCTTACTTCCCAGACCAAGACTATTGTTGCTCAACCGCTCGAATCAGTAGATTGGAAAAGGATCGGCCTCCAGGTTTTGAATGCTGAAGTATCTCCAGAAGAGGCTGTTGACGAGCTTAAGGATATGGCTGAAGACCAGATGAGGGATAGTATACGCTCCTCCAAGCGTCTCGACGGTTTTTACTACTACTCGTGTACGCCAAATGTGGACTCTTTCTGGATCGTGCTAGCACCATTATGGAGCATAGTGTACAAGTACAAGGGAGGAATGTATAGGGCCAGCATATCCGGATACAACCTGCAATTCCTAAGAGTTTCCGAACCAGTTTTCTTAAGCCAGAGAGCGCTTTATGTGATCGGCGCGATTCTCGCAATTTTAGCCGGAACATTCATCCTCCCGTTGACACTACTTTCTAAAGAAGATGTGCCCTCAATAGGTTTCTTCATATTCATCCTATCCTGTATAGCGGGCATTTTTCTCACACGTAAGTCTGTAAGTGATGTTAGAGAGGAGAAGTGGAAATGAGCCTCAGACAATTAACATGCATCAATTGTAATGCAACCATAACCGCTCCCCAAGCAGCATCTATAGTGGTCTGCCCGTACTGCGGCCATACTTTCGAAGTTTCAACAGGGAAGAAATGGGAATACTTCATGTTCCCAGCCTATGTTGACAGTGCTTCAGCATGGCGTAAAGCTATCCAGTTCATCCTCCGCAGATACGGTGTTCCCGAGGACTTCAACACTGAAGCAAACCTTAGCAGGGCCGAGCTCTACAACATCCCCTACCACGTTTTCAGTTGTAAAGCATACTCCTCATGCTCCTACCATGGTAATCAAGCAAGCTACCTAGAGGTTAGGAACATGTCGATACTTGCTACACGAACAGGAACGTGGTTAGACGGTTTCGCAGAAACACTATCCTTCTCCGTAAGGGGCAGGAGCTTCTTCAATCCTAGTCAGGCTCAGAAGAGCAGGTTTTACCTTCCAACGCTAGACTATCGTCAAGCATACAATATGGCTTACCATTTCATAGTTAACCAGGCGATGTCTGAAGCACGTAAGAGCTGCAGCGGGTCAAAGGGCGTCGATAAGGCTGAAGTGAACTATCTTGGGCTAGTCCACTATCCCCTCTGGCTTATGGAGTATACTTACAAGGGCAAGACCTATAAGGTACTCATGGATGCTTCAGGAGGAAGGGTTATTTTCGTAGAGTATCCCTTAAGCACGAAATCGCGGACAACAATGCTAACAGCAGCTGCGATTATGATTATTGTAGGCTTAGTGTCAGGGCTATTGGCATCATTCATTTCTCCAATTGGAATCTTAAGCGGGCTTCTCTCGGCGATCATAGTCTCATCACCTCTACTCACCAAAGCATTGTCTTTGAAAGACAAGGGTTCAGAGGCCCCTGCTCAACACAGATTAAGCTCAGGAGCATGGAGTGCAATAGGGGCTCTGACTTCGATAACGGGCTTTAGGCTTCCAGTCCTAGAATAGCTTAGAATTTTAAAGATGACTCATTGTAATGAGTCAAATGTGTTTTAAGGGAAAAGCATTCAAGGATGATGCGAATAAACCATTAGGGATCGATATCTCAGAAGGCTTTGAAGGTTAAGAAGCATTTGTTCGCTGAGGTTGATTGGGTATGAAAACCCTTATTGTATATTATAGTTGGTCCGGTAACACACGTAGAATAGCAAGGATTATTCATAAGTTAGTGAGCGGCGATATCGTTGAGCTGGAACCTGTAAATCCATACTCCCAATCTTACAATGCAACAGTAGAGCAAGCTAAAAGAGAGATCCAATCAGGGTATAAGCCTCCTTTGAAGACGAAGATCGACAACATTGAACACTACGAAATAATCTTCGTTGGATCTCCTAACTGGTGGAGCTCACTCGCTCCACCAGTTGCGTCTTTCCTATCTCAATACGATCTTTCAGGAAAGACGATAATTCCCTTCTGTACCCATGGAGGTGGCAGTAAGCAAAAAGTGATAGAGGGTATGAAGGCTCTATGCCCCAATTCTAAAATCCTCCCAGAATTTGTGGTTTACGGGAGTTGAGAAAACAACCTCGAAGATAAGGTTTCTGAAAAATAAAGATATCGATAGGAAGGAATTCTACGATAAATATCGTTACCTCTTTTTATCTACTATCCCTTGATATTGATTATAGGGCGATTCAATTAATGTTTGGCCTCAGGCTCCTAGTATTAGAGTAATTCATGCTCCTCCTGCTCAATATAGTTTTATCTTAAAACCTATTCTTTAATTATTTTTACTATTACTTTCCTCCTTCTCGGGCCGTCGAATTCGCAGAAGAACACTCCCTGCCATGTCCCCAATACTAACCTACTGTCTTCGATAAGTACGCATGCAGAGTGGCCGAGTATGCTCGATTTTATATGGGCGTGAGCATTCCCCTCCATGTGTCTGTAACGACCATCTACGGGCACTAGGCGTTCAAGGGTCTCCATAATATCCCTAACTACACTCGGGTCAGCGTTCTCATTTATAGTTATTCCTGCAGTCGTATGTGGGACATAGAGGAAGCATACACCGTTTTTTACACCACTCTTCTTAATGACTTCCTCGATCTTGTCAGTAATATCAATAAACTGTTGCCTGGATGTTGAGGCTACCTCTATTGTATTGAGAATCATGGAACCGAATCGTATGGCCCAGTATTAATGTTTTAAGGCTTCAAAAGCGTAGCAATCCTAAAACATGCTTAGATTTCTCCATAAGTTAAACATTTAAGCCAGATGTTTTCCGCAAATGCGGAATGAGAGAGAAGGTTGCATTGCTATCGGTTTCAGACTTTAGGGGTTTAGATGATTTTGCCAAGGGCCTTATGAACCTGGGCTTTAAACTATATGCTACTGAAAGCACTCTACGCAGGCTTGCTGAAAAGGGGGTTGAGGCTAACGCTGTTTCTGAAATAACCGGTTTCAAAAGCATGTTGGGAGGCAGGGTGAAGACTCTCCATCCATTAATATACGCGGGTATACTCGCATCCAGATCTAATGCATCGCATATGGAGGAGATTAAGAAGCTTAATGCATCTTTATTCGACATGATTGTTGTTAATCCCTATCCGCTTCCAAATGAGAATATGAATCTAGAAGAATTGCTCGAGAGAATTGACATCGGTGGAATAACTTTGTTAAGGGCTGCTGTGAAGAATTTTACTGATGTAATCGTTGTCTGCGACCCTAATGATTACGATAAAATATTGACTGAGCTTTCCAAGGGCAACGTTTCAAGCGAGACTAGAAGATTCTTGGCTGTTAAGGCGATGAATCTGGTAGCAGAGTATGAGCAGAAGATCTCGAGGCTTTTATCAAAGGTCCTTCTAGGCAAAGATGTTCTTTATCTTAGATACGAACATGCGGAGAAGCTTAAATACGGTGAGAATTGGCATCAATCTGCCAGCTTATACGTTGAAAAGAGTTTTGAAGGGCTAAGCTTGGCTAAGGCTCGTAGACCATTTGACAGGCCAATGTCCTTCAACAATTTCATCGATGGTGAAGCAGCTATTTTAGCAACAATCGACCTCATGGAGTATGGCTTCAGTTCAGTGGTGGTTAAGCATAAGAGCATCTGCGCCGCCGCAACAGGCTCGACGCCGCTCGAATCGTTGAAAATAGCTTGGGAGAGTGACCCAGTAAGCGCCTATGGCAGCGTTTTAGGACTTTCTTATGATGTTGATAAGGAGGTTGCCAAGTTTATTTCTAAGAGGTTTGTAGAAGTCGTCGTAGCGCCTTCTTTTTCAAACGAGGCCTTAGAGGTTCTGAGTGTAAACAAGAATGTGAGGCTTATTGAAACAGGAGACTTAAAAAACGTTGTCCAGAAGGATTACAAGTTTATTTCAGGCGGATTATTAATCCAAGATAGGGATATTGGCTATACTAGGGCTTCAGACTTCAGGCTCGTGACTAAAACAGTCTTCCCAACGGATAAGCTTGAACTCGCCAGGTTTGCATGCCTAGCTGTGAAACACGTAATATCTAATGCGGTTGTTATTGCTAGAGAATACTCCCAAGGGTTTTATCACACCATAGGTATAGGAGGGGGGCAGCCGAATAGAGTGGACGCTATCGTCAAGCTTGCAATCCCCCGTGCCCTAGAATACTGTAATAGGAATAGGCTTAAGCCTGAAGAAGTGTTGAAAGAATGTGTTCTCGCTTCAGAAGCATTCTTCCCATTCCCAGATAGCATAGAGGCTATTGCTGACGCCGGTTTGAAATACGTTGTTCAACCAGGCGGTTCGAAACGGGATCCTGAAGTCATAGAAGCAGCCGACAAGAGAGGTGTAGCAATGTTATTCACTGGAAGGAGGTGTTTCAAACATTGAGTAGTACCGACGAGGAATATTTCAAGGTTTTAAAAGAGCTTTATGACCTCAGAGGCATTAAACTAGGTCTTGAAATTATTAAAGGGTTCTTAAAGGAGCTGGGGAATCCAGAGCAAGACTATCCCATAATCCTCGTCGGTGGTACGAATGGAAAGGGTTCGACGGTTGCGACCATAAGCTCGATTCTTCGCGAAAGCGGGCTTAGAGTAGGAACATTCACTAAGCCTCATCTCTGCAGATTTACTGAGAGAATAGCAGTTAACGGTGATGAGATAGATAGAAAGGAGGTTGTAGAATACTATTGGAGAATGAAGGAGGTTGGTGAAAAAGTCTCTGAAAAGCTGGGGAGGTTTCCGACTTTCTTTGAGTTTTCTACGGCAATGGCATTCGAATATTTCTCTAAGAAACGTGTCGACGTTGCTGTTGTTGAAGTCGGAATGGGCGGTAGATTGGATGCGACCAACGCATGCGATCCCCTCATCTCAGTGATAACAAACGTATCGCTAGAGCATACTAAATACCTCGGAGACACTGTAGAAAAGATAGCATTTGAAAAATCCGGTATAATAAGACCAGATAGACCAACAGTCTCAGCATGCTCCGGGCCCGCGCTCAGAGTAATAGAAGAACGTTGTAAAGAACTCGGTTCAGAATTAACCCTCGTGGGAAGGGATGTTAAATATGAGGTTTTAAAATCTGATTTAAATGGTCTGCAAATGAATATGATGTTAAAGGGAAAAACTTTTAGTGGACTAATGGTGTCTCTAAGAGGCAGGTTTCAAGCCAGGAATGTTTCCACAGCAATAGCGAGTGTTTACAAATTCTTTGAATTAATGGGAGAAAACGATCTAGACGGTGAAATTCTGAGAAGTGGTTTAAAGAAAGTTTCTTGGCCTGGAAGGCTTGAGCCAGTAAACACAAAGCCTCTTGTAGTACTGGATTGCGCTAAGGATCCTGCAGCTGCCGAGGCACTTGTTTCAAGTCTTGAGGAAATAGTTCCAGATGAGAAGTTTACAACTATTGTAAGCATCTCGTCAGATAAGGATTACTTTAAGATACTCGCTTCCCTCGCTAGGATAACTGACAAGTTCGTTTTAACCAGGCATGGTGTCATGGGTAGGGCGCTTCCGATAGAGAGCATGGTTGAAGTCCTGAATGGTTTAAACGCTAAGTTCAGCTCTCAACCCACTGTGAAAGAAGCCGTTGAGAACACGATGACCTCTGCCGATGAGGATAGCAAGATATTGATCACCGGCTCAGTGTTCACCGTAGGCGAGGCTAGACCATTATGGTCTGGAGAGTTTTACGACGGGTTCTGAGCGAATTCAGGTATTTTAGCAAGCGTTTTAATCAGCGATACTCCGATTATAGTGCTTGCTAATGCGAAGAGCATCCTCTCTATCGGATAGGCCCAGAATACTATATACCATGTCGTTATGAAATACTCCATATTTTTCCCAAACACTAAGCCATATACGTATTCGAAAAGAGCACTCCCCACAGAGTGCTGCCCCATTGTCCCTAATAGGGAGCATGTGAAAACCCTAATCCAAATTCCACTCCTCCCTTTGGATTCGTCGAACCTTGTTGATATTAAGGATATTGGAATAGCCAGTAAATGCAGCCAGTGAAAAGGCAAGTCTACAGCGAATCCGAAGAGCTCAAGGTGTATGAGGAGGAGTGTAAACGGAGCCGTTAGGAAAGCAGTCAAGGCGATAATGTATACTAACATAGCTGCCCACGTCTTTCTCCTCCAGAGGAAGCCTGCTATGAGAGTATTTGTAAGCGGAGACAGGAAGTCTAGGTATAGGAATTTTGGAGGGTTGATGTTGTAGGATATGATTGCGGCGAGTATGATTACGATAGTACCTTGCAATGGGCCGAGTAAAACACCGTAAAATGCTGGCAGGATATTTGAAAGAGTAAACTTTCCCCCAGTCACTCCCACTATCGGAAAAACCGGGGCAGCACTGAGAACTACGAAGATAGCTATGAATAGGGAGGATAAAACCAGTTTACGCACTGTGAAAAGCTCTTTTCTTAAGCTCGTTAAGCCTATTTGCCACGATCCTCCTCGTCTTATGACTGAGTACTCCGTTACTACAGCATCAACCCCAACATCATTCTCATCTATAGGAATGCTTTCAAAGACCTGCTCTGAGAACGCTAGGCCTATTACTTTACCTCTAATCTGCTTCTTGAGGAACCTGTCGAAATAACCCATCCCCCTGCCGAGCCTATTACACTTCTTGTCGAAAGCCCTACCGGGGACTATTACCAGGTCTATCTCGTTTAAATCTACAACATTGACACCATTTGGCTTCGGCTCCATTACGCCAAAGGTCCCTAAACCAAGTTCTTCTAAGCTCGATATTTCACACGGGATTAGTTCCTTCTTCTCTTTATCGACAACTGGGACGATGACTCTCTTGCCGGATCTAAGCATGTCCTTGATCAGTTCGATAGTATCTACTTCATCGCTTTTAGAAACATAGGTCATGACCACCTTAGCCTTAGAAAATTCTTCGAGTTGTTTAAGCCTAGAGATTATTGCCAGGCTCTTACTCCGCTTCTGCTCCTCGGTAAGGGAGAGGATTCTCTTTAAAACGATCTCTCTAACCTCATCCTTAACACTTGGGATGCTACAGCCCATCCCTGGGCCTGTTAAATCGCTTATTATAAAAACCTTTTGCATTAATATCTGAAAAATATTCGTAACAAAAATTTCATCATCATTTTTGTAAAAGAGGCAGATAGTAATAACGTAATCGAAGTCCTTATAAGGATGATGTCTTTCAAAAACAGCGTCGATGTCTTATTGGCTTGAGGAGCTGATGAGGACTGATGAAGAGATCGCGAAACTGATTGTCAAAGAGCTTCAGAGACAACGCGAAACCCTCGATCTAATACCCTCTGAAAACTTCGCGCCGCTCCCCGTTTTATCCGCCCTCAGCTCAGTGTTGACAAACAAGTATTCAGAGGGGTATCCGGGGAGAAGGTATTACGGCGGTAATGAGGTAATAGATGAGGTTGAGAAACTTGCAATAGAGAGGGCTAAGAAGGTTTTTGGCGTCCCGTATGTTAACGTTCAACCATACTCAGGGACTCCTGCAAACCTTGCAGTATACGTCGCAACATGCAAAGTGGGAGATGCCATAATGGGCCTCGACTTGAGGGAAGGAGGACACCTCTCCCACGGCTGGGAGGTTAGTTTAAGCGGCATACTGTATAAGAGCGTGCCCTATCATTTGAATAAAGACGGTTTCATAGACATTGAGGGTGCTAGGAAGCTTGCTAAAGAGCATAAGCCGAAGCTTATATGGTGTGGCTACTCCGCTTACGTTAGAACATTTCCATTCAAGGAGTTTGGGGAAATTGCTGACGAAGTCGGAGCTTACATGGCTGCTGACATCGCGCATATCTCCGGCCTCGTTGCCGCAGGCGTACATCCCAGCCCCTCACCCTATGCACATATAGTGACAACTACGACGCACAAGACTCTAAGAGGACCTCGTGCAGCTATGATAATGGTTACGGATAAGGGTTTGCAGAAGGATGAGGATTTGCCTGAGAAGATAGATAAGGCTGTTTTCCCAGGACTCCAAGGAGGGCCTCATGAGAACAATATTGCTGCAATAGCCGTAGCTCTCAAGCTCGTAGAGGAACCGGCCTTCAGAGAATATGCGGAGCATGTTGTTAAAAACGCTAGGGCTCTGGCTAAAACGCTCGTAGAAAACGGGCTGAAGCTGGTTACTGGAGGTACGGATACGCATATGGTTCTCATAGACTTCTCAGACAACGGGGTGGGAAAGGGGGTTCTAGTCCAAGAGGCATTGGAACTCTGCGGGGTAATCGTCAATAAGAATACTGTGCCGGGAGA
Source organism: Thermoproteota archaeon (assembly GCA_038883435.1). Taxonomy (GTDB): domain Archaea; phylum Thermoproteota; class EX4484-205; order EX4484-205; family JAAOZP01; genus JAAOZP01. The sequence goes on from JAVZMD010000011.1 coordinate 16,561, forward strand.
AAGGTCTTCGCCCTTCTATCCTAGTGGTGTGAGAGCCGGTACGCCCGCAGTAACCTCCAGGGGGATGAGGGAGCGGGAGATGAATGAAATAGGTGAAATAATCGTGAGAGTATCTAGGGAAGCTCTAAAATTCGATCTTCCTCCGAAGAACAGGTCTGAGTATGTAAGGGAGTTTAAAGAGAAAATGAGTAAAAACAGTGTGGTAATCGAGTGTAGAGAGAAGGTTAGAGCATTATGCGAAAGATTCCCGCTCTATAAGGAATGGGGGTGATGGAGACACGATTGCGAAAATCCTCAGCGGAAGACCCGTGGCCGATGCGATTCTTGCAGAAGCTAAGGTGGAGATAGAGAAGCTTGGCTTTCAACCCTGTTTACACATCATAAACGCTACCGGATCTAAGGCTCAGGATTCTTTCATAAAGATGAAGGCTAGAGCATGTGATACTGTCGGCGCTAAAGCAGTAATCCATAGGATTAATAATCCCTCGGAGTCCGAGATCATTTCTCTCATAGGAGAGTTGAACAAGGATAAGGATGTTCATGGGATAGTAGTTCAGCTCCCGCTTCCAGAGAATATTTCCACGCTTAGGGTTTTAGAGTCGGTAGATGTTAAGAAGGATGTTGATGGTCTGCATCCAGTAAACTTGGGAAGGCTATTGGCTGGAGACGAGACCAGACCCACCTCGACAGCGGCTGCGGTGATTAAAATACTTGATGCCTACGGGATTAACGTGGAGGGTTTAGACGTCGTCATAGTGAACAATAGCATACTCGTCGGCAGACCATTATTCGCAATGCTCACCTCCAGGATGGCCACCGTACAAGTTTGCCATGTTAAGACGAAAGACCTTAAGAGTAAAACGGTCAAGGCGGAAGTCATAGTCTCAGCCACGGGGGCCCCGAGGCTTATAACCGGAGAAATGGTTTCAGAAGGCGTTGTCGCCATAGACGTTGGAACAGGCTTCGTAGAAGGCAAGCTCACGGGCGATTTCGATTTTGAAAGCGTTTCCCAGAAGGCTTCTGCAATAACCCCCGTCCCCGGGGGGGTTGGGCCGGTTACAGTCGCCACGTTGATAAGCAACCTGGTTAAATGTGCTTCAGAGGCCAGGTAGGATTGCTACGAATAGGCATATTAGCATCCACACGCGCCACAGACATGGAGGCCATTCTCAAAGCAATAAGGAACGATAGGCTTAAAGCAGAGATAGTCTGCGTTATAAGCAATAGGAAGGATGCTTACGCCCTCGAGCGGGCTAGGCAAAACGGGATAGAAGCAATATTCCTAGACCCCAAGGGGAAGGATCCTGTTGAATACGATATGGAGATCGCTTCCGAGCTTGAAAAGAGAAAAGTGGATTTAGTATTGCTCATAGGCTACAATAAGTATCTCAGCCCACAGTTCATCAACAAGTTCAGAAACAGAATCATGAATATTCATCCTTCGCTTCTCCCTGCTTTCCCAGGCTGGAACATGAACGTTCACAGGGCCGTCTTAGAATACGGGGTCAAGGTCACGGGCTGCACCCTACATTTCGTAGACGAGAAAATGGATGCAGGACCAATAATAATACAAAAAGTCGTAGAGGTTAAGGAGGACGATACTGAGGAAACCTTGAAGAAGAGGGTTCAAGAAGCCGAGGGCGAAGCACTGGTTGAAGGAATAGAGCTTTTCCAAGAAGGACGGCTTTTAATCGAAGGTAGAAAGGTCAGGATTCTCCCTCTTCTCGGATAGATCCTTAAACTTTACATTAATTCTTTCTAAGATACGAGCGTATTCAAGCTTCTCCACTATGAAGACATCGCCAACTCTTATGAAGACTAGCTCATCCTCAGATCGAGAAATTCCTTAGCCTTTGCTACAATCACCTCAGCCGGCTTCTTCTACTTTTCTGAAAGACGATTCTCCTTACAAACCTACGGCCTATAGAAAATAGTCAAGGAATAAGATACTGTTGAGGATATTAAGATTGTAGAGTTTGCAAGGGTGTTAAAGAAAACCCGTTGAATTAAACACCTATTCAAGGATACCAGGAATTGAATTACTCCTCGTTTCCGATGCTCGGCAAATCCATCTTGCTTACTTAATCAGGCTTGAACACCATTACTGTGGGTTGCTTCCTGAATTCTTATTTTAAAAGCCGGATGGGAGAAGCATTAACGTGATTATTGGAGTGGTTATGATTGAGGGAAGCATGTTTGAAACCTTAATCTTCTTGATTTCAAGGAGGTTTAAGCCGAGTCCCAGGAGCATAACTCCTCCTTGGGCAGTCAGGTTGTCTAGGACGATTTGGGTTAAGAGGGGTTTTGCGAAAAATGCTAAGATTGTTATGGGGAGTTGGAACATGAGCATTGGTAATGTGCTTAGTAAAACGCCTACCCCGAAAACTATGGCATAGGCTATTGAAACAGTTCCATCCATTATCGACTTAGTTATTAACAAAGTGGGGTCACCGAAACCATCGTTTATCGCGCCGATTACAGTCATGGGGCCGATGCAGAAAGTAAGGAATGACGTGACCAATCCCTCGGTAAACCTTTCGCCACCGCCCAGTATATTCTTCAACCTTACTCCTAGCGAGTTGAGCATGTCTTGAAGCCCAATAGCCTCCCCCAGCAGTGTCCCTACGAGAAAACCTGTTATGAGCGAAACCGGCCTCGCAAGCTTCAATACCATTAGTGCACCCAGGCCTAAAGTGAAGAGCCCGATTGCTTGCATGATTATTGCTTCAAACCTTTCAGGCAGTTTTCTCTTAATTAAAAGGCCTGTTAAGCCTCCAGCCAATACTAGGATAACGTTCACAATCGTTCCTATCATTAGAAGTTTTTTATTAAAACTCGTATTTAACATTGTTGAAACGATTACAAAAAGCTTAATCATCCACTGTAAATACTTAATAGGCTCTTTCTCCAAAAACTTGTTTATGAGGATTCGTGTCGAGCTCGTTGGGCAATTTAGAGATATCGTAGGTTCAAACGAGATATTCGTAGAATTGGGAAAAGAGAAGACCATTTACGATTTGATACTGATGATGGCTGAGAAATACGGGAGAGAATTTGAAAAAAGGGTTTTTATAGAGGGCACTAAAAACCTTTCTGAAGACGTTACTATAGTTTTGAACGGCAGAGTTATTTCTGTGGATAAAGCTTCCTCCACCATCCTAAATGAAACAGATACAGTTGTTTTAATGCCCGAAGCCATAATATGAAAAGTTTAATACTCTTTGGTTTCCGGAGAGCGTAAATGAGTGAGAAAGTACTTAATAAAATGAAAATTGGCATCACCGCGCTTTCTTTTGAAGGCGTGATGGAGAACCTGAAATTAGGAATCGATGATACAATGTTCTTCGATCACATACGGCTCGTTAAGAAACTCGTTGAAAACGGTTTTAAACACGTTGAGCTTACAGCAGACTTATACCACGTTCTCCCAGAATCATTTTCTAAAAACAACATTGAGGAATTGGATTCAATGAGATGCGATGGGGTTTCATTCTCTGTCCACTTGCCACTCTTATCGGTGGAACTCGACTCTCCCGTAGAAGATGTTAGAAGAGCCTCGGTCAGTGCTGTAGTTAAGCCGGTGGAAATCCTTGAAGGGCTTAAGCCCCTCGTCTATGTTCTACATGCAGCTGGCCCAATATCTGCAGAGCTTAGCAGGATGAATATTAGCCAGAGCTATAAAGACATGTTCTTCGAGATTCTTGCTAGGAATGCTTCAAAGAGCGTTGAGCAAATAGTCTCGCATCTTTCAGACATGGGGGTGGCGTCGCGCCGAATAGCATTGGAATCTATAGAATTTCCCCTTCATAAAACTATCGAAATCGCAGAAGAGCATGATACTTCTATCTGCGTGGACACTGGGCATATTCTCGCAGGGTATTGTGGGGAAATAAGTGTGGAAGAGGCTATCGTAAGGTCATCGGGAAGACTTGGGGAAATACACTTGCACGACGCCTATAGGAAGGTGGTGAAAGACACTGTAGTTGCCAGGGACCATTTACCCCTGGGGGCTGGAAACCTGAATATTGAGAGCTTTCTGAAAACCCTTGAGAAAGCAGGATCCCGATCTACTCTCATAGTCTTCGAACTAGGTTTGAGTGATGTAAAAACCTCCTTGGAGAAACTGGCCTCTTTCGGCACATTCTCATTATAATGTAATTGTAAGAAAAATTTTGAAAATGCTTCTTCAAACCTTCAGCCTCTTAGAATCTAATCAGGGAAGAGAGGCTTTACGCCCTTTTCCCTGAAATAGTTTACGACTCTCTCTTGTTCTTCTAAAGATAGCTTTCTGAATCTTTCTCCAGCATTCATTATCTTAGGCCAGAGCCTTATGTCGCAAGCCATAGAATAAGTAGAAACTTGGTCTTGCGAGAGGGTGAACCAGACAGCCTTGTCAATATCTTCCTGTTCTTCCAATGGTTCGTACCAGGTCTGGTATTTTCTATCTACACTCCATCTCCCCCTAGCAATGGCTTTTATAGCAATGACTCCGATATTCCTCTCATTCGCTATTTTTAGAATTGGTTTAAAATCGTTCTCAGGTGCTGGATGGATAATGCTCCCAACGTTTACGGGGATTAGCACGGTGTCGAAATCGAATCTTTCAAGAGCTTTGACGACTATTCTCATGTCCGAATGAGCGGTTATACCTATGTATCTTATCAACCCTTGTTCACGAGCTTCTAGAAAGGCTTTCAGAGCACCGTCTTCGCTAAAAATCCTTTCAAGCTCCTCTAAAGTACTTACTGCGTGGAATTGGTATATGTCTAAATGTTCAACTTTTAAACGAGACAACGTCTGTCTAAGTTCTCTCCACGCTCCTTCTCTTGTCCTTTCTAAGGTTTTCTCGGTTATCACCAGCCTATTACGGTTCCTACTTATTAACGGGCCTAGCCTAATCTCAGCCTCTCCATAACTGGGGGCGACATCAACAATGTTTATACCTTTTTCCAAAGCATTTTCAAAAGCCCTA
>JAVZMD010000012.1:0-20238 GCA_038883435.1 Thermoproteota archaeon
GCACTATTGCCATTACCTTCCTGTTCTTTAAGCCTCCAGCAGGATGAGAGACCATAGGGGTTAAGTCAACCTCTTCAGAAATAGCTGCTGAAAACCAAGATAGGCTATTAGCATCTTGGCTTATTTTTTCAATCCTCTTAATGCTTACCGACATGCTCTTTAATAACTTCATTGTTACATAGTCTTCAAGAATGCTTTTTACAGCATTTAAATACCATTGTAAAATCTCCCTCTTTTTAGAAGTCTTATCTACCAATTGCATTTCGCTTCTTATTGAGGCCAGTAGTTCAGCAAGGATCTTAGCATCTATACTGGAATAATCACACTCCCCTTTTCTCCACGAGTCTATGATTCTTTTTATAGAAACACTATCCTCCGACATATTCCCCCATTCCCTTGCAAACAATATATGCGGCGGCGTAAGCAGGTAATTCAACTTCTTCGTCTTTAAAGGGTCCAAACCTCTTTCCGCATAGTTTGAACTTTGGGGCTGCTTTGACTCTCACAATAACCTCCTCCTCTCCCAAAACGACAGCATCTCTTAAAGGGTTGAACGAAAACAGGTCTTGAAGCTTAACAGCCTTCTTAGCCATGCCGCTATTACTATTAATGCTATTCGGCATTCTCATTAGCCTGTGAGTGTCAATGGTTACAACGGGGTCTATCCTCACCTTAAGCTCTTCAATAGCTTCATCAATATGCTTTAAAAGCCTATTCTTAGAATAGGATGCTTCAGGCTTCTCCGAACCTATTGCCTCTAAAACCTTCTGATAGACTCTTCCAATAACGCCTTTTAAATTATTGCTAGCTATACTTTTATTCCTCAAGACCGCTGTCAGCTTCTTTTCTTCAAATCCCTGAATCAGAAGATAGTCAACTAGTTCCCTTCTACTCTCTGCCGTTAAACTTATGAACTCTTCCTGATTCACATGCACATGATAACCTCTGTTTCCACTGAAGAAAACATGTATATTATTACTTTCTATTCCAAAATCTTCAGTTAAAATTCTTACTAGCTTATCTGTCTCCTTAAGTACCTTATTTAACTGCTCTTCATTGACTGTCTCTAGGTATTCTAAGTCGGAGCCGCAAGCAGGACACTCTTCTTTAATTCCAACATCATATTTTCCACACTTAGGACAAATCCATGCAGATTCATCTTCTTCCAAAGCCTTTGACTCAGCGTCGATGTCGAAGAAAAGCTCAGCGTCTATAAGCTTCTTTTCCTGCATTTCCCTATTGCCAGGGTCTTCATACCTTGCTGCAGAAACATAAATGTCTAGAGGTGTCTCTTTTAGAATAAAATCGTGGAAGTCCCTTAGATTGTTAAAGCATTTATGCCTAAGCATCCCCCTCCCCTTATCGAGGAAGAAGCCGAACTCCCTTTTCCCTATGGGGTCAGGAGGCACTAGCCTATCCAGATTCTCATAGTAATACTTAAAGAACTCTTTTTTAAGGAACCCTAGGCTTGACTCCAGCATTTCTACCACCATATCCCAATGGGTGCTTAACACCCTTACACTTCTCATCTGGATAACACAGGCCGTTTGTGAGAATAGTCCTACAGCTAGGCACAGAGTACTTCTTTCCCCCTCCCCTGAGACCTGAAAGATGCTCTACTTGATACCTTGTAACATTGTATTTGTAATCTGGCTGTTTTGAGAATAGCTCTATTATCTCCTCAATATCCTTACCCTTGGCGATCATGAAAGTAGCTATAACAAGTCTTTCAAAATGTGAAGTATTTTCACCCATCTCCATCCTCTTAAGTATCCTGCTGACGCACGGCGGGTTTTCCCCGGCTTCCTCAGAAACAGTGTGGCCAGGCCTATTTGCTTCAAGCCTACTCCATGTTTCAACTATTGTTTTCGCGGCTTCCTTAAAGTATTGTGGCATTACTGTCATGGAGAGTGGTTCTAAAGTCTTGTCGTAAACGTAATTGTTTACCTCTACTTGGAGAAGCCTTGCGTACTCTGCCCTACTAACCCACACGTAGCCTTTGTCAACGACTCTATTCACGAGTTTCCAACGGTGCTCATGGAATACATAAGCCAGATTCAAATAAATCGGTATCCTAATCTTAATGAAACCGTTATTGTCCATAATGCCTCTCACTCCGAGCTTCTCACCGATGAAAAGCAGTGTTTCATCACTTTCCCTAAGCATCCTCTTATAAGCCCCCCTGCTCTCTCCCAGCGAGTATATCCTCCTAATATACTCGTTTGAAACTGCTGATACCAGTATGATTGCAAGTGGGAAGGAAAGTATTTCTCTTACATAATTGGACTCGTGCTGAGGAGTAACCCGGACCTCTTTAAGAATCAACGCGTCCTTTACTCTTTCAACAGCCCTTTTCAAGGCTGCTTCAGAACCCGTTTTATCAAGGCTTTCTAACGATAAGTCAATATGCTTAGAAACGAATTCCCTAGCCTCAGGCAGGAAGGGGTATCTCGCTGCCCTGATGATGTTTCCTTCCATCGCTTCCAATTATTTCTACAATCATACTTATTACCAAACCTTATTAAGATTGGGTTTGTTTTGGAAGCAAGCTATATAAGGGATTGCTTTAACCATATTGTAAGAAATGTCGTCTTCAAACATCCTTGCGAGACTGGTTACGAATGATGCAAAGCTTATTCGAAAGGCTTTCAAAGCAGCTTCTTCTCTAATAGACGAGGCCCCACTCAAGATAAGTGAGGAAGGTTTTTCCATAAGGGCTCTGGATCTGGCGGAGGTCTCAATGATAGACATGGTTCTCTCAAAAGAAGCCTTTGAAATATTCGAATTCAATAAGCCTATTAAGGCTAATATACGTTTAAGCGATGTCCTCAATCTTCTAAAGTTCGAATCGAAATCGGAAAGACTAGAGATGGTCTTTAAGGAGGATAAGGTTACCTTTAAGGTTAGTAACGAATTTACAAGAATATTTACAATCCCGATATTCTTCTCAGAGGATAAGGATCTTCCGCTTCCAAAGGTTTCATTGGGAAACGCATTCGAAACAAAGGTTTCTACGATAAAACACCTACTTGAAAGCGGAAAGCACGTTTCAGATTACGTTTCGATAAGTGTCGAGAACAATACTGTTCTACTTTCAGCCAAGGGCGAGATATCTGAATACCAGGTTGTATTGACGGTTGAGGAAGGTAATTTAATAAACCCGGTTCTTAAAGAAGCATCGAGAGCCTCCTACGACCTAAAGAGGCTTAGCAGTATAGTTTCATCTCTGCTTTTCAGCGAGAATGTCAAGGTGGAGTTCGACACAGACCTGCCTTTAAAAATATCACAGAAAGTGGAGGAGGCTCCAAACAGTGCCGTAACCTTTTATATCGCTCCTAGAATGGAGAAAACATAGTTTTTTCAAGAGTATTCTCTCCACGTGTATCCGCATTTAGTGCATTTAAAGAACTGTGTAGCACTTTCATCAGCACCTCTTGTTTGCGATATCCACCAGTATGCCTCCTTATTCTTACACTGGGGGCATACTGTACTGGTAACGGGCAGCGGGTTCAAATCCGCCTCCTTCCTTATTATCCTGATAGCCCCTGTCCTACGTTTCGTCTCAATGCTTTTTTCAACAGTGTATGCACGTTCCTCGTGTCCACATTTAGGACAGGAATAAAGCAGGCTTCCCTTCTCTCTCTTTATCTGAAGCTTAGTACCACATTTAGGACAGAACCTTATCTGCATAAGGGTTTTAAAGGAGTTTCAGGTCATGTTAATAAACGTTTCTAAAAGTGGGTTTTTTAGGACACGAGCTTACTAGCAGCTTCCCCAACCATGTTCTCCAGCTCTTCCAAGTCTTCGATCAGCTTCTCAAAAGTCTTCAGAAGAGCTTCCTTCGGGTCTTTCCTGCCAGCGTTTATGTAGAGCACAGCCTCCTGCTTAAGAGGATGCTCTATTCTATATGCTGCATACCCTTTTTCAAGCCTCTGATTTAAATAACTCGTTAAAAGATTGAGGATAGTATGTGTCTCACCGTATATTTCGAGCTCCGCCTCTCCCTCTCCCTTGCTCTTGTAGATTACCCTCATACTCTATTCACCAGCTTCTCAACGGGTTCGCCGTAGAAAATGCTTATCTTCCTCCTCTCTCTAGTGTGGCAGAGTGGGCAGAGAAGCTCTTTCCCAGAGAGCATAAGAGTATTGCCACAGAATTTACATTGGGCTTTTACAACCCCATACTCCTTGTACGAAATATCGAGTAAGATCGTGTTCATTGTTGAAATCACGCTTCCATAAACTATATCGTTTTCACTAACGTATGTCTTTAAGCCTCTTCCGCGGAAGCGTGGGTAGGATCTGCCAAGACTCTCCCTTCCGATTATGCCAGTATACTCGTGGTCCAGCTTCACACCATTCATACAGAATATTTCAACATTAGCATAGTGGCTTGAGAAACCAGTTACCATTCCAATAACCCTGAAGCCAGACTTAGGTACTAGAAGAGGCTTAACAGACAATACCCCAAGCTCCCTCTTATTCTTGTCTATGAAAACCCTTCCAGTAGTGCTCGAGTATATAACACCGTCTTTCTCGAAAGTTCCTTCGCCGGGGAAAAACTCCTCCAGGGTTGCGAGAGGCTCTCCAACAACTACAAGCCTATCCTGGAGGCTCTTCACCCGTTTCCCCCTCCTTCTTCAACTCCTCTTTTTCCACGAAGGTTTCCACGGGAAGTTTCGAAGCAGCTGTCTTAAGACCCTTCTTGATAACGTTCTCATATTCCTGCTTGGAGTAAACTTCTAGCACAGGGTCTCCAGCTTCAGTTTTCGCGGCAAGAGTAACGGGTTTTCCATATGCTTTTTTCATACCCTTACTAACCCTGTCGGCACCCGCCATTGCAAGCATCTTATGCTCCCTAAGGATGATATGGGGGTAGGGGACCACTCTTAGAACATAATTGTTCTCCCTCAGTTCTGCTTCGAGAATCTTATTCGCGGCCACACGGGCTGATTCAAGAGCTTCTTGCATTATTAGAGCAGGCTTCTTAGTGACTAGTTTAAAAACAACATTAAAATCACTAGCCTTACCCAGTTTAAACTTACTGATCCTAAGCTGAGGTATCCTGGGTATGTATTCCTTCCTAACGTATGGCATCTGTCCCAATTTCCGCGTGCCCTCTTGCTAGAAAAGCAGGCCGCTTTAAAAAGCTTCTCCTGAGAGGTTAAAAAGCCCCTAGGCTTGGTTTTACCATGGACATAGGTTCCAAGTATTACATAGTTCTCGTAGGACCTAAGTATCCAGTTAACGTGGGGATTATAGCCAGGACAATGCTCAACTTCTCTTTTAGAAAACTGGTTTTAATAAGCCCGGGGGAAAACGTCCTGAAGTCGTCAAGACTTTATGCTGCTAGAGGTGCTGAGATCGTAGATAACCAGATGGTTTACAACGATTTGACTAATGCTCTACGAGATTTAAAGCCCTCAGTAAGCATCGGAACCTCCGGCAGAATAGCCCCTAAAAGCTTACTGCGACAGTATGTTTCGCCGAAGGAGATGGTTGAACTATGCAGACCCGTAGAAGGTAGGGTATTCTTAGTCTTTGGGAGGGAGGATATAGGACTTAAGAACGAAGAGCTTTCACAACTTGATTACGTAGTTCACATTCCCTCTTCAAGCGAATACAGCGTGCTAAACCTTGCCGTCTCTGCTTCTATATTGATGTATGAAATATTCATAGACCATGTGGGCAAAAGGGTAAAGGGTCTGAGAAGACCTGCGAACAGAGAGATTATGGAAAGGATATACGTGGAGGCTGAGACTATTTTTAACAACCTGAGTCTATCCGAGTCGAAGAAGAACGTTGTAATGCGTTCTCTGAGAAATATCATTGGGCGCTCAGCACCCTCTGCAAAGGAGGCTGGAAGTATTCTCTGGTTCCTAAGGAAGACAAGGCTTAGGATAGGCATGTTAAAAAATGTTAGCGGGGATTATGTTTTTAAACGACAGGGCTATTCTTCTTGACATCTTAGGGTATTAAGATGGTTACTAACCTGCCTCCTCAGGCAGAAGCGCAATACAAGAAGGTTATTGCATCCAAGAGCAGGGAGGAGAAGCTTGAAAACCTCAAGATATTCCTATCGATGATACCTGAGCATAAGGGGACTGAAAAGCTTAGGGCTCAGGTTAAGAGACAAATATCAAGACTACAGGATGAGATACTTCTCGAAAAGAAGAGGCGTAGTTCAAGACAAATAACATTCGAAAAGGGTGAAAACACTATATTGGCAACAATACTGACTAGGGATAAGAGCTTGCTACACAATTTCTTGTCTCGGACTGGGCTTTTTAAAGAGGAGTTAATAGTTGAGTCTTTAAACAAGATTAAGCCTCTAAGCGCCCCCTTCGAGGATATCAACATCAGCTTCATGCCCATCTCCATATCTCTGGTTGAAAACCGCAGGTATTCGCTTATTCAGACTATCTTATTTAAATCAGACCTGATGCTTATTCTCCTGAGTGAAACAAATCCTCACGAGGAGTATGATCTAACCAAGGAAGTATTATCAAGATTTGGCATATACATCGCCTCTAAGAATTCAACAGCTGTTTTCAAACCCTTAAAAGCAGGTGGAATAACGGTAGTTAATAAGTCAAGGTTTTTAGAAGAAGAAGAAATCAGGAAATTCCTCGCTGAGCATGGTTACGAAAGTGGCATAGTCAGCCTCTCTGAATACACCTCGTTATACACGCTTGAAAGCTTCCTAAGAGGATTGCAGAGAAGAAGCTTCCTAATGCTTGTGGAAGAGGGATTTGAAGAAGCCAGGCTCGCCGATGAGCTTAAGGTTCCCCCGGAATATATTGTGAAAAAAGAAGCCTTTCTCGAGGGGGATTTTTTGAAAAAGGTTTTTGAAGCCTCGGAAATCATAAGGATCTACTTGAAGCCCCCTTCCGCAACAGCCCCCTCGGAAAAACCTATGCTTGTGAATAGTGGGATCACTGTTGGAGAACTTGCTTCAAAAATTCATGGGGGTTTATCTGAAAGCTTGAAATACGCTAGGCTTTGGAGAGGCAGCTTCAAATCTACCCCACTCAGAGTTAGCTCTTCTTACAAACTCCTGGATAAGGATGTGGTTGAGCTACGTACGAAATAAACGTAGAAGGCTTTAGAATCCGCATAGAGGACAGCGTATATCCTCCGTCAGAAGACTCTTACCTGCTCCTAGACGTTGTTAAAGACATGAGAGCGGATAAAGCTTTAGAGATCGGATGTGGATGCGGCTTAATCTCTCTAGTCCTAAGCCGTAATTGCACGGAAGTCTTCGCCACGGATGTAAACAAGCACGCATGTATAAACACCCTTAAAAATCTGAAGAACAATAGTATAAACAGTATTATCCATATCGTGAATGGTAATCTGGCAACAGTATTTAGGAGAGATTTAAAGTTCGATCTAATAGTGAGCAATCCTCCATACTTGCCAGTAGAACAGTCTCTAGGGGAAGATGTTTCATGGGCTGCTGGAGAGAACAATTCTTTTTCAAAAAGGCTTTTAGAAAACGCGCTTCCGCACCTTTCTAGAGATGGCATGATGCTTCTAGTTCAATCGAGCCTATCTGACTTAAGCGGTCTAAAAAGACTTGTTGAGGAGAATGGCTTTATGATTGAAGAGGTTTCGCATAAAGAGTTTTTCTTTGAGAAGATTATAGTGTTTAAGATCATTAGGTCTAGTCTCGTGTGAAAATGCGGTATTTGACTTCTGTGGAAAGCTCTTCAACGACTCTCTGAGCCATAAGCTTAACTATTCCCTGTATCCCCGTCCTGTTTGAAAAGTCTTCAAAGGAAGAGAAAGGCTTCAAAGCCCTTTCCTCAAGTATTTTCCTCGCATTCATCTTTCCAATACCCGGCAAGAGTTCTATTGCATGCATCTTCGGAGAGACGGATTGGAGATTGTTGAGAAGATCTATGAATTTCTGCTCATTGCTAACTATTATTAACTCCACTACCTCGGGCAACACGAACCTCGCCTGTGGGGTGAGCTCAGAATACCTTATTCTCCCAAGTACGTTCTTAACTTGAGGCCTATCCCCCTTGCCTATGAATACTTTCTCCTTAAGGTTCAGTTTCGTATGGGGGAAAAGAGAAACCTCGAGTAGAGTAAAGTACATATCTCCCACTAGCTGTGCGTAGGGAGAGTGGATGGGCTTACCAATCCTGCTTAAAACCCTGCCTTCTTCAACGAAGTCTAGGACATACCCGTATTCTTCGAAAACTCTTTTACCTTTGGTAAAACTCATTTCCAACCCACCCCGCTCCCAGCCTATACCGATGGCAAAGTTATAAAGTACAATAGGGGGCTAACGGCTTTCTCCGGCTTTCCTGCAGGTCTTCTCCGGGCCTCCATGGTCTTAATCAGATATTTCCTATCGCCAATTGTTTAAAGATAAAGTTTTTCTTAAAGGACCTCCAGATTTCTACAGCCTATGAGGATAAGGTATTTGTAGGAGAAAATGACTTGTCAGAGTTAATCTGAGGCTAAAAATGAATTATTAATCATTTATATTGACCACTTGTTTCTCAGAACCGGCTTAAAAGATTGACTCGTACCCAAAAACTGGGCAAAAACATAATTAAAACATAGACTTTAACAGCTGCCGTGACGATTAGTGCTTTATGGAACCTAATGGTTCATACATGTCGACATTATCGTACATAACTGAACAAGTAACAAAGGTTGGTTTTCTGGATTGATATTTTGACAGAAGGAATTTAGTAGCATTACCGATGGAGAATAGGGCTAGATTGGGTATTTGGCTAGGCCCCCAATTCTACTCTGACTGAAATTATAAAGTCGTCGAATAATTTGCAACACTTTTGTTTTAAAAGTTTCACTCTATTCTAGAGTAATGTGAAAATGGAATTGCAGAAAGTTGAAAATTTAAACGCCCTGGCCGGGATTCGAACCCGGGTCGGGAGGGTTTACTTGCATGTATCTAAATATTCAGATACATGCTGACAGCCTCCTATGCTAGACCTCTATGTTTTGAATCTACACCACCAGGGCTTGTTGTAGAAAAGGCTTTGAGGGTAAATAAATCTTTTCGTCACAGCTATGCTTAAAAGCTTTATCTAGAAGATTAGTAATGATGAACCCCGAGCTCAGAAGGCGATTCGTCAATTCGATAGAGTATCTTAGGCGGATGGATTTCTTCAATGATTATTCCAACCTGTCTTCAGAGGAGATTCTAGACAAGATTTTCAGCGGGGAAATAGATTATGAGTCTCAATGGTTTGTAGAGGAAGCTATAGAAAGAGACAGGGAGGAAGAGTTGAAAATAAGGAGAAAGCTGGGGATTAAGCCATATGGAGTAATTCTGAAGGAAAGTATAGAAAAAGGAGAGAAGTATTGGATGAAGAAGAACGATTTTGAAATAGATGTGGAAATAGCTCGTTTCGATAAGAAGAGATTCTTCGTCGAAGTCTATAAAACTACGCCTAGAAAAAACATGGGACTTTACTTGATAAAGAAGCTGGCTAGAATTTCAAGGGGTGTTTTTCAACCTACTGGCATGAGGGAGGAGTGGAGCAAGTGGGAGAGCGACGAAGTACCCCCGGAGCTAAGGAAGTACATAATTAGAGTTTCTTACCCATACTGGAGCAAGTGCAGAGTCTTCTTCAAATTTCAAGGAGGGGAGCATTTCGTAGATTTCTATTGTGAACGCAAAATCCTGATAATGGAGCCGGTAGTGGAGAAAATAAACGAATTGATTAAAAACAGTGGATACCAATATTACAAAATTAGACTTATTCCTAACTGCTTTGAGTACGCATATTATATCGCCTTCGTGCCCGCTGAAGTTGAGAAGCTTGAGAAGGAAAGAAGTTGGAAGCTTCAGTTGATGATCTAGTTGATGAAATAAGGTGCTACTCCTCATCCTCTCTGTAATTTGAATTAGGAACTATTTCTTTATAGAGCTTAATCCCAGTGCAGGTGTAGCTGGATTCGGTTTGCTCAATCTGAATCTGTACCACCACTACGATACCATACTTCACATTCCAACCTTCCTTGAAGCGGTCTTCCACTTGCCTTATCCCTTCCTTCATACGATCAGTAATATCTTGAAGTACTGTTCCCTTTATTTCAACTATCGCTACCATTTTATCTTCGGAGTAAACTTGAACGTCTGGACCTCGCTCCATATATCCGCTGGTTTTAAGCCTCTCCTTCGGAAGCCCAGTTAGCTTGGATATTTCTTCCTTGATATCATCGATATTTAGGAAAGTGTATTCTTCACCAATTTTTTCAGTTAATTCTGTAACCTCTGAATCGCTTATTTTCATTCCCATGTTTAGCTTATCCACTATTTCCTGAACCAGTCTTTCAATGACGGACTTCGGGTCCTCAAGGTATATCCTGTGGGCAAGTATCTGTCCTTTGTATTCGTATCTTACTATGAGTTTTCTTCTCGCAGCATCATATCTTATGGCTGCAATCCTATAGAAATCGGTAAGAGCCGATTCGAGCGGCTTCTCGCTTGGTCTTATCCTGACTAGGTATTCGCCTTCACTCGTCAGAACCAGCTTAATCAGGTGTTTTCTTCCGCCACAGTCTATTATCGCGAAGGTGATAGCAGGGCCTCTGTTGCCCTTGTCGTAATGTAAATCCTCCTCCAGGAATGTTTCACAAATATCTTCTTCATCAACGACCAGCATATAATTCCCGGAGCGGAACGCTATATCGAAGGGTGCATTCGCGTTATCAAGGATGTTTCTGATGAAGTCGTAAGTTGTGATCTTAATGAGGGTTACTTCAACCTCCTCACCATCTTCCCCAATGTCCTCTGGAAGGTTGAAATAATTGGTTGAAGGATCATACTCTTTGTACAGCGTCCTACTTTTCACATCAATTCTAACCCAGCAGGCTTCACTTCCCAAATAGGATTCCAACAACTTTTTCGTCACATATATCCTAAACCTGTTACCCTCCTTATTGAGGATACATTTTATCTTAAGGCCCTCGGGATAGTTGACTATCCTGTTTAGCTCCTCCCATGCTTCCTCCACGCCTTTTTCCTTCAGCTCGTTAATTACCGATGAGGCTTGTGCACAGCCCTCTGAATACTTAAATCCTTTTTCAACGGCTATCTTCAGCCCAGTGTTTCCCTTTTCGCTACGAACTTTCCTCAACACTTCGAGGAGCCATTTCGCAGCATCAACCCAATCCGGCAGGTTTCTCCTAATGCATTCGAATAGATCTGCGATCTCCTTAGCCAGCTCAGGGTCTCCGATTTCTTGGAGGAAGGCAATTATCTCATTCTCAACGTTCTTAACGTATTCCTCGCTCTCCTTCTTAATCCTCTCTATTGCTTCCTCAGCAGTCTCCCCCTTCTTAACGTAATACGCTATCTTCTTGACTAGCTCTATTCTCTTCTGCTCGCTGAGCGTTTTAATCCATTCAAGGTTTTTTACGAGGATGTTGGCTATGTCTAGGGCTTGGCTGTCAGTAAGCTGGCTTAACAATACTGTTTCAACAAACTCCCTGGCAAAGTCTCTTCCAAGAATGCTTTCAATAAGACTGCTTACGCTAGCTATCTGAGAGTAAAATTCCCTCTTGTTAATGCTTCCAGTCCAAGCTATCCTTGTTTCAACCGCCTGTACCCCTACGAATGCCCCTGAGGAGTATGACAGCGTTGGTGCATCTGCTCTTGCGTTGATTGAAGTCATGGTTAATAAAAAACTTGAGGAACTGGGACTAAGTAGGGAGGGGAGTTTTGAAAAGCGAGTTAGACGTCTTTCTGAAAATGCTAAACGGAAGAAAGCACAGCTTCCAGATTTATTGGCAACTTCTTTCTATGAAGTACGGGATAAAGTAATTCATGGGGGCAAAGAACCTTCACCTGAAGAACTCAAAATAATCCTGATTACTCAAATTCTTTGTAGGTAATAAATTTTTTGTCAAGAGTTTAGTTTATGGCATGCTTAATCAGAATTAGTCAATTTATACTATATAATGAATCTAGGCTTAGGGAAGATTTTCAATGAGTTTACTTTAGTATTCCAACAACTCCTCCAAAGCCCTTGTACAATATCATTCCTTCCTCCGTTGCTGTCGATATTATTTCCATCTGCACTCCTTTCTCTGAGGTTATTTCAATATACTTGTCTAGTAAGCTTTCTTTTTCAGCTATATGTAGGCTTGTTGAACCACATTGTGGACATGGCGTTGATGATAGTTTAGCTGGAAGGATTACTGTCTCTTGGAAAGTATGCTGTTCCATAGTTTCATAATTGCAATTGCTACATTTGATTTTAACTATGAAAATATCAAGGGCTTCGGAGAACAATATTAGCTTAACTTTCCCACTTAGGAGAGCGTCTTCAACTTCTTTAAGTCCATAGACTACTTTGTCTGGTTCAGAACTCAAAAGTTTAAGAAATATGTTTACGAGGTTCCTTTCCTTTATTATCTCAAGCTCTTGAAGTTTTTCCGATGCTTTTTCGAGGATCTCTTTTATTCCCTGATGTCCGGTGTAGGAAGTATCTATAATGGTAACTATCTTCTTGCGTAGTTCATAATGGATGAAGTCTTTATCTAGGAATATCTCCTTAGTGGGTCCTGGACCACCCACAATAAGCCCTTTAATATCAGGATTCTGCAGATAAACCTCATTTAAGCGTTCAGCTACACGTCTATAAAATTCGTTAAGCTCCATCTCCCTTAGCCTTTCAAACCTCCTGGCGGACTGCCCGCCTTTGCTTGTCTTACCTGGGACCCCGGATGTTAACTCGTCTTTAATATCTATGTTCCTACCAGATGCTATTGCTATAGTGGCCTCCGAGTTATCTATGGATAGGATCAGATACTTGTCTCTCTTCTCAAGTATCTCTTTAAGGGGATCTACGTAAAATTTGTCGTCGCAACCGTAGTATGAAAGAGATATCTTCTCAGGGGGCTCTATCACGTATATTTCAATGTTCTCAGAACCTGGGGCTTCACCTGGGATTGCACCACAGAATATTACTAGGCCATTCTCAGGGGCCTCATCATAGAGCTTAAGCTTCTGTTGAACCTTGACTATAGCGTCCTGAACATTCTTCCTAGTCGTCCTGGATTTGATGTTGGATGCCTTACCATACTCCTCTCTGAGGTTAGCCATGACCTCACTTATCCTCCTGCCGGGAGGTATATACAGGCTGATGAGCTCTGTTCCACGTCCTCTTTTCTCAGAGAGTTCTCTAAGAACTCTCCTGGAAAGGTAGTCCCTCACCGAGGATGTTAGCTTTTTCTCGCTCAAAACTACGGGCCTTGGACATTCGGGAACATCCCATATATTAATATTTCACCCCTAACAGGTAAAACCTGGAGAGAATGAGGATTGTCCTTAAAATAGGGCATGCGTTGTTCAAGGATAATTCAATAGACTTAGAGAAGATACGTAGAACCGCGGATGCAATACTAAAGTTACACGATGCAGGTCATAGTGTTATTGTTATAGTTGGCGGTGGTGGAATAAGTAGGAACTATATAAATGCGGCGAGAAGCCTTGGTGCAGACTTTGCTACTTGCGACGAAATCGGTATCCTGATCACTAGGTTAAACGCCCTCCTGCTATCCATAGCTCTCGGAGACGCTTCAAGCAGGAATATTATAAGTAGCTTCGAAGACCTGGAAAGACAGTTAGATTCTGCTAAGGGTAAAATACTCGTTGGAGGAGGGTTTTCCCCAGCGCAATCAACAGACGCTGTCGCTGCAATCGTATCCGAGAGAATAAGTGCAGGTCTCCTGATAAAGACCACGGATGTAGACGGTGTTTACGAGGCAGACCCTAAGAAAAATCCCAATGCTAAGTTGCTTAAGGAAGTAAGCATAGGGAAACTCAGGGAAATTCTAGGCGAAGGCGAATCAAAACCCGGCGAGTACAAGCTTCTCGACCAGGTTTCCCTATCAATACTTGAAAGATCAAGGATACCGTTTGTAATAATAAATGGTTCCGACCCCTTGAACATTCTTAAAGTGGTCTCGGGGGAAGAAATAGGTACTAGAATAACCTACTCTGGCTAGTGAAGAAAGCGAGTGGGGCCGGGAGGATCTGTTCGCCTCCGAGGCTTTGAACCCCCATCTTCGGGTATCTCTCAGCTCCAACCTCTACTCATTTCCCACTGGGATCGTTTAGAGTGCATATGGCTGGAGCCCGCTGCCCTAACCTGGTTAGGCTACGGCCCCTACTCTGGTGAAGCTTGTTAAGAACAGTTTTTAAAGGTTTTCCATGATGTATTGCTACGCTAATACTAAACTAGAAGCTAAAATCGTTAATCTATGCCTAGTTGAATATAGAGGTTTGAGAAGCATAGGTTTTAGGAATAAAAAGGTTTTTATTAGGGATTTGATATCTTAGTCAGATGGAAGATGGTTCACGCATATGTTTTGATAAACGTTGAGATAGGTACTGAGAACGATGTATTAAACAAGCTTAAGGAGATCCCTGGGGTAGTTGAGGCTTGGATAGTATTCGGCGTCTACGATATCATAACAAAAGTCGAGGCTGAGAACAGTGAGAAGCTTAAGGACTTCATAAGTAGGTCCATAAGGAAGGTTGAGGGCGTTAGGAATACTTTAACACTAATGCCCATTGAAGGATTCACAAGGTAGAGCATCGACTCTTAAAATCGAGGAAGAAACTGGGACGGGTTGGAGATGGCTATCCGCTTCGGGTCGAAGAGGGAGCAGGAGCGTCTCCTTAAGAGGCTTGGGATAAAGATCGAGGAGATACAGGGTGTTAGGAGCGTAGTTATAGAAACGGAGGAGGAGAGAATAGTCTTCAACTCCCCTATGGTAACGAAGATGATTGGCGGTCCACAGGAGGTATATCAAATAATGGGGGAGCCTATTGTTGAAAAGAAGAAGGCGGAGTATGTTCCCTTGGAAGAAGATGTCCTACTCGTCGCCAAGCAGACAGGTAAGAGTTTTGAAGAAGCTAGGAAGGCATTAGTAGCTACGGGAGGAGATATTGCTCAGGCGATAGTACTTCTACAATCGGGAGGACTCTAAGGAAATACATATCTAAATCCTCCCAAGCCTTTTTTAAGATGATTTGTGAAATATGTGGTAGTAGGGCTCCCAAGCTTAGGAGGGTGGTTGTGGAAGGCAGTATTGTAAATATTTGTCCAGACTGTTTTAATACACTTACAAGGAAGATACCTGTTGAGAAAGAAATTCCAGAAAATATCGTGAAGCCCCTGTCCAAGAAAGTATTATCTAAGACAACCCCTAAGACTATTGAGAAGAAGACAGGTGAGATAGCGACCAATCTTAAAATGGAGCTTATGGAGCTTGTGGATGACTATAGGGCTCTAATAAAGAAGAGGATGAGGGAACTCGGTTGGAATGAGGAGGAGCTTGGGGCTAGAACTGGTTTGAAAGTTTCTCTAATAAGGAAGATAGAGGCTGGTAGGATAGTTCCATCAATTCCGGATGTGAAGAAGATAGAGAATGCTTTAAAGGTGAAACTGCTTAAGCCCAGTTCGACAGTTCAAGAACATGTTCCAGTCAAACATGTTTCCAAGGCGTCGTCAAGCATAACTCTAGGCGACGTCCTCCGTGGAGAGCATTATGAAGAAGAATGAGTGAAAACGGTTTTGAAGTAGGCGTACTACGACTGGGCCATAGGATAATCAGGGATAAGAGAGTAACTATGCATGCCTTCTTAGTGTCAAGGGCTTTTGGAGCCAGTTTCTTCATCATCCACGGGGACAGGGATTCTAAGCTAGAGGAGAATGCGAAGAAAATAATTGAAACATGGGGTGGCAGAATCACTGTTGAGCACAGTGTGAACTGGCTGGAGACGGTGAGAAGATGGAAGGAGGCAGACAGCCTGATAGTTCACCTCACGATGTACGGCATGCCTGTTGAAAGCGTTATCAACGACATAAGGGAGTCTAAGCGGATCCTTGTAATAATTGGTGGACAAAAGGTGCCGAGCGAGGCCTATAGGGTCTCGGATTATAATGTTTCCATAACTAATCAACCGCATTCCGAGATAGCTGCGTTAGCAATATTCTTAGATAGACTCTTCCAGGGGAGGGAGCTTTACATGCAGCATGAAAACCCCCGGATATTCATAATCCCGTCTCCAAGGGGAAAAGTAATATGTAAGAACCCCTTCTATAAAGGCGAATAAGATTGAGCGAGGATAGGCTTGACGCATTGGGTCATCTCTACACGCAGATAGTCGGCTTAATAGGTGGGGATGAGGCTATTGAGGTTGCGGAAGCACTTATTCAACTTAAGAAGGCCAGTGAAGAGCAGATCGCAACTAAAACGGGGCTGAGAGTCGGCGACGTTAGGAAGATACTGTTCAAGCTTTACGAGAAGGCTCTGATAACATATGAAGAGATAAAAAAGGAGGAGGGGGATAAGATAAAGAGTATCTTCCTATGGCTGCCGCTTATAGACCAGGCTGAGAGCATAGCTGCTAACTACAGGAGGATGATACTTCAGAAGCTTAGGGAGAAGCTTAACTTTGTCGAGAAGAATGAGCTTTACCACTGCGGCAAGGAGGGCCATAAGATACTAATCTTCGACGAGGCTGTTGAGAACCTTTTCAAATGCCCAATATGTGGCAACCCGTTGCAGAGAATGGATAAGGAGAATTATATTAGAAGGTTAAAAACGCTGATAAAGACGATTGAGGATGAGGAAAAAGAGTAGTATACCTGAAGAAGAGGAATGCCTGAAAATACTGCGAGAAGAGGGCGTTGAAGAAAATGTTATTAAACATGCCGTCAGGGTCTCGAAAATCGCTAAAGAGCTGACGGATAAAATACGGTTTAAAGGTTACGATGTCGATGAAAAACTAGTTATCGCGGGGGCTCTTCTCCATGACATAGGAAGATCAATTACTCACGATGTTTCCCATGGTGTAATAGGTGGGAGAATAATAAGGAGAAGACAATTAGATGAGAAACTTGCCAAAATAGTCGAGAGGCACGTGGGAGGAGGAATATCCAAGGATGAAGCCGAGAAGCTTGGACTTGGTGACACAGAACTTATACCTGAGACACTAGAGGAGAAAATAGTATGTTATGCAGACAAGCTTGTTGACGGAGATAGGAAAGTTGAATTCGAGGAAACACTGAAATACTTCAAGGAGAAACTCGGCCCAGAACATCCCGCCATAAAAAGGCTAAAAGAATTAGACGAGTTCTTCGTAAAAATACTGAGTTAAAAAGCAAACATCCCAGACTAAGAAACGTTTTTAACCCTCTCAAACAAGGTTATCTCAGGGCCCGTAGCTCAACCTGGTTAGAGCGCTGGGCTTTTAACCCAGAGCTGAGAAAACTGCGGGTAAATGTTGCGGGTTCAAATCCCGTCGGGCCCGTGGATAATCCATTTCCGATTTTCCAATCGTTTCAGAAAAAATTTAATAGTTGGCTTGATAAAATGGAAAACAGGGCCAGTGGCCCAGCCTGGTTTAAGGCGCCCGGCTGATAATATGATGGCTTGAAATCAGCGACCGGGAGATCGCCGGTTCGAATCCGGCCTGGCCCATTCTATTCGTTTTCTCTATATTAGTAGAAAGCGAAGAAGGCTCGTTTTTGCTGTCTCCCTATTTCACAGTTACACTCTTCGCTAAGTTCCTAGGCTTATCTGGATCGAAGCCTCTTAAAACAGCTAATTGATAAGCCAGTATTTGAACTGGTATTATTTGGACAATTGGGTTTTCCGTTCCACACTCAGGCACTTTTATCCAGAAATCGAAAACATCATTATCTACAGGCGATATTCCTATGATGTATCCGCCCCTCGACTTGACCTCTGTTGCGTTAGACAGTATTTCTTTACCGTTCTCCTCGGAGACGAATACTATGCACGGCGTGCCTCCTTCTATTAGCGCGATCGTCCCATGTTTTAACTCTCCGCCTGCGAAAGCCTCTGCATGAATATAGCTCGCCTCCTTAATCTTCAGGGCAGCTTCCATCGCAGTCGGATACTGTAATCCCCTGCCTATGCAGAAGATATGCTGCTTATCCACGAGCTTTTCGGCGAGCCTTCTTATCTTATTCCTAGTGTTCGCCGAGGTGAGGTAGTATATGACGTTCCAGAGATACTTGAGCCTCCTCTTTCCCTCCTCATACTTGCCTGCAAGAGTATAGGCTAGTAAGTTTAAGAGGGCTATCTGCGAAGTATAGGTCTTAGTTGAAAGAACACATATCTCCGGACCAGCGTGCATCAAGAGGAATGCGTCGGATTCTCTTGCTAGACTAGAGCCCATAACGTTCACGATAGATATTATCTTACTTCCTCTCTTCTTCCCCGCTCTAATCGCTTCTAAAACGTCGTATGTTTCACCTGATTGTGAAACTGCGATGATGAGAGTCCTGTTTGTTAGGAAATGCTCATAATTAGGGAATTCAGAAGCTAACACAACGTTCACATGCTCCTTCGTAACTTTGGAGAAGACGTAGCTTGCTGTTAAACAAGCATGGTAGCTAGAGCCGCATCCAACTAGGAAAACTCCTTTAGCCCTCTTTATCTCGCTCGCTATCTTCTCGAGAATCTTCCTATCCTGGGTTGCTGCTCTCTGAACAGTATCAACCTGTTCCATAATCTCCTTTAACATGAAATGTTCAAACTCTCCTTTTCTAGCCTTTTCAGCATCCCAATCCACGCTTTGAATGGGTCTCTCTGCTTTGATCATGACGCCGTTCTCAATATTGTAGAAAACGGGCTCTGGTTTGAGAACAACCATGTCATAATCATAGAGGTACACGACTTTCTTAGTGTAGTTGAGGAACGCCGGTATATCGCTTGCGGCGAAAGAACCGTGGTCAGCTAAGCCTATTACCAGCGGGGAACCCTTCTTTATGGCGACAATCTTATACTCGTCATTTTTAACTGCAAGGATGGCGTAAGCCCCTTCAAGCTGTCTGAAAGCATTGAAACAGGCCTCTTCAAAAACTGCTCCATTAGCCAGGTTTTCCTCTATCAGATGGGCCACAACCTCGCTGTCGGTCTTACTCTTAAACTCGTGGCCTCTAGATACAAGCTCTCTCTTCAAAGCCTCATAGTTTTCTATTATTCCGTTATGGACTATTGCTACTCTCTTATTGCAGTCGGTATGAGGATGTGCGTTAGCCCTAGTAACCCTCCCGTGAGTAGCCCACCTGGTGTGTCCTATTGCCAGGTTTAGGCTGTGTTCAAGAAAGTTCAGCTTGGCATGTACCTCATCTACCTTCCCCACATCCTTCTTTATCACCAGCCTACCATTCAATACTCCTGCGAAGCCGACAGAATCATAACCCCTGTAATCCAAGTGTTTTAATCCTTCTAAAACTATCTGAGACGCATTCCTCCTACCTATGTAACCTATTATACCGCACATGTGCTATGTTACACTCCATAGCCAGCGGGTAGGCGGACATTAAAATGGTTTGCGGAATTAGAATTAAAATTTTACAATAATATGCTATCTTTTAAAGATTAGCGAAGGCTAATGTTAACATAGGGGGTTAAAGAGGCGGCAGCCCCATGGGGATCGGGTTTCTTCAACGCAACCATGTACGGCAGGTTTTGCCTCCAGTCGTCTCTTACCAACGCGGGTAGCTTACCTTACCGCTGCTCCCTCCCGGGCCTAGCGGGGTTCGGTAATTAGGCAGACATTACCCGCCCTACAGCGGGCATGTTCTGCTACACCCGCCCAGTAAGGAACGACCTTCACAGCCCTACCGCACACGGCTACGTGAATACGCCCTGTCCCCACAGTTATCAGCTCCCCGCGTGCCGCCAGTTTCGGGTTACAGGGGATGGCGAGCCCCCCGAGCCTACCTGCCGCCTCAGATTAGAACATGCCTAGGAGTCCTAAATAAGTTTCTATCTACGCTGGATAAGACATGTCTTAAACTAAATGCTAAGGCTTAAAAAACAATAGTGTTTTTCTGGAACATATGAAAAAGGAGTCTAAGGCTTGGAGAAACATAGTGGGGTTCGCCGTCCAAATACTTAAACAGGTTGAGAGAAGAGAACCGCCTTCTGTCGAAATACCTTTGAGGACTGTTGACAACATTGTCTTCGATGAGAAGAAGGGCCACTACGTACTGGGCCCCAAGAAGGCTCTCCGCACCTCTAGAAACGTGAAGCACTTGAAGCCCCTTACACAGTTGGTATGGGTTACAAGCGTTGCGAGAAAGCTAATAGACGAGGATAAGACGAGCACACTAAGAGACGTCTTCTACATGGCAGAGGGGGTTGACCTTGGATTCGAAGACCAAAGCGAGTCCGACAGGATAATAACAGAATTAGA
>JAVZMD010000013.1:0-19517 GCA_038883435.1 Thermoproteota archaeon
CCATAACTCTTTCTCCACATTTCTCACAGACAAAGCCCTGTCTAAGGCCAAGATTCTTGCATTTCCTACCGCATTTCGGACAAGAAGGCGGCGTCTTCAAGATTTTCGCGTGTAGTTTTAGAACAACCATTTTCTCCGCGTTAATAGTTAAAACTCCATCATGCTCCTTAGCTCCGCCGTAGACTCTTATGACATCACCTAGCTCAAGCTCAGAGGCTTTCTTCCTCAATACTCCCGTGGGAGAATAGAAAGCACAGAAAAACCTATGGTTTCCCTGATTCATCGAGACTATAACATGCCCACCTTGAATAATCCTTTTCCCAACCACAGTGCCTTCTACGACAGCAGAATCGTATTTCTTTATCTTACTGACGTCAATAGGCTCGTCTGGAAAGTGAGCGTCCGTACCCTGGTTAGTCTTGAAAATACACCAGCATTCTATTTCCTCCTCGGCTTTGACTAGTTTAAAAGCCTCGTATACGGCCCTGGGAGACTCTCCTCTTATTCCGAATAGCACGGGATCCCTACCGTGTGGCGTTATTAAGATACGACCCGTTTCCGGGTCGATGTTATTGAAAGTACTGTCTGAAGTCACCCTGTCCATTAAATAGATGCTTTCACGATTTATCATCCTAGGCTTCCCATAGTTCTTACTAATCCTGTAAGATAGTAATTCGTACGTGTAGTCTTCGAAGACAGCCCCTGCTGCTGCAAGCGCACCCACAACCCCTACCTTAGATGTTTTGAGAAAATTGCAGGAAGCACCGATTTTCTTAGCAACTTCAAGGGCTTCAATTGGTGAAACCATGCTTCTTAAAACCCTTAAGTAGAAAGTATGAAGTAAATCACCTTTCTTAGGAACGCTGTTTAGAAAGACTATCGCAGGATCAGACCTTGGGTTACTCAAGTCAGAAAATTCCCTAACTATCTTTAAAACGGACTCCTTAACATCCTCAGAGCCGATCTTGGATTCATCAACAGTAATCCTTATGCTAACAGCTCCATTCCCCCTGGTTTTCCAAGGAATGTTAGGGTTGAGTCTGACGAGAAGAGGATAATCCAGGAAGGTCACGCCGCTCATATCGTCTAGATGCGAGACTATTTTTGCAGCCACATGTGTGGTGCAGCCGAATACCTCTGAATCAGTATCGTCTATTCCTATGTTAAGCAGTGTTTTAACCAAATGCTGAGCAAAATAGCCAAACGTGGCTTTTAAGCATAGTTTAGAAAAACCACCCCATAGCTGAGTTTTAAAACTATGAAATAAGCCTCGGGAGGGATTTGAACCCTCGACTAGCAGCTTACAAGGCTGCCACTCTACCAGGCTGAGTTACCGAGGCACAGATGATTTTCCTAATTGAGACGTTTAAAATGTTTTCGCCTTTTAAGAGCGGAAAGGTTAAACTAGTTTTAAAAACTTTATTGACACATGGTTCGCAGAACTTTCGGAGAACGTGTAATAATAGACTTTATAAAAAAGAGGTTCACCCAGCGGGGAAACATTCTCTCCCGGTATGATGATGCCTGGGGATGCGCCCTAGAAAACAAATACCTTATTTCCTCAGGGGACATGTTTGTCGAAGCCACGGATGCTCCGCCTTTCATGACCGTTAGGCAGATGGCTTTTAAAAGCTTCACGATGAGCGTTAGCGACATAGCTTCTAAGGGTGTCCCCCCAACTTATTACTACATGATCGTAGGGCTTCCAAAGGGCTTTGGGCAGAGGGAGTTAAGGGAGCTTGTAAAAGGTTGGAGAGAGGCGTTGAGACTTTATGGTGGTGTAATCATGGGTGGGGATACTAATGAAACATCATGTATCACTATAAGCGTGGTCGTAGTATCCCTCTCGGATAAGCCTCCTATTGTTAGAGAAGGCGGTAGACCAGGGGATATTGTAGCCGTAACCGGCTCCTTTGGAGAAACATACTTAGGCTTCAAGATGATGAAAAATCCTGATAAGATACCTAGGAAAGTAAGGAAGAGGGTTCTCGGGAGGATATGTAGACCTTTAGCCAGACTCCAGGAAGGAATTGCCCTCAATGGGATTGCAAAAGCATGTACAGATTCGAGCGATGGCCTTGCAATGTCCCTTTACAACCTTATCCGAGGGAGTGAGAATGGGATACTTGTTGAAAAACTCCCTTTGAGCAAAGAAATTAGAGAAGCTTTAAGCATGGTCGGTGCAAATCGTTTTGAAGCAACCTTCTATGGTGGTGAGGAGTTTGAATTAGTAGCGATTATTCCGAAAGAGAAGTGGGATATGGCTGTTGAAGAAGTTGAGAGCAGTGGAGGAAGCCTAATACCCATAGGCAGAGTAGTTGGGAAAAAGGGAGTATGGTATCGAGAAGATAATAAGATCGTTAAGGTCTTAGAGAGGGGATGGGAGCATCTAGTCTGAATTCAGCTTGCTACAAGAGTCTCCGTCTTATCAACACCATCTATTGAGTTTATTTCTGCAGTAAGCATTGCGAGCTCCGAAACATCGCTGGTCTGGATTAGAACAACTATGTCAAACCTTCCAAAACATTCAAACGCATCCACAACCCCATCTATTCTCTTGACTTTTTCAAGAACTTGAGCCACTTTACCATCGTCGACATTGATTAATACGCAACCATACGTCATTTTTCAAACACCCCCGCTATCTGTTTCAACCTCGACCAGAGTCTCTGTAGTGTTGACATTATCCAATGACCTTATTGTCCTCACTATCCTACCTATTTCAAACAGGCTGTTTGCCTCTATCTTCGAAACCACGTCGTAAGCACCCAAGCTGGAGAAAACAAGCTTAACGTTCTCTATTTCCCTTAATTTTCTCACAACGTCTCTGTAGGTTCCAGCTTTACACCTTATCAGCACTACTGCCTTAACCATTGCTAAGACTCTTTAACCTCCGTGATTTAACTTTTTCCAAGGAGTATTCATATATAATGCCCCTTCTTGAACATCCGCCAGCCTATCTATGCCAGGGCAATTGTTCAAGTAGTTTACGACTTTATCATTAAGAGGACCAGATGGTTTCGTTATCAGATTTATCACTCTACCATAATATGCTTCTCGCATAGAGTTTGAAACCATTATAATAATGTCTTTCTCAAATAAATATGGTTCCCCCGTAAGAGATACGTTTACGAGCCACGAGTTAGATGGAATAAACCACGATGTTAAATTGCCCATCCAATTTGCCTTCCTATCGGATACGAACATCAGGACCGCTCCAAGCCTCGTGTCCGTATCTATCTTAGCATTAAATCTCATCGAGTAATCGTATGCATCCTCTGCAAGCTTGATCTCAGAATAGCTGATTGATTCTTTAACGCCATATGCATATTCAGGTTTCGGAAACGAGGTTGCTGCCAGTGAAAATATGAAATATGCGATAACCATGCTTGTCAAGTATTCCTTTTTCAAGCTGTTTAACCCACTACTGAAACAGCTTAACCCATATCCAGCTAAAGGAGTTGCAAAATATATTATGAAAGTGGGCAACCTATGGATAAGCACGCTATAGTTTTCCAATGATAAAAGTAGGAAAGCCTCGATCATGAAAAGTGTCAACGGAGCTGTGAAAAATAATGAGTCGAAAAGCGAGTTCTTCTTACAGTACTGGATAATTCCGTATACTGCAAACGGTAAAAAACCAAGGGAAATTGGTACAGTGAACCATATGACAGTTGATAGTGCTGTAGGAAAAAGGACTATCGTCAAAGCCGTTGGAATAACCACTCCGATTAAAACTATGGAGAGGAAGACATTCCTGAAAGCAAACTTTCCATGCGTCTTTACTAACTTTGTGAATTCTACCGTAATCATCGGGAAGGAGAATGCTCCCACCAGCAATATGAATGGAAGAATACGAATATGTGCGACCATTGTAAGAAGAAGTCTCAACATGTTCTCTTCCTCTCCGAGTAAACTCCACACCGATGCTGAAGAAGCCAATAGAAGAAAAGTCGCTGATGAAGTTAGAACAAGCATACGCAGCAGGTTAATTGTCTTTTCATATCTTATATAACAATACAAGTATGATAGAAATAGGGATGTGAAGAAGAGCATCAGTTGGAAAACTGAAAGATGGTGACTCATCGCAGTTAGGAAGCTTGCCACCATCGCCGGATAAGCCCACTTCCAATCGTCAAATGCCCTCCTTGCAAATAATACTGTTAATCCGAAGAAGAATATTCCCAAGCCCTCTGGTATTATTACACCACCTATTTGATGCACAAGTAGGTTTAATGCTGCAAGGTACAGCAGCGTGTAGAGAGGTTCGTTCTCAGCTGTTTTAAAGCCTTTCGAAATAAAGTATGGTGGGAGAATAAAAAATGTGAAGATAATAGGCTCTAGGAAACTCAATATGTTCATAAAGACATAGTAACCAAAGACCCTAAGAACCGTCAGTTGCAGGTAGTAGAAAAGCGGACCATGAGGTAAGGGTACTGAACCGTCTTCATTAAGTACAAATACTCTTGATACGAACTCGTAAATATCAAACCCATAGGGTAGACCATACTTGAGAGAGGGGATTATTCTCAGTATTATCGCTAGTATAAAGACTAATAGGACCTGCCAATTCCGGTTTATCAGCCTACCCAGGTTTGAACCCATAGAGCATCCTCCTTCCTCAATACTATCTGATCGAAGCTTCCCTTCAAAACCTCAAGATCAGGTTTTAAAAAGTAAACTATTATTATACGTTTCATGTTGCTGTCTGGCGGTAGAATTATTTCAAGTATCTCTTCTTCCTTTGAAGAAAGTTGTATAGCCTCTTGGCTGTAGATTTTAAACCTTATGAAAATGTAGAATGTACTGTTTTCAGATATGATACTGTCTTCATAGCCGAGCATTGTAAGTAAAACACCCTTTGAATTCTCATTTGAATTACTGCTTATGGAGAGCATTATGTGGAAACCATATTCATCTTCTTTACGGTTAATTATTCTAATAGAAACGAAGCTTCTAGGCGGAGATTCTAAAAGCTCATATGTAACGAAAAGCAGTATTAGGAAAGAGCTCATTAACAATACAGTTTTTTTGAAAAGGCGGCCACTATTTGTTTCACTTCCTTGCAAAGGACGGCGTTAAGCAGGATTTAAAGATTATTAAAGCATTCCGTTACCCTTGAAGACTTATTAACTTTCCCCCAGCCTTTTTAAGGAACTATGCTACCAGGAGAAAATGCAATAATAGCAATTGCTTCAGGAGCATTGGGTCTAATGGTTTCCTGGGTGACAATGAAGTATATACTTAGAAACTTCACTAGGCTCGGAATATCCGGCGTAGACTATCATAAGCCAGATAAGCCGCAAATTCCTGAGATGGGTGGTTTAGCCTTTATTACGGGAGTTACCGCATCTTCCATACCTCTGTTTTTACTAAGCCCATATTTTGCTGAGACGCTTGGAATACTGGCTACAGTACTGGCGACGGGAATAGTTGGGATAGTTGACGACATGAAGAAGCTTAGTGCTACCCTTAAGCCCCTCCTTACTGCTGCGGCGGGAATCCCCTTAATCCTAATCCATCCTTACAGAGGTGTTCTCCTTCTACCACTTAAAATAGCCTTTCATATCCCCCTACTTTACATCATTCTAATTCCTGGGCTTATTGCAGTGGTGTCAAATTCCATCAATATGTTTGACACTATGAATGGAACTGCCACTGGATCCTCGCTTTTAGTCTTAGCAACACTCTTCATGGCCATTGTATTGAAAGGCTTAAATGGGGAGGTGGATATTACTCTCGCAGGATTGGTTTTCACCATGCTCCTGTTTCCACTATTAGTAGTATTCTTTTACAATAAGTATCCTGCTAAAGTTTTCGTTGGAGACACTGGTACTCTCTCCATAGGTGGAGCACTCTTAGCTTTTTCCATAATTAACAATTGTGAAGCATTATTAGTAATCGGTTTATTGCCTCATCTCACTAATGGCTTTTTCAACCTCTCAAGTGTTGGAAGGCTTTTTGAGAGGTCGGAGTTGAACACGAGGCCTATAATAGTTTCCGATAACGGGACTATAACCGCAAACATGGATTCAAAGGCACCGATAACATTAACGAGGTTTATTACAGTATTGGGATTTACAAATGAAAAAGACATCATAAGGGCGATGATGACACTATGCATTATATCGAACATCCTGGTAGTCCTTACTGTCATCACAGGGCTCTGGTGAGAATATGAGCAAGATACTAAACCTTAAGCCTTTGATCCTAATAATCGTGTTCAACTATTTTATAATCATATTTGGACCTCTAGCCCTATATACTATTCAAGTAAACATTGAGAGGATTCTAAGGCCTTTCGCACCGAGGTTGTTAGTGGGATTTGTCCAGTCAATTATAGGACTAATCTTAGTATTGATATGGGTATTCACCTGGCTTAAGCTGTACAAGCATTTATTCACGAGAGAAACTAGAAAAGAGAAGGTAAATTAGAGTAGCTTTAAACAGGTTTCTGCAATTTTTTCAGCAGGGTCCTCCATTTTTCTAATTCTCATTAAGGATTTTTTCCTCTTCTCTTCGTTATATTCTATTGAAACTGTTTCCCTAAGCCAGCGGCGTAGGCTATTCTCGCCTTTTAACTTTACCAATAAGCCTTTCTTCACTAAGAATGACTCTATAATCGTAGAGGAAGGATATAGCGATGCTGTTGGAATGCCCATAAGCACTGCCTCAGCATTCATCGTCCCACCTGCCCCAATAAAACACTTAGAGTAGAAAAGGATGGAACGCGTATCCTCACCATGGTCGAGTATGACTATATTACTATCTTTGAATATACTTCGATATGCTTCCTTCTCGTATCTAGGTACGATAACAAGCTTCAACCTCCTTAAATGTTCTTCCTTAGAATAGACTCTACAAAGCATTTCAACAGTAAAACAACTACTCTTCAAATAGGAGGCTTTATACTCCTCTGGCCTGTAAACAATGTATTCCCCCTCAGATAAACCGTATTTTTTAAAAACACGCTTATCAGGAGCGAAATCCTTCAACCATGCTACTGGATCAAGAGAATTGTAGACAACAATGTTCTCTGAGCTTATACCGTATTTAATCCAAGCTTCTTTTCCAACAACCTTAGGAGTCAGAAGCTTCTTACTTAAAGGAATCGTTAGCTTCGCAACATATGCAGAATGAGGCGAATCGTTAACTGCAATGTGTTGAATGTTTAACCCAAAGGCCGCTCTAGTAGCCTCAGGCGAACTAAAGCTCAGCACTACATCTGGAGAAAACTTTTTTATCAAATTGGAAAGCATCATCGTCCTCTTCAGCGACGATAAAAGTTTATTATAGAGGTTGCCTCCACCATGTTCACCTATTATTATCGGTTTGATATTGGACAGCTTGAAAATATTAGTCAATTCAATATATTTGCGAGAAACTATAAGTGTTTTGCATTTTCTCTTTTCAAGTTTCTCCTTGACCTTGCCGAATAAGAGGGCTTGCTTAGGTGTAAGCACATCTATCATAATCGTCTTTTTAACCAATTTCTAACCTCTGAGTCTAAAGTATGGTGATTATTTATCCCTTTGGGTCTAGTGTAATCAGATAATCTTAAAAAAGAGGGGTTGGACACGCTAATTCGAATGAAGCCGTTCCTCTCAACACCTAAAGAAGCCGTTGAAAATCTTAGAAAGAGGGTTTACGTCGTTGGGGTTTTCGGATTCGGCCATGTTGGCTCAGCCGTTGGAATAGGTTGGGGCCTGGCAGGAGCTAAGGTAATCGGCATGACTCTGGATACAAACACTATAAGAATGTTAAATTCAGGCGTTTCACCATTCCCTGAAGAAAAATACCTATCTAAACACATACTTGAATTAAGAAGTAGGGGATTATTAGAGGTTACTGATGATTACGAGTATGGAGCACGGAAATCCGATATTAAAATAATTACGGTTCCTGTTTATCTTTCGGATGATAAAAAGCCGGATTTAACTTCAATAATCGACGTGTCGGAGAAAATAGGCGGAGGACTTGTCGAGGGAGATGTGGTTATTATTGAAACATCTTTACCCCCTGGGACGACACGTAACTTAATTAGGCCGATCTTGGAGAAGACAAGTGGTTTGAAAGCGGATGAAGACTTCGCCCTCGCATACAGTCCTGAAAGAATCTCTGCCGGCACCGCTCTGGAAGACCTTCTGGATAAATACCCGAAGGTAGTCGGCTGTGATTCACCTAAGAGCCTTAACCTGGTTTCAGAATTATATTCAGCGGTTGTTAAGAAAGGAGTCATTAAAATGTCGAGCACAATAGCTGCTGAAACCGAGAAACTGTTTGAAGGAATTTATCGTGATGTCAATATAGCATTAGCCAATGAACTCGCTATCTTCTGTGAAAAAATAGGGGTCTCGTTTGATGAAGTGCAGGCAGCAGCCAACTCTCAACCTTTCTCACATCTACATAGCCCAGGTATCGGTGTTGGAGGGGCATGTATTCCAGTATACCCACATTTTATACTTAATACAGCAGCTGACTATGGTTTAGATCTTCAAATCACTAAAACGGCGAGAAGAATTAACGAGCATGCAACCAAGATGTTTACTGATAAAATCCTAAATGTCATTAGATTCCTAGGTAAAGAGCCTTTTCTATGTACTTTTGCACTACTGGGATTATCCTTCAGAGGAGGGACATCGGACACTAGGTTTTCACCAGCTTTGAAAGTGTTAAGCTTTATTGAGAAACTGGGGGCAAACATTAAGGTTTGCGATCCGCTTGTTAGCAGGGTTGAAGGAAAAAGCTACGAGATAATTAAGGACTGGAAGAAAGCGGTAGAAGATGCCGATGTAGTAATCATAGCAAGCGATCATAAGGAGTTCCGCGAAATCGACATAATGGAATTGTCTAATATGGCTGGAAAAGAGCTGGCAATACTAGATGGTAAAAACATAATAAGCAATTTCAACGTTAAGCCGAAACATCGAGTACTATACGTGGGAACAGGCAGGCCAGCCTTTATAATAGAAGAAAACGGTTATAAAAAACACGTTGACCTAGGGATTTACAAGAGTTAAAGTTATTAAATCCCCTTAAGCAAATTTTCAACAGCCCGGGAAGCCCGGTGGAGCCAACCGAGGTGCCGATTGTAATGGCAAAGCATCGCGCCAAGACATGGGGGGCTTTGGACCCCTTGATGAGAGTT
Organism: Thermoproteota archaeon; assembly: GCA_038883435.1. Classification (GTDB taxonomy): domain Archaea; phylum Thermoproteota; class EX4484-205; order EX4484-205; family JAAOZP01; genus JAAOZP01. Next base: position 9,149 of record JAVZMD010000013.1, read on the forward strand.
CGAGTCTCTCCCGGGCTACTAAAATGGTTTAAAGCGTTGTTTCGATATTGTTCAGGGTTAAGCCTTATATGTGGACCTCAGGGCTTGAGGACACTTGTTAAGATCCTTGGGGAGGCTGTTGAACCCGCTGGCTGATCCCCGCGGGTTTTTCGAGGGGTGCGGGGCGAGTGTTGGAAGCCCTCCTTTGTTTTCTTCCTGTGGACGACACTGGTTATTTCTATTGCTAAGCCCCTTGTCGATTATTTCGGTGTGGAGAGCACGGACTTGTCTTCCTCGTATCAGGCACAGATTTTAGAGTACGGTATTTTGAAAAACGGTTTATGTTGTGGAGGACACACGGGACAGAAACTATTGTACCTTCCACACAGGTCTGGCCCAAGTCTTCAAGGATCCTTCTTAACTTTTTCAAGGAGTCCTCCTTTGGTGCTACAATATGTTTATGCGGACTGTCCGCTGCAACGAAACCAGTTTTATCAACTATTTTTGAAGGTAAAACTAATGTTCCAACAGGCAGTTCTTTACAACCTAATGAACCTATGAAGAAAACTCTTTTTTACGCCACCATCCTTTAACAGCTGGATGACTTCAAGAGTTACAGCAGCCCCATAAACATTGAAAACAAGCAAATACTCCCTGCCTTTTTTAGAAGCAAAGGAATAACGCACCCAATAGCCTCTTACTCGCTGCCACTTGTCGAAAAGGCTTTTCACCCATTCCTTCCTCTTAGCTACATAAGCGCCAGCATAAATCAAGCATCTTTCCGACAACTCTTTTCTCCCGAATATGGCTTCACTTAATCTTCAAGTTGCAGATCAAAAACGGAAAATATTTCTTAAGCTTTTTCGATTCGGCGAAAATCGTATACCATTCGGATTCGGTGGCTTAATTTAAGATCCGAATACCCTACTAGAATTGTAGGTTAAGCGTTTACTACTCTAATTTCTCTAGGGACGTATAGACATCTTCTGCAGCAGCTTCACGCCTCTTCCTGTTATCCTTCAAATATTTTATACTAAGGTTTTCAAATACGCTTCTAGTAATCCGTCCGCTTCTAAACCTATCTATAGTGTTGTCAATCATTTTCCTTAAGTCGCTGTTAATTTCTTCGAAGACATCGTAATTCCTCTTAACCTCTTCTCCAATTTTCATATTTTTCAATGAGATTTGTTCTATTGTTTTAAGAATTCTCTTCTCCGCTCCCGCAATTCTACGTTCATATTCTTCAACATTCGCCTTATATTCTTTCGAAGAGATTTTCCCAAGTGTGTTTTTAACCTTCATTTCCTCCAGGCGGCATTCGTAATCAATTTTCTCGCCGAGGGCCCCCGTTATTTTTTCTACAAGATCTCTGATTTCCTTCTTCTCCTTAAGCTCTTCAACAGGTATTGCAGCCTCTCCCTTGAACATATCGATAACCAGGAGTATAGCTAATGTTAGTAATCCGAGTATTATCGAAATACTCCTACCAGCTTCGATTTGGGAATGAGTAAAAGTGATGCTTAACGGTTGAACTAAGATACTGGGCATAGCATTGCTAACACTACTAGTGAATACCTCCCCTTTCTTAAAGTCTAGAGTCATAGAATTGATTGCTATCTTCCAGTCTCTTCCACTATTCACTTTAACGTTTAAAGAATAGGTATCTACGATGTCGCTGTAATTCGCCAAGTCCTTAAGCATGATGCCTACTGTATTTCCACTTACACTTGTTATGGTGCTTTTAATGGGGATATCGTACTCTACTATTGCCTCATACTCTCGACCAGGATCCAGAGAATACCTCGAGTAGATGCTTACAGTACTTGAATTACTCCCAGGCAGGCTATAAGCATACGTTTGAATGGAGCCAAGCGAATCCTTAGCCTTAACTCTCTCGCTAATATTAGCTGGGAGATTTACCCTCAATACTTCTATCTTACTTCCACCCCCTATGTATTTTACTCTCAGCTTATCTCTCACAAGAATTTGAAGCTGCTCTGTAACCTCTATTTCTCTACTTAGGCTTTCTATCACGCATCTATCGAAAGATTCTGAGAAGTATATTGAGCCGGTGATATTGCCTACGGCAGTCGGCCTGAAGTAAAGGTTCCATAATCCTACGGCCGTGTTGTTTTCAAAAATGGGGTTGAAGTACAGAAGGTATTGCGTGTAGCCCTCTATTCTTCCACTAGTCCGGAAGGTAAAGTTGACGTATTCTGGAGGAATGTTAAATCCAGTTAAAACGGGCAGCTTAAAACCTATTGCACTCCCAACTATTATATCGCGTTGCACAAAGCCGATTTTAAGTGTGGCGTTGAAAGATTCAGCATCCACAGGAGGTAAATCTGCAATTAGGTAATCATAGTCTTTCTCATATTCCAATCTCAGCCTAATCTTACCACCATCCGCAAGCAATAAGCTGGGCATGTCTGTTGAATAAACCAGTTTTGGAGAAGCCCATTTAGGAAGCTGGATTCTCAGGATCCAATTGGTTTCTCTCAAGGCTTTTATCGCCTTAGGTCCGAAGGTCATGTTAGCAGTATAGAATGCAATCGCATCATTATCCATACTAACCCTCATGTTAACATACAGGTCTGTTATCGTTTGGCCTAAAACCCTTGTTTCAAGATTAATGCTTAAGACTACTATTAAGACTAGGAAGAACAGGACCCTATTTTTCCCTTGACGTCGCATTGCTAGCGGTATTTTTAAGAGTGGTTAAAAAACCTTTATTTACATATGGGAGAGTCTAAGCAATGCTTCGGAATTATATTTCAGAGAGGGCGGTTATACATCCTACTGTGCGTTTTGAAGGGAACAATGTAGTTCTGGGGAATAGCGAGATAGGTGAAAGAACATACATCGGACTGAACACTATAGTAGGCTATCCCTCTAAGAAAAGCTTCTCGGATAGGAATGTAATGCCTGAAGATATCAGTATCTTGGACTCGCTATCAAAGGGAACACGGATAGGTTCAACATGTTTTATAAGGTCAGGAAGCATAATATACGAGGAGGTTTTGATTGAGAAGAATCTGGTAACAGGCCACAATGTCTTGATAAGAGAAGGAAGTAGAATCGGAGAGAATTGTCTAATAGGAACGGGAACGATGCTTGACGGAAGCGTTCAGATAGGTAATAACGTTAAGATTCAATCTGGTGTATACCTTCCCCATGGGACTATAGTTGGAGACGATGTTTTCATAGGGCCGTATACTTGCGTGACAAATGACCGCTACCCGGTCTCTAGAAAACTCTGCCCCGTTATAATAGGGAAGGGTTGCATAATAGGAGCTAATTCTACTTTGATTGCTGGAGTAAGTATTGGTGAAAACTCTGTAGTTGCCGCAGGGTCCGTAGTCACTAAGGATGTTCCACCCAACATGGTTGTGGTAGGAGTACCAGCAAGAATATATGTATCTAGGGAGGAGTATGAGAAGAGGAGGATGAGATACGAGCATGGAGAGTGATATTGTTTCAGAAGTAAAGAAGGCCGTTTCAAATGTTGTAGATCCTGAAATAGGGCTAACATTAGGCGAGCTTAATTTGATAAAGGATGTTAGGAGCGAGGGGGACAGGATCATTGTAGAATTCATGGCTACAACGCCATTTTGCCCGCTTGCCGAGATTCTCGCGATGATGGTAAGAGACGCTGCTAAGGAAGCTGCTAAGGGCAGGAACGTCACCATATACATCAGAAATCATGTGAATGGAGAAGGTATTAATGAACGGGTTAACAAGGAATAGTTCAGTAGATCCTGTATCTTAGGATGGCGCCGATGCCTCCGATGCTATTAAGCTTATCAGCGGATTCATGTCTACCGCTGACTATAGTTACCTTACCGCCATATGCCTCCACTAAGGGTATCATCTCTACCACCTTATTCAACAGGTCACGAGATTTAGAAGCCAATTTAACATGTATTATCAAATGGCTAACAGCACCTTTTTCAACAGCCTTCCAAGTCTCTTCAACACCATACACAGCCTTCTCTTTGGCAATGCTCTCAAGAAGACTCTCCACAGCCACTATCTCATCAATACTTTTCAATTCCTTTGCTACGACCTTCATTTCACGACCCCTAAGGAACTCATTGACTGCAGAAATCGTTCCTCCGGAAGCATGGAAGCATCCGACTATAGCACCATGAATATCCTTATGCTCCTCTTTTAGAAACCTTAAGAACGATTCCCGTATTACACTAGGGCCTATAAGGATGATCCTAGGCTTATCTCTAAGCCAGAGCTCTCTTAAGACGTTTATAGTCTCTCTGAAGAAGCTTCTCACAGAGGCCTCATGTTCCTCAGGAAAGTTTTTACCGGCGATATCATGCTCAACCACAGCGTTTTCCACAACGCCATAATCCTTAACGATGGCAATAGTAGCAACTCCGAATTCAATCGCTATGATTACTAGCTTCCTAGTGTTAACTTCTTGATTAAGAATCTTCTCATGAATTGGAGAAATCTCCTGTTTCTCAAGTATAAGCCTATCTCCAACTCCTATCGATAATGTATGATAATGACCTTTAACGCCCTCAAGATCATCAGGACAATCTAAAACCCGTCCCTTAAGGTGAATGGCCTCTGAAGAAACGTCGAATTCAACCTCTTCAACCATTATCTTCATGAAAACTCTACGCCTACTCTTCTCGTCCCCGCCGACTTTAACAATTCTAATCGTTTCAGCAGAAGCCAGATCATTCTTATCGATAAGATGATAGACTTTCCACAATTCCTCTCCGGAAAACGGTCTTATTTCTAAGATGCTCTTGTTGTAGTCAACTTTAATCATTGAAAAACACTTCTCCTCGCTCCGAGTAGTAAAGCCATTCGTCTATCCAATTCCAAACAGGAAGCAAATATAAGCATTAGCCATTCTCTGTCATATTATTAAAATCAGGCTACAGGTATATGTTAGAATAAGGGCTTGCGAGTCTTTAAGACTAGAAGAATTACCAGGATAGTCATTATTGCAACTCCTATAAGTATTATGGGCATTTCTTGAAAGACAGGTGTCTCGCTAGTTAATGTATCAGTTGTTTGAGAAGTTGTTTCTTCAGCTTCAGGAGTTGGAGTTGCAGTACTGGTTATGCTCTCCAATACCAGAATTGTTGCCGAATGCGGCTCAAAAGTGTATGTGAACACTCCGTTGCTAATGTTTAGTGTCACGTATTTAGTTGTAATCTTAACGACGTCCGGCGACTTGAAATCGTTTTTAGAGAATATGCCCGGCCCGTTTAACTGAGATGCTTTGCACATCGGCTTAGGTTTAAAGTCCTTCAGCACGATTGTCGCGTTCATCTTCCTATCAGGATCCTTGTTGATAACCGCCAGGTAGAGAAAGTTACCTTCTTTATCAATCGTTGCAGAAACATCCAAGGTATTAATGGAGGCCCCTTTAGTCGATGTCTTTAACACGATTTCCCCAGTATTGTGCCTGTATAGTTTAAAAGCCAGGTAAATCGGGTTTACATACATTTCTCCCCTATCGTTGGTTACTATTGCTGGCAGCGCGTTTACCAGCTGTGCGAAATTCGCCATAGTGACGTTATTGCATAACCTATGGAATACGTGGAACATTCCTGCTGCAAGCAGGCCGTCACAAAGCCTTACAGATTGTGACAATCCGTCTGTAGCATTCTCATACCAAACACCCCACTCGTCCAGAGCTATTTCAGTCTCTTTCCCAGGCTTGTTCTTCAACACAGAGTTAATCAGGCTTACTGTTTCCTTAAGCTCATATTCTACATTAAGCGGAAAGTTCACAATCGCGTAGTAATCGGTATATCCCGGTTTCCAACAGTAAGTATGGAGTGAAAGATAATCGATATAGTCTCCAGCAACTTCCAATACCTTTCTATTCCAGTATTCGCCTTCACTCCCTCCCCAAAACCATCCGACAGCAATAATTTTTATCGAAGGGTCCACTTTCCTCATAGCTTCAGCAAACTCTATTACTTTTCGAGCATAAGTATCTGCATCCATGTGACCTATCTCCCATGACCCATACAATTCGTTTCCAATACCCCAGTATTTCACACCGTAGGGCTCCGGATGACCGTACTCTGCTCTCAGCCTGCCGTAGGTCGTGTTTAAGCCTCCATTACAATACTCTACCCATTCAGCTGCCTCCTGAGGTGTGCCAGACCCAACGTTTACTGTTATACAGGCTTCGGCACCTACTTCACGGCAAAAGTCGATAAACTCGTCAGTCCCAAACTGGTTGGATTCAACCCCTCCCCAAGCAAGGTTCGGGCGAATGGGCCTCTTATCCCTAGGTCCAATACCGTCTTTCCAATGATATCCATCAGCGAAGCATCCTCCAGGCCACCTGATTATCGGAGGACTTATTGCTTTAGCCGCGTTTAATACGTCTAGTCTTAATCCTCTCAAATTAGGTATTTTCGAGTCCCCTCCTACCCATACCCCGCCGTAAATGCATCTTCCAAGGTGCTCGATGAAATGACCATAAATCTTAGGGTCGATCTCACCAATCTTGTCATTGGTTACCCTTATCTCAACGTTCATAACCTGTTCTTGACCTTGAGATTCAGATGTATACAATGAACCCACTATTAAAGAAGTTAGTATTATCCAGAGCATCGAACCGAAAAATCTTCTTCTATACTCGATAATCCGTTTTCCATAGGAAAACAATTTTAACTTCATTGTAAATGCTCTTAATATGGAGAAGTAAAAGTAAATAAAACTTTTTCGCAAAGAGCGTGGAATGGCTTATTCCAGGCCTCTCTAACTATGAAGCTGTTCAAAGCATTTAACACTAATCTTTAATTCAATTCTAGAAAGCGTAGTATCTAACGCCTGATTTAACGGGGGGTAATCGATTAAAAACTTAATTTATTCGATTCCAATGGAAAGCCGGGTTTGTAGCATAATGAATAACTCGCTTTTTTTCTAAAAACCCTTTATAATGCTACTGGGGTATCTATTGATAGTTTATCAATGAAAAAATAATAATTTTAAATTGTTTAACACCTTCACAATAGAATGATGAAGAAAAGCGTGTTTATAATGTTCTTACTATTCGCGTTATTATCTCCCCAGTTTAAAGAAGTAATACCTCGAGAATCTCCGGAGATTCTTGAGGAGGGCCCGGTTTTACACTCTAGGATTATCACGCAAAGCTCTTTGGCTACTTTTAACATGAAAAAAGTAATTCTGGCTGGTTACCGGTATGTTTCAGACAAGATAGAATATCCGTTGTCAGAGGGTTCTGTAGCCTTTGGAACATTCAGCGCTGTAACATGGAGCGACCTCCGCTGGGCCACTAGAGATTACCAAAGCCCCATTGATTATGGTTTCATCCTTTTCACAAACAATGTCTTTCAAATACGCTACACTCCATTACTTGACGATTACTATTTCAGAATTAACAACACATATCCCATTATTCTTCAAAATTTCACAGTGCCACCGTCTTATGATGGTTTTGAAGTCAAGTATGTCTGGCTAATCGTAAGGGTTTACTCTGGAAGCGTAAGCCTTCGTGCAGAAATATGGAATTATGGAATGATTAGCTTCGGAACATCTACGGAATCCGTTACGATAACAGGCCCCTACGACTGGTGGATTGCACTTAAGATGACAAGCCCAAGAATCTTGAATGCAAGCGAGGTTTACAGGCTTGAAGTAATCTGGGAAACGGGTACTCATGCTGACTTGAAACTAATAAGCGACGTTAAGGATGCTGATGATAATGCGCAGGGCAATGCCAGGTTTTTCAATACAACATCTGGCAGTTTTGAAAACATCCTTGGGGAAATGCTTGAGGGAGTTTTTACTTATCCAGTGAGCAATACTTACTCAACCAGTTTCAGCCCATGGCCTGGAGCTCTCTACCTACGGAGCTATCGAATATACCTTCACGGCCGGAACATACCTAAGAGCAACATAGCCATAAAGGTTAATTCAATAACCTTCGGCACAGGAGAAGCCCCAGCACTCTTCCCGCATTTCCCCTTCGATGAGTATGTGTTTTGGATTCAGATTCATGGATCCATAAGCTTCGCAGGAGGGGCTCTTGAGATCTCTTCTAACTTAGGTTTAATAGAGCAGAGTAGAACCTCGTATGACGAGGATCATCTGCCACCTTTCTTTAGGCCCTTTGCCTCATTATCCGTTTTTACTGATAATGCGGGCAAGCCTTGGGGAGAATGGGAATTAGAGAGTGGAGCATGGAAAGCATTTGTTGAAGACTACTATGGTAACACTCATACTCTACCAGCTGAGAAAGTTGAACAGAGGGAAGTTGGCCTAAAGGTTACTTATCCGCTCTTCTTCTACCCTCCTGCTTCTCCATCTTACGGCTTCCTAAACTTCACGGCAAAGTTTAATTACATAATCGAAGTCTTCTCTAGGGGACCAGAATTCTACTCTAACTACTACGTGTCCCCTATGAATAATGCTTCCTGGAAGGTCTACAATCAATTTTTCTCTTTCAAAGCACCATCATATTCCTTAGTAACAATTAAGATAGGGCTGGTTCCGAGGGACTGGGTTATTCAAAGAGCTTCCATTACGCCCGGTGCAGGTGGAGGCATACCCTCCGTATCCATTGTGAATAACGAGATAACAATAAGTAACATAGTGATGGGAGACTCCGATACCTATTTCGGTAGGGCCGAAATCTATTTGAAGGCAGATAATTATCTTGAGACTCAAGCAGCCTACGTAAGGTTCAGATGGATGGACGTATATTCCTCGGTTTTCTTAGAAAACGACACGATAAGGATAGAGGCGAGGGCAGCTTCTGCTACATCCGATTTTCCACCTGGAATGATTTGGATAAGGGTCGTTGGGCCAGAGACTTTTTCGTTCACACAATACTTAAACCAGCTTGACCAGAATGGAGTCATTACAGGAGGCATTCGCCTAAGCCGAGCAGGACAGTATTCGGTCAGTGTAACGTATGTATCGTCAGATGGCCTTAGAGTAGGAGCGACAGAAACCTCTTTCAACACCCTGAGAATCTTCGCGAGTACTGATAAGAAAATCGTCTTATTAAGCTCCCCCACTCTCATTATTGAGCTGAACTCTTCAGACGTTTCTCCAATAAGCTTAGCCAGATTCGCCCTAACAGCCCCTAATGGCTCAGCTAGGATGATCGTGTTCGACCAGGTAGGTAGCAGATTCATCAGAGAAATATCTTTCTCGCAGACAGACCCCTCAGCCATAGGAAACTGGGTTATTTCCACCACGGTATTATTTAAAGACGGGGTTTCCAGACAATTGCCCGTAGTTAACTTCACACTGGTAGACGATATTCCACCAGCAATATCTAACATGACGAGAAGCCCTAGGGAAGCGACTTTTATGGAGGATGTTAACATAACATGCATAGTTACAGACAGGGGTACTGGAGTTAAAACTGTCTGGGTCTCCTATAGCTCCGGGGGCTTAACGCAGAATGTAACCGCTAAACCGGTAGGATCTCACAAGTATTCCGCAATAATACCGAGGCAGCCTCCCCTCACCACGGTTTCATATAGAGTCTACGCCGTTGACAAAAGCGGGAACCTAAGCAGCTCCGAGACTATTACCTACGGCGTTGGAATACCACTATGGCTTTCGATTACAATTACGATACTAATCCTAGTACCAATCCTCCTAATAGTATGGCGAGCATTATACGTTAAAAGACTTAAAAAACCACCTTCATCAAGCCTCGTACAATCAACATAACCCTAGCAAAGAAAGACACCACCAGTAACTTCAGACCAAGGTGTAAAAAGGCATAATCAAGCCTCTTTAAAAGCAGAACCTAGACAGAAAAATATTTAATCCCCCTCCTATCGCAGACTAAACAGCCGGCGTAGCTCAGCAGGTAGTTTAACAGCCTACAGCAGCGGACTCCAAAAGGAGGCTGAAGCTGTTAACCCGTTGGTCGGAAGTTCGAGTCTTCCCGCCGGCGCTCTTTATTTGAGTATTTCTATCGATTAAAATTCCTCCAATAGCCTGTCAAACCTTTCATTAAGAAACACGATTATGGATTCATTAATAGGGATAGTGAGGTCTAAACCTATTTGCAGAGTATTTTGAATTAATTCCTTTCGAGCTTATTCCAACTCATCTTTTGGGATATTCTTGATAAGAATTTTTCAGCTGAAGATAGACTATGAGACTTAATGTTTATAGAAAAATGATTTGGGTAATATAGACTGAAACTAGAACTCTATTTTTCATTTAATCTGGAAGTAATGAAACTATCGTTATATAACTTTATAAACTACTACTTATTATCCCTTGAAGTATTCGTTTCCGAATTATCACTTAGCTTAAAGAATCCTCTCCAGTATCTAACACTATTTTATCTTTTAGGCTGGATTTCCGAATCCTTTAGCTTTTGTCTTTCTCAGAAAGCTCTCTG
>JAVZMD010000014.1:0-19505 GCA_038883435.1 Thermoproteota archaeon
TAGGAGGAGTTTCAGTATCTTCAGAAGATGTCTATGAATTAAGTGATCTTAAAGCGGAAGATTACTATCAGAAAATACAAAGTTTTATTAGTGGTATTTTAAAATCCGGAGTTAAACTCACATTTATTACGCATATTTCTCCACTTGAAGATTTTGACGAACATGCTAATTTAATGCAACTCTTAATAGTCAGTAGAAAAGTGGGATACGGAGAGATTGAAGAAGCCCTGAAAAAGATTGAAGTGGACATTGAGAAAATAAAGTCTGTTTACAATACTGTTTTCCCCGAATTTAAAATAGTTAGGCTAAGTGGAAAAAAGCTTGCTAAGTATCTGAACTACATTTTGATGAATAAGGTTAAGCTAGAGAGATCCAAGGTTGGGAATTTGAAGGATTTGCTTGTAATCCATACGCCAAACAGTCTTTTCCCACCGTCTTCAGAACCCAATTTCGACCTTCCGGGAGAAAGTGGGACCATAAACTTAGGATCTATGGTCTTCAACGGGTCTAAAATCGCTCCATTAAAGTTGAAAGATAATGTTTTTAAAAAACACGTAGCAATCTATGGCTCGACAGGCTCTGGAAAAACAACCACTGCCAAATGTATACTTAAGGAATTGGCAAGACTAGGGTATTCTTTTACAGTGTTAGATTGGCATAATGAATACCGTCATCTCGCAGAGGAACTTAATGGAAAGATCTTAGAGTTGGGTTCTTTCTCCCTTGACATAATTAACCCCATCGAATCTGAAAACTTATCTGAACATGTGGCAATTGTTACTGATATTTTCGATCAAATATATAATTTCACGCCATCTCAATCATATATGTTTAGGGAGGTGCTTATACAAACTCTAACAGAAAGAGAGCTCGGCATTAAAAAGTATGATCCCTTAGTTTCTTTCATAGAAACTTTAGAAAAATGGAGCATTAAATCCTTCTACGAGAACGAAACTAAATTCGCATTGCTGAGAAGACTGAAACCCCTAATAACTGGGCAGAACAGGGAGATTTTCTGCAATAGAGATAAACTGATAAGTATAGAGAACGTATTGAAGGGTATTACTGTCTTTGAACTAGGTGGTATAGTTGAGGTGGATATGCGGAAATTAGCTTCGCTTTTCATTCTAGCATTAATCTATGAATTCAGATTAAAAAATAGAGATGAGAAGTGCCATTTCATAGTCTTGGAAGAAGCACATAACATACTTCCCTATAGGAGACGAGAATCACCGCTGACGATAGCTGAAAAGCTATTCTTGGAAATGAGGAAGTTTAACGAGAGCCTAATAATGATATCGCAATTCCCATCGCAGATCTCCCCGCAAATAATGAAATCGACAAGTTTGAAAATCTCTCATAGAATATGCGAAGGGGAAGAATCTAGGATTCTAATGGATATAATGGGTCTTTCTCAAGCAGACTATGAACTTCTTAAGAGACTGCCGCCAGGATACGGGTTTTTAATTGCAGAAGGAACCCCTAAGCCAATTCTTTTATCTGTATATTTCAACGGAAAAGTTTCTTAAATTTCTCAGGGTATTTCGAGAAATAGCTAATCCAGTCAATGCTATCTCCCTTGCATTGAAAGCCGTTTTCATAACATTTCATAAACCTGCGGTAGAGTTTTACGATGCCTACATTACTCGTATCAAATTGTATAATCTTCACATTTCTCAAGTATTTTTTAGCAGCCAGGTAACAGTAATCTGTGAGCTCTGATTCAAGATTCACCCTAGCTTTCATTTCTCCGTACCCTCTGATTTTCACTAGCCTCTGCCAAAGAATATCCGGTCTGCATCTTAGAACAATACAGCAATTGACATAATTAGTGGGGGAGGCTTCTGCTGCATAATGACCTTCTAGAAGAAGCGGGTCTTCGTCAGACATGTTTAAAACGTAATTTCTTAGAGCCTTCTTCAAAACTCTAATGTTGACAACGCTAGTTTTCATAGTCTTATCATAACCTACTATTGCATTAACACTAGCTGCAAACTTTCCCAAGTCGAGGTGAACCCAACCCCTGTTCCTTCTAACAATGTAATTGCATAAAGAAGTCTTACCCGTTCCAGGCGTACCAGTAAAAACTATAACCTTCCTCATCATCCTAGTGTATACAGGGGCGATATATAAAACTGGAAGCTGTATTGAGAAATTATCGAGGATAAAGCTTTTATCTATCATGTTTAAAAACTATAGGCAGCGGCGTTCGTCTAGTCTGGTTAGGACACCAGCCTTCCAAGCTGGGGATCCCGGGTTCAAATCCCGGACGCCGCAATAAAAGCCTAATATTCTTCTACTACCTTCCCCATAGAGCTTAATGGTAAAGAAGAAGATAGTGACAATAGCTCGAGAGAGGATAGATATTTTAATTAGGATGGCGTTAGATACGGCAAGTGAGAACATTAATTATGCAGAAGCATATGTTAAACTTGCTTGGAGAATAGCTGAAAGATACAACATACGGGGAAAGACAATATTAAGAAGATATTTTAGATGTAGTAAGTGTAAGAGCTTCTTGATACCAGGTCGAGGTTGTCGTATTAGGGTTTTGAAAAACAAGGGTTTGGGAATTTTTTGCATGAAATGTGGTGGTCTTAAGATCATCCCTATTTTCAACAAAAGAAATAATAGCCTGTGTAAACAATAGGATGTGGAATATGAGCATCGATTTAGCAATTGAATTAGAACGTTTTATGAAGGCATTCGTGCTTCTATTCGCAATACTGGATTCTGTTGGAAACATACCTGTTTTCCATGCTTTCCTAGAGTCTGCACCAAAGGAGAAAAGAAAAAGGATAATATCTGAGTCTGTTATTGCTGCAACAGGCGTATTAATCTTCTTCGCACTACTCGGCTCGGCAATGTTCAGTTTTCTAGGGATAAAGCTTTCAGATTTCTACATAGCCTCAGGAATAGTTCTCGTAGCAATATCTTTAAAATACATAATAGTTGGAGAAGAGAGTGAAGTTAAGGAAGGAAGATTTGAAGAAATGTCTGTTTTCCCGCTTGCAACCCCTCTTCTAGCAGGACCAGGCAGCATATCTACTGTCATCATAATTTCTAACCCCCCGTATAATGTTTTCACCTGCATCCTTGTAATCATTATCAACGCAGTTTTAGCATATGTAATACTTTTAAACGGCGATAGGATTATGACGAGCATAGGAAGAACACCATCCAAGCTTATTGCAAAGGTATTCAACCTAATAATAGTGACATTTGGAATAGTAATGATTAGAAATGGGCTTGAAGGTTTGCATCTTTAGCCTAAATATTATGGAAAAGTTAATATAGCCCTTTAAATAAGGGCTCTGAGGAAGGAGGTGCAATGCGTGTACATCGTTAACACCGCCCCAAGGGGGCGAGATAACCTGCTTTCAGAAGACAGGCATACCTTCATCTATAGCAACTAATGGAAAAGGCTTTGGAGATTTTTTAGGAGGCGAGTACGATGGTTTGGAGAGGATACTTCACTGAATCGAAACTACCGGATAAAGTAGTGCTTTTCGATACTACTCTAAGAGATGGCGAGCAGACTCCTGGTGTAGCGCTTACACCGGAGGACAAGCTTAAGATAGCCAGACAGCTTGACTTGCTTGGAGTACCAGTAATAGAAGCAGGTTTTCCTATAACTTCGGAAGGGGAGGAAGAAGCCGTTAGGAAAATAGTCAAGGAAGGGTTAAAGTCTGAAATTGCCGCTTTAGCAAGGTCATCAAGACAAGACATTGAGAAGGTAGCTTCCACTGGTGCTCAAAGAATACATCTTTTCATAGCCACTTCAGAAATACATTTGAAGAAAAAACTCAATATAAGCAGAGAGGAAGCTATCAAAAGAGCCTTAGAAGCTATCGACATTGCGAAATCCTATGGTTTAAAAATAGAGTTCTCCGCAGAAGATGCGACAAGGACGAATATAGACTTCCTTATTGAGTTTTACAAGGCTGTTGAGGAAGCAGGAGCAGACATAGTTGACATACCTGATACCGTTGGAGTTGCAACTCCCTTTGCTATGAGAGAAATAGTTAGAAGGGTAAGGGAGGCGGTAAGAATTCCTATAGCAGTCCACTGTCATAATGACATGGGGCTTGCAGTCGCAAATACTCTCGCAGGAATTGAAAGTGGAGCTACTGAAGCACATGTTACAGTTAATGGGCTTGGTGAACGGGCAGGAAATGCTAGTCTAGAGGAGGTGGCAGTCGCCCTCAAAGTATTATATGGTATAGACACTCAAATAGTCTTTAAGGAGATATATAACACTTCTCGGCTAGTCTCATCAATAACTGGCGTAACAATACCTGTAAACAAACCAATAGTCGGTGAAAATGCATTTTCGCATGAAAGCGGAATACATACGCATGGCATAATCTCATCTCCTGAAACTTACGAACCGATCGATCCAGAATTTGTAGGAGCAAGAAGAAAACTAGTGGCAGGTAAGCATGCAGGTACACATGGTATTTATGCACAACTTAAAGAAATGGGTTATACGCCTAGTGAAGAAGAACTTAAGAAGATAGTGAAAATAGTTAAGGAAATGGGAGATCAGGGTAAGAAGGTTACTGATACTGAGCTTGCTTCCATAGCTGAAAGCGTAATGGGCTACGGGGCCAGTGAAAAAGAACGTATTGAACTCGACGAGTTAATGGTAGTGACGGGGTTGAACATTACTCCAACGGCGACTATCAAAGTAAGATGGGGCGAGCAGGCTTGGAGGGGTGCTGAGTTCGGAGTAGGGCCAATAGATGCTTCCATGAAGGCAGTAAGTAAGCTTCTCGGAGACTTGATAAAAATAAAGCTTGAAAGCTTCAGATTAGAAGCGATAACCGGAGGCACGGAGGCCTTTGCAGAAGTTACTGTAAGAGTTTCCGATGAAGAGGGAAGAACTGTAACAGCAAAGGGTTTCAGCAAAGACATTGTCTTAGCAGGAGTTTATGCAATATTGAACGGTGCGAATAGGCTAATCCAAATAAGGAAGGTGAGTGCTAAGTGAGTGGATTAACAGCAATTCAAAAAGTATTTTCAAAGAAGACTAGTCAAAAAGTTGAGATAGGCGACATTATCGAAGCCAAAGTAGACTACCTTATGCTTCATGAGGTAACTGGACCATTAGCAGTTGAAGAATTTGAAAAAATCTCTGAAAAAGTATGGGATCCTAGTAGAGTTATCGTTGTTTTCGATCACGATGTTCCTCCAAGCACAATTGAACTTTCGAATCAAATGAGGAGAATGAGGATTTTCGTTAAGAAATACGGTATAAGAAATTTTTATGAGGTAGGGAGGGGAGGTATTGCTCATCAAGTGCTTTTCGAAGAAGGCTTTGATATTCCTGGCTCCTTGATAATCGGTGCTGATAGTCATACTTGCACCGCTGGAGCAACAGGCGCCGTAGGGATAGGAGTAGGATCAACAGACGCTGCGGTAGTCTTAGCCACTGGAGAGATCTGGCTTAGGATTCCTGAAACGATTATCGTAGAAGCAAACGGAGATTTTCAAAAGGGAGTTTTTGCTAAAGATCTTGCCTTGCATATTGTTGGAAGAATCGGAGCAAATGGTGCCACCTATAAGGTTGTAGAGTACGCGGGTGAGACCATAGAGAAACTATCCCTATCTGAACGTTTAACTCTGGCAAATCTCTCTATTGAAATGGGAGCTAAGACAGGTATTGTTCAAACGGATTCTAAGAGCTTTGAATATGCTAAGAGCTTTAGCAAGGAGAGTCAGTATATGGATGTTAAAAGCGATCCCGATTCAGATTTTGAAAAAGTAGAAATAGACACCTCCCTGTTGGAACCAGTAGTGAGCGCTCCACATAGTGTTGATAACGTTAAGCCTGTTAGGGAAGTTGAGGGCCTACAGATAGACCAGGCTTTCCTAGGCTCTTGCACGAATGGTAGGTTAGACGATCTTCTAATAGCTTTTAAAATACTGAAAGGGAGGAAAATCGCTTCCTGGGTGAGGCTTGTGGTAAGCCCCGCTTCGATGAAAGTTTATAACGAAGCTTTGAAAATGGGGATAATCGAAGAGATTTTAAGGGCAGGGGGCATAGTTACATCTCCAACCTGCGGTGCATGTTTAGGAATGTCGAGAGGAATTCTGGCGGAAGATGAAATTGCAGTTTCAAGCAGCAATAGGAATTTCATTGGTAGAATGGGAGCTAAAAGCAGTAAGGTTTATTTAGCATCCCCAGCGACCGTCGCAGCATCTGCTATTGAAGGAAAAATAGCGGATCCCAGGAGGTATCTTCAATGATTATTCGAGGCAAAGTTATAAAGCTTGGCGACAATATCGATACTGATGTGATAATACCTGCAAGATACTTGGTGACACATGACCCGTCTACTCTTGCGAAACATGTTTTCGAAAACTATTATCCCGAGTTCAGAGAGAAGGCTAAGGAGGGGGTTATAATCATCGCTGGAGAAAACTTTGGATTGGGAAGCTCTAGGGAGCATGCTGTAATAGCTTTAAAGTATTCTAATGTAAAGGCTATCGTAGCAAAATCATTCGCGAGAATATTCTACAGGAATGCTATCAACCTAGGCGTGCCCACCTTAATACTAGAGGATAAAAATAGGATTGGAGAACTTAAGGATGGGGTGGAGGTTGAGATAGATTTGGAAAACGGGGTTTTAAGAGATCTTGGTACAGGAAAGATGTTTTCATGTTATAAAATACCCAATTTCATAGTGGAAATACTAGAAGCAGGCGGATTAATAAAATATTTCAAAGAAAAAAGGCAGAAATCAGCGTGAAACTCATTCCGATAACTATTTATAAACCCGCCGTGAATATGCTTTTATAATTGCAGCGTAGAGAAGCAGTTACTAAGTATTCATGTCCAGTATGCGGACGCCCTCTCAGTTCTGAATACAAGTTCTGCCCATCCTGTGGAACACCACGCAGAGGAATTTCATACGTGAGGAAGGTTTCTACAGGGAATGCTGCTATCGATGAAATATTAGAGGGAGGCTTTGAGGCCGGTAAGACATACCTGCTTGCCGGAGAGGCGGGGACTGGTAAAACTATTTTCAGCCTCCAATACTTGATATACGGTGCTAAAAATAATGAGCCCGGTATCTACGTAACGATCGATGAAAGACCAGAGGTTTTAATAAAAGATGTTAGAAACTTCGGCTGGGATCTTCAACCCCTTATAGAAACGAGGAGGCTTTCGATAATACCTGTTAGGAGGTATTTCACCTCTAAAATGTGGGGTAGGGAAATGGACACTATAGTCAACAACATAGTAGAAGAATTGGATAGGAAAAAGAAGGAGATAGGTGCTAAGAGACTTGTAATAGACCCCATAGCACCCTTAGTAACAACGTACTCAAGCGAGATAGCATGGGTTAGAGAGTATATTAGAAGCTTGATATTTTCTATAGAGGAGCGTTTAGGCGTAACGACGCTAATAACCTCTGAGATACCGACTGGTGAGAATGCGATGAGCAGGTATGGTGTTGAAGAATTTTTAGCATCCGGCGTCATAATACTTTCATTGACAAGAGTTGGGAATTCTATCATAAGAACAATGTTCATCAGGAAAATGCGATGGACCGCTGTCAATCCTACGATATACCGGTTTGAAATAGAACGCGGCCGCGGTATAGTTCTTAAAGAACCCTTAACTTAGGATAGTCTAGTACCGCATCTAAAGCAGAATTTGTAACGTGCATTGTTTATGGCTCCACATTTGGGACAAGTCCTAGTATTGGAAGCAGCACCTTCCTCTTCCATCTTACTGGCTTCAAAGCTCGATTGAATACTGGGTTCTTCTCCCTCTTGTTCTGGAACCATATAACCTGCCTCTTCCTTGAAAGGAACCTGTAGTTCAGAGACTCCGCCAACTCCGCTTTTTGGAGCTATCTGAACTTCTGTCTCACTAGTTGTTCCAGTTAGCTGCGGCTTTTCCAACGATATTGTTGGGCTTGAGACAGGCTGTTCTTTTAAGACGGGTTTCGCTTCCTCACGTACTTCAACAGGCTTCTTAGGAGCACTTGTGACAACTGGGACAGTAACCTCCTTCTTTAGAATAACGATGTCTTCAGCAGCCTCGACTTCACTCCATATAAACTCCATCTCACGCTTGTCTCTTCCTTCCACAACTATACCGACAAGGTTCTCGCCCAATACAAAACCTATGTCCTTTACTACTCCAACATACCTACCTTTCTTATCGTAGACTTGAAGACCTATTATCTTCTCTTTTCTAATTAGCAACCCGTAGTAGGAAGCTAATGCTCATTTTTATTCTTTTATCTCGACATTAGTATATTATATTACCGACGATTGCTAACATCCATTTTACCATTTTAAAACAATTTCCGCCCAATCGCCTAGGAGAAGGAAAACCCTTCTACAATATTGGCAACGTATTTTTCTAGGGTTTTCCTAGCAGCCTTATCTTCTTCGATCATCCTATCCAGTTTAGAACAATACTCTTCTAATAGCCTCTTTCTGTCTTGCAACATTTTAATATCATTAGACTGCGAACCTGCACCTGCCGAAGACCTGTGAGAAACCAGTAGTTCGTCTTTCTTACTTAAAATGCTCATCAGAAGCTGGCTTATGTCTCTACCTAATACCTGTAGAGAAGCCTCTCTAAGTTCTTCTTCCCCAAGACTCTTGAAGCCTTTACCCTTCTTAATGCTCCTTTTCACCATCTCACCTACCAGTCTATGGGCTAACCTGAATGGGACCCTCTCTTCCTCTATGATCCTCTCTGCAACGTCAAGTGCTATTGTACTTTGCTCCGTTAACGACCTTATCCTATCCTGGTTTTCACTAATATTTTCAACTACTATCCTAATAATTCTAAGCGTATCTTTTACTGTTTCAAACGCTTCGATCAAGGGAGGCTTAGTCTCCTGTAGGTCCCTAACATAACCACTAGGAATCGCCTTATAGATTATTGAAAGCTGAGCCAAGCTTGAGAAAACCCTCCCAGACCTTGCACGAGCGAGTTCAAGTATACAAGGGTTTTTCTTATTCGGCATGGCACTTGAAGGAAAGGCCAATTCATCGGGAAGGGTGAAGAATCCGAATTCAGAAGTCAGCCAGATTATAAAGTCCTCCATCATCCTACTTATGTTAAGCATCAATATGTTAAGGTTTGAAACAACTTCAAGTATGAAGTCTCTAGATGATACTGCATCGAAGGAATTTTCCAAGAGGCCGTAGAAGCCTAGAAGCCTGGTTGTAAGTTCTCTATCCACTTTCAAAGAGGTACCTACTATTGCAACGCTCCCCAGGGGGTTCAGGTTAATCCTCTTCAAGGAATCCAGTATACGATCGAAGTCTCTTAGGAGAATATCAAAATAGCCGAGGAAATAGTGGGACAATGGAGCTACCTGTGCCTGCTGAAGGTGGGTATAAAACGGAAATAGTATGTCAATAGTATTCTGTGCTTTTTTCAAAAGAGCATTCTCCAAGTCCAGTATCTCCTTTAGAACATTGAGGACTTCTCTCCTTGTTTTCAACCTTACTGCAGTTACAACCTGGTCGTTTCTTGAACGGGCAGTATGGACAAGGCCTCCGATTTCCATCCCTGTCTCCCTGATGATGAAAGATTCTATTAACTCATGCACGTCCTCATATTTTTCAGCGTTAATCTGGACTAGTTGCTTGTTTTCCAAGAGTTTCTTAATTGCGGAAGCAATCTTCTTAAACTGCTCTTCTGTTATATATCCCTGTTTCATAAGCATGAAGTCGTGCGCAATAGTGGCTTCTATATCCTCATCTAATATCCATGAATCTTCCTTCATACTTGAAGCGTATCTAGTTGCTTCTGGAAAAGCAGGCTCTAGCCGACTACGGTATATACCCTCTTCAGACATCCTCCTTAATGAGGTTTTAAAGCAGGCTAATAAGGTTATAGACCAGTTGGAATTCAAAGTTTAAAAACCATTGTCTACTCATGTTCACAGCTGAAAGGATTTACAATAATGATAATCGAGAAGAGGCCAGAGTTAGGAAGGCTTGTAACATTCATACCAAATAAGCATAAGCCTATACATAATTGGTTCTACTATAAGGAAGGTTTTTCACGAGATTTTGTAGAATTAATAATTAAACATCTTAATCTAGGAAAAGAATCCTGGGTATTAGACCCCTTCTGCGGAGTTGGGACTACTCAGCTTACTTGTAAAGAGGTTGGGGTAAATGCCGTAGGCATGGATATAGCTGATCTTCCAGTATTCGTATCTAAGGTTAAGACTGCAGATTACGATATTAACGTACTAAAGGAGATTTCGCTAAAAATATTCTCCGAAAAATTCAGGAAGCAAGATTTAAGTGGACTCAGCAGCTTTGTTAGGAAAGCCTTTCCAAGACATGTTTTAGAGGATGTATTGTTTTTCCGAAGTCTAGTGGAGAAAATAGAGGATGATGTTGCAAATGGTTTCTTCAAATTGGGATTGATAAGCGCTGCAATTAAAGCGTCCTATATAGTGAAAGATGGGGGGGTTTTAAAGATAATTAAGGAGAGGAATACTCCCCCGTTTAGGAAATTCTACAGGAATAGGATTAAACGCATGATAAGAGACCTGGAGGACCTTAAAACTCTTAACCCGACTATAATCACGCTTAAAGCAGATTCTAGGAATCTGGGTTTTCTTGGCGATAATATGTTTGACGCTGTAATCACCTCACCCCCTTATTTGAATAAGATAGAGTACACTAGGGTATACCGAGTGGAGAACGAGCTTTTCTTCAAGGAGGCAGAACCCATGCTGAGATCTTACATAGGCGATTGGGTTAAAGACGATGACAGTTTTGAATATGAAGGATTGCCTACAATAGCCAATGCTTATTTCAAAGACCTTAGGAAAGTATTAACGGAAATTTACCGTGTCCTCAAAGAGAAGGGGGTGGGAGTATTCGTTATCGCCCAGGGAGTATTCCCAACAGGCATCGTAGAATCTGAGAAGATTTTCTCGGAAATAGCTGCTGAGACCGGTTTTAAAACCGAACGAATGTGGTTAGTTAATAGGAGAGTAGCCACTAGAGACCGTGTTGTTAAAATAGGCTATGCAGACGAGTACGTAATATTCATACAAAAATGATTAGAAAATTCTAATGCATTTCTTTTTCATGGAGTTAAGGTTATAGGCTTCATATTCCAGCTTCCTAAGCTCGCGAGAAAACTCCTTGGAAAAACCATGAATTGTGAAGACCCTTTGTGGAGAAGTCTCTTCAACTATTTTGACCAACCCGTTGAAATCAGCATGGTCGCTTAGTGGAAAAGCTCTGTCGATACCAAGTGTCTCCTCGTAACCATCTATAAGCGACCTGCCTGAGAATCCGATTAAAACCGCATTGTATTTCTTCTTAAGGACTTGCATGAACGCATTCCTGCCAGAGATATTCGGGTAATAAAGCATCCAGTTATATCCCCTGGGCAATGATTGCGACTGAGAATACAGTGTCTTTTTCTCTTCTATGGCAAGGGAGAAGAGCCTGTAAACGTCGTTATACCTTACTATTGAGGGAGAAGCGTATTTTTCAACATCCGGTAGAAAACTATCAAGTATCATCTGAATATGTTGCGATTTACCTAATGGATAGCCCATTAAGACGACAGGTCTATTTTTACTTAAATTCTCCCTAAGATAATCAACAGCTTCTTTAACCAACTCTTGTCTAGGTGGGAAGACCATGCTTGGATGCCCGTAGTTAGACTCTATTATCAGAGTATTTACTCTTGGGAAACGTTGTCTAGGTATATTCCCCAAGGGAGAATTATTGGTATCTCCGGTATAGAGTATTGTCCCATTCTCTGTCTCAAGGAGTATTGCTTTAGAACCGAGTATATGGCCAGAGTCAAATAGGGGAAAATTATTTTCAGACCGTTTGATTCCAATTCCTCTGAGAGTTGAAAGGAGAAATGTTTCTTCAGAACATATGGCTTCTACATTCTTAGAGCTTGGCTTGCAAACATGATCCAGATGAGCGTGTGAAATGAAAAAATAATCTGCCGAATGGTTCGATTCCGGTTTTAAAAGAACCTCGTTTTCATTTAGATAGATTGTTGCAAAGCGGTCTAGCTTAATTGAAAAAGCCCTCTTTGAAGAGTTGGACATTTCCCCTATCAAATGAAGAACTTATTTTCCCTGAGTTTACTTAAAAACTTGCTTTCAATCTTTTTCACAATGGGAACCCATTTTCTCCTTCTATTTTGAAGCTCGTCTTCTTCAACCAGCAGATCTAGCTTCCTGCTTGGGACGTCTATAAGTATCTCGTCACCGTCTTCAACGAGTGCTATGGGTCCGCCCAAGATGGCTTCCGGTGAAACATGCCCTATGGCAATCCCCTTGGTTCCTCCTGAAAACCTGCCGTCAGTAACCAATGCAACTTTCTCAACGAGGTTCCTCCCAACTATAAGCGAGGTGGGCATAAGCATCTCACGCATACCTGGGCCACCTAATAATCCCTCATATCTCACGACTACAACAGTATTCTCCTTAAAATCTTCTTTTTCAAGCGATTTTACAGCCTCTTCTTCAGAGTTGAATACTCTCGCCCTGCCTTTGAATGTTCTAAGCTGAATAGGGGTTCCGGCGAGTTTTATTACAGCGCCTTCAGGAGCAAGCGAGCCCCATAGAATAGCTATGCCTCCCTCACTCCTGTATGGATTGTGAGGAGGCCTTATGAAATCTCTCCTCGGCTCTGGAAATTCCTCGATAAGAGCTCCTAGAGTTTTTCCAGTCACCGTCATGGTGTTTAAATGAAGGTATTTCCGTAGCGTCTTAAGAAGTGAGGGGACCCCGCCATCATTGTAAAAATCTATCATAAAACTCTCGCCAGAAGGTCTTATGAGAACCAGTGTCGGTACTTTCCTACTAACTTCGTCAAAAGTTTTCAAAGGAAGATCGTAACCGGCTTCTTTAGCCAACGCGCTTATGTGAAGCACTGTATTTGTTGACCCTCCCATGGCATTGTCGACGATTATTGCATTTATCAGATTTTCTTTTTTAAGAATATCCTTAAACCTAAGCCCTTCTTTCCATAGTCCGATTATCCTCCTCCCAGATTCGTATGCTAACTTTTTCTTATTATCGTCTAGAGCATGCGTTGCAGCCATACCCGGAAGAGATAGGCCCATCGCCTCCACGAGACAAGCCATGGTATTTGCTGTAAAAAGCCCAGCACAGCTTCCAGCCCCAGGACACGCGACTCTTTCAAACTCTCTCAATTCTTCGAGTGTAATTCTCCCCTCGTGATACTCACCCAACATTTCAAAGACCGATACAAGATCCACCCTCCTACCCTTGAAGACACCAGGGTACATGGGTCCACCCGTGACGAATATAGAGGGCAGGTTTAGCCTAGCCGCTGCGAGAAGATGACCAGGAACTATCTTATCGCATGAGGAGATGAAAACAACAGCATCAAGCATATGTGCTGAAAGCATTATTTCTATCGAGTCAGCTATTACCTCTCTGCTTGGAAGGGAATACTTCATCCCCTCGTGGTTCATCGCTAACCCGTCGCAGACAGCAATAGTGTTGAAAACGAAGGGAACACCACCCTCGTCTCTAATCCCTTTCGAGACCTCTTCAGCGAGAGAGTTTAAATGGATGTGCCCCGGAACTATATTTGTGTAAGAATTAACTACTGCCACAAAAGGTTTCTCAAGGTCTTCTTTTTCTAAACCAACTGCATGAAGTAGACTTCTATGAGGAGCCCTATCAGGACCCTTCTTAATTGCATCACTTCTCATTTCAAGCTTTTCACTACGTTTCTCCAGTAACAGACGAGTATTCATTTCTTAACCAACGCTCTTATTTTACTTCCAACTACTTCTATAAGATGATTCTTTTCCCTTTCCATTAGAGTTCTTAAAACAACCTGGTTAGAATTGTTTTCGAGAACCCACTCTCTAGCAAAGATACCTGATTGAATATCTTCAAGAAGCTTCCTCATCTTTTTCTTTACCTCCTCGTCTATAAGGTATGGGCCGCGTGTTAAGCCGCCGTACTTAGCAGTATCGCTAACAGCCTGCCACATGCCTGACAATCCCTTAGCCCATATTAGGTCAACTATCAATTTAAGCTCGTTCAGCACTTCGAAGTAGGCAACCTCAGGCTGATAGCCTGCTTCAACAAGTATTTCAAACCCGCTTTTTATGAGAGAAGATACTCCCCCGCACAGGACTGCTTGCTCACCGAAGAGGTCTGTCTCAACCTCTTCCTTAAAAGAGGACTCTATCAAGCCGACTCTGCTTAAACCAATCGCCTTCGCTAATTCTCTAACTATTTTCGAGGCATTGCCTGTATAATCCTGGTGTACTGCTATTAATCCAGGTACGCCCGTACCGTGTACGTAGGCGTCTCTCAAAGCAGGACCAGGAGCCTTAGGTGCTACAAGCACGACATCCAGCCAAGGTGCTGGAACTATCTGTCTATAGTGTATATTGAACGCATGTGCAAATACTAGGGTGGAGCCTTTAGAAATATTCTTAGCCACATGTTCCTCGTAGACTTTTGGCTGAACAGGGTCTGGTAGAAGCATCATGATTATATCTCCTTTCTTTACTGCTTCTCCTATTTCATGGACTTCAAAGCCGTCTTCGACAGCCCTCTTCCAAGAAGAACCGTCTTTTCTTAACCCAAGTATTGTTTTGATACCGCTATCCCTAATGTTTTTAGCCTGTGCCTCTCCCTGAGAACCGTAACCTATTACTGCGACCGTCCTATTCTTTATCAACTCTATTGTTATATCCCCATCTCTTATTATCCTAGCCATCTCAAATCACGCTGTTATTGGGCTTTTACCCAGTTCTTTTAAGCTTTTAACTTCCTGTAGTGGTTTAGTGTATGTATCATTACTCCGCTTCGCGAAAAGCTTTCTATACGGTCTGAGAATTCCTCTTTAAACTCGTTCACCATCCTAGGGTCTGCCAGCAACTCTACTAGAAGCCTTGACTCGCTTAACAAGGTTGTCCTAGCGCGATACCTAATTCTGATGTAGTCGCTAACGTTAGTATCGCAATCCCTAAGAACCGCTACGAATGCTTCTCTCACAACGTCTGATTCAAGCGATCCTATTTTAACCTCAAGCACGCACGGGTTCTTTTCCAAAACCTTCACGATGTTCTCAAACTTATCCTCTGGAAGGCTGAATGTGAGGGAGATCTGAGAAGACTTCCCATTTATTACTCCAACGGTAATGGTATCTATATTAATTCCCCTTCTGGCGAATATCGATGATATCCTCTCCATAACCCCCGGTATGTTCAGAACTCTGAGAACGATGAACCTCTTATTCTCATCTATAGCCATGTTTATCACCTCCCAGTTATTACCTGGTCAAGCGTTGCTGCAGGTGGAATCATTGGAAACACGTTATCTTCCCGCTCAACGATCACGTCGATTACAGTTGTCTCATTCTGCTTAACAGCTGTTTGCAATGCTTCTTTAAGCTCGCTGACTCTTGATGCCTTGAATGCCTTAGCGCCGAATCCTTCTGAAACCCTTGCTATATCAGCCTTACCCTTTAGATCGACAGCTATGTATCTCCTACCATAGAACAGTTCCTGCCATTGCCTAACCATCCCCAAGAAATAGTTGTTGAGAACAACCACTATGATCGGAAGGTTGTAGTCTACAGAGACTGGGAGCTGGTTGCATGTCATGAAGAAGCTGCCATCGCCAGCAATGTCAAAAACTCTTTGCTCGCGGAAAGCTGCTTTAACGCCTATTGCTGCAGGAAGCCCAAAGCCCATTGTGCCAAGCCCCCCAGAGGATATGAATTGCCTTGGGCGTTTCGCTAAGAAATGTAGAGAGGCATACATTTGACACTGGCCAACCTCAGTAGTAACGAAATCGTTAGGTGTGACGAAATCGTTTAGAATCCTAACTACAGTACTCGGCTTTATCGGCACAGCGTCGTAATCGTAGAGAAACTCTGATTCTTTTTTAAGCTGTTTAAGTCTCTCACCCCATTTCCCAGCCTTACCTTTTTGAACCATCTTTACCAATTTTGAGTAAAGCCCGCTCAAAACGTATTTTGCATCCCCAACTATGCCGATATCCGGCTTGAGAAGCTTCCCTATTTCAGACTTATCTATGTCAACATGTATTTTCTTAGCTTTAGGAGCAAAACCACTTAACTTGCCTGTAGTCCTGTCGCTAAACCTTGCACCTACGGCGAGTAGAACATCGCTTTCTTGAACAGCCTTTATCGCACCTAGTTTACCATGCATACCTACGCAACCCAGTGAAAGAGGATGATCCTCCGGAATACTGCCTTTCCCCATTAAAGTGGTTACCACTGGAGCGTTTAGCAATTCTGCTAAGGCAACGAGCTCATTGGAGGCTCCTGACATTATTACCCCGCCGCCAGCAAGTATAACAGGCCTCTCCGCGTCCGCAAGCATTCTGGATGCTAGGAAAATTTCCTCATCAGAAGGTATTGGGGGACTATACGAATACGAGAAGATATTGTTCCTCGGCTCGCCCTCAATTAGTTGAACATCCCTAGGAATATCGATATGTACTGGACCAGGCCTTCCTGAGAGAGCAATTTTGAAAGCGTTTTCAAGAGCTGAATTCAATTCCTCTAGGTTCCTTGGTAGAAAGTTCATTTTAGTCAGCCCTATCATCATGGAGAAGATGTTAGCCTCCTGGAAAGCATCATAGCCTATTGAAGAAGTCGGTACTTGACCTGCCATGCTTATAACTGGGGAAGAGTCTAAGTACGCGTTTGCAATACCAGTTGCTAAGTTAGTGGCACCGGGGCCGGATGTTACTATTACAACACCAGCCTTCCCAGTTGCCCTAGCATAACCGTCAGCCATGTGGGTAGCGCCCTGCTCATGTCTCGTTAGAATAAACTCTATGTCGCCAGCCTTGTATAGCTCGTCGAATAGTGGAAGCACTGCTCCCCCAGGTATTCCAAATACTGTTTTAACCCCGTTCTCCTTGAGCTTATCGACTATTAGTCTAGCTCCTGAAACCATTGAGAACACCTCCGTGAAGAATTGTAGCTAGGATCCTTGAAGGAGGTGAAGCTATTAGGGCGTAAGCAGTTGGCGGACGGGATCTCGCCCCCTTGGAGCGTTATTATTCGAGTACACTTGCTGCACCTCCTAGGAAGGAAGCCTCCTATAAAGGGGCTATATTAATCTTTCCCCGATATCACAACTACTAGGAACTCCCTAAAAGAAGATGCTTGGCAATACTAGAGTTTGCATATACTGCTATGGCGAAGAGCACTAGAGAGATTAAGAAAATAATAGTTGTTGATTCGGGAGGAACTTCACTAGAAGAGGGAATAAGAGCAGGCCAATGTTTTTCTAAAGAAACACTTGCTGAATCGATTTTAGAGTTGATTATCATTAGAGCAATCACGCTGAATATTAAGATACATAGGAAGTTTGCAGCAGGATCCGCCATCTTATTAAAGACATCTTGCGACAAAATAGTCCCTATGGAAAGGGAGAAAAGCCAGTTAACATGCGTAGCGGCAAGAAACAGGGGGAGATTTGATAGTTGCTGCCTTAATAAATAAGGTAGAATGAAAACCAGAGTTTTAAGCTCAAGTAAAACCAGTGAAGCAATGCAGTGCATTATAAAAGGAATGTAAGGAGAACTGCTGGCATAAACCCTCAGTTTAACATTCTTGTTTAAGAACGTCTTACGCCAAAGCTCAAGTTCGAAATAAGTCAAGTAGAAGATGATCATTAACCATACAATTGGCAATAGATTCGATGGAATTATTTCTAGAAGAGGACCTTTAAAGTCTTGCCCAGCTACGTCCAGTATTGTGATTAACATGACTGGGGCGAGTTCTAGACCTATGAATAGCGGCGAGGTGAAGAGGAATTTTAATTCTCTGTCAAGTAGGCTTACCAACTTGGCTAAACCTCCATAAACCTGTTCGCAGACTCCAATAGGTGCTGCCTGCTGCTCACTATCCTGTTTACTATAGCACCTTTCTTAACGAGAAATTCGAGGAGCCTCGGTACTTTCTCTGGAGTATTGTCTAATTCTATTATTGCCTCGTTCTCGCCAGTTGCATACCAGCTTACATCCATTTTCTCAAGAGAGTCTATGTTTGCCTCTATATTAAAGTTGGAGACATGGATTGATAATGTTCCGGGGCCGCCGACGCCTGTGACGAAGCTGTCAACATTGTCTATGGCAGCCTGCTGCCCGTTGTGCAAGACAATTATTCTATCGCATGTTTCGTCGAGCAGCAGCGGTGTTGTTGAAAAGATGATCATTGACTTCCCAAGGTCTATGGAGGTCCTTATAAAGTTCCGCATGAATGTTGCAACATCGAAGGGAACTCCCCTGAACGGGTCGTACAGCAGTATTACTCCAGGGTCATGAATAAAGGCTGATGCGAAACATAGTTTCCTCTTCAAAGATACTGGGAGCCTAGACCATTTCACTGAAGCCAGGTTTGATGCTTCAAACAATGACAATATCTCCTTGGCTCTAGCCAAGGCTCTTTCCTTTTTCAAACCATTCATAGATGCTGAAAGTAGTAGGTTCTCTAAAACAGTAGAGCTCTCGAGCAGGTCCATTTGACACGAGTAGAAACCAACCTTCTTAATCAACTCCCTCCTTTTAATCATGGGATTGTTGAAATACACTACGTTACCTGAGGATGGTTTCTCTAAGAAGAGTAGAATCCGAAACAAATAGTTAACCGGTTCGATTCTATTGGAAACCACCCCCAATATTTCGGAGTGGTCTAGGACAAAGCTGATGTTCGAAAGCAGAACGCGCTCCCCCTTCTTCAAACCTAATTCGGAAACCCTTAACGGAGCACCAGTAGCCTCCACGCTCAAAACTTAAACCCTCCTTTTTAAAGACGGTGGAAGCTCATAACTCAAGATCTCGGGAACCATTATCCCAAAGGCCAGAGAATTCATCGTCTTCCACCGCATTAAGATTAGGTTAAGAAAGTTGTTTTTAAGCTTTCCCTTTCCCAACGGGAGGAAGAAGCATCCATAAGCTAGAAGCAAAATGCAGAGAACGTGGAAGAATTTTTAGAAGCGCTTAAAGCAATATTTCATAATTTTTTTACAAGCCTGAGTAAAATTTTTATTTCGAGACATCGCTATTACTAGTGACTGCGGCGCTGGTCTAGCCTGGTAGGACGGGTTTACAACCTTTCCCTAAAACCAGCCCCCCAAGCTGGGAATCCCGGGTTCAAATCCCGGGCGCCGCATCTCTTCACTCACGCAGTAAGCCTAATGAGCTTTTGCTAAAAAGAATCGGATTTATTTAATTAACATATGAATCCTCATTAAGGCAATTAAAAGTGCTTTGAAAAACTGGAAAGAAAAAATACCTCTAGCTCTTCTTAACCATTTCAAACAATACCCTCTACCTACCTATTAAATAGACTTAAAATCTGAAACTGTTGGCATATAATCGGAACGCCTATGGAGGGCTATTTTTCTTAATTACCGTTTAAGCATTAGAGTTAATGGTAGTAAAGCGAAAGCTAGTATTATGTATAGGGAAAATACTAATTGAGGCATAATC
>JAVZMD010000015.1:0-19471 GCA_038883435.1 Thermoproteota archaeon
ACTGGCAGGGCCGATTATTATTTTCAAGATGCACAAGCAATTAAACGAGGGCTTTTTAAACTCTTCTTATCGATATTTTGTAAGCAAAACCGTAAGAGTCAGAAAAGGAAGAATTCTCTCGAATCAAGAGGAATCAGATTGCCGGTATTTTCCAATACGGCATGCTCATCTAAATACCGGATGTGAAACATCTTCTTTTAAACAAGATAATAGGGTTAGGCTCCTTCGCTCCCAACAAAAACCTAGTTTAGAAGTATTGTTGTTATACTAATTTTTCTCCTGTTTCTTCTATCCCGAAAACAGGGTGTTTCCGACTCCTTCATTTTGTAACATTTTGTTACAATGTCATAAAATTTATAAATATGTAAGAGCTGAAATAGCTTTAATGAAGGGAGAGAGTAAGACAAACAGGTTTATACAATGCACTACGTTTGAAATTGTGCTTGCCGCTTTGTGCGCAGGCCTAGCTATTTTCCTTACAGTTTATAAGGTTGTCTTTGCCTTCCCAATACTCCCCTACCTTAAGTTTGAGCTCGCAGAGATACCGGTTGTAATGGCTTTTCTAGTGGCTGGACCCTTCTCCGGATTACTCTCCTCAGTAATTTACTGGATTATTCTTATGATGGTTGGCGAATGGACACCCATAGGACCAATTATGAAGTTCCTAGCGGTAGTCCCTACCATTTTGGGCCTATGGGCAGGCTTCATTTTAAGCAAGAGGATTAAGAAAAACCCTAACATCTTGCTACCTATGACTCTAGGCACTGTTCTAGCTATAGTTGCAAGGGTAGTTGTTACATCGTTGATGAATTTCCTAGTGCTCTGGTGGCTTTTCCCTTTCTTTTTAAACGATGCCGCCAAATCTCTTAAGACAACTATCGGTTTTCAAGCAGATTCGCCCTATGCAGTATTGTTGATGACATTGGTATTCACAGCAGTTTTCAACATTATACACTCCTTTTTATCCATAATTCCCTCCTACTATCTTGTTAAAGCCGTTGTAAGAGTGAAATCTATAGGCCTGAGAAGACCCTGGTTTCAGCGAATATTTTTAGAAGACTGATTTTTAAGGGTCCTGGACAGTAAACCATTTAAACTGGGATTATTCGATGCCTGATCATGGCTGAGCTAGATGTCTCTAAGCTTCCCGGGGACGTTCAGAAGGAGCTTAGAGAGTTTCTAGAGAAGAAGCTTTCGGCAAAGGCTGGGGGGGAAGGAGGGAGGATTGTTTTCGAAAACATTTCTAACACTAAGTTGAGGAAAGTTGCAAGATGGTTTCTCTGCAGAAAGAAGTTGGGTGAGGAGTATAGAGTTCTCTCAGATAAGAAAAAATTGGTTATAAAGAAGAGAAAGAGCTAGAGTATGTATGTTGAATACAGGGATCTCTCAGATATTTCCCCGGCGAAGTTATGCAACATCAGCTTCTTAACAGTATCGTTGTCAAACCCATGACCCAGGAGCCACCCGAGTTTAACATACGCCACTTCACTAAGCATGTCTTCGCAATACACAACTCCCAGCTTAGCCATTATCCTAGCATTCCTGTAGACGTACGGGTTCACCCTTCCGAATATACACTGTGTAGCCATTGCGAAGAAAACCCCCTCTTCTATTCCCCTCTTAATGCTGCTGACCCATGATAGGTTTTTATCCAACGGCTCGGTTGGAACATGGCCCATACCAGTCCCCTCTATCACTATTCCCCTATACCCCTTGTCTACGAGGAAATCTATTATCTCAGGGCTTGAACCAGGATATGCTTTTACCAATGCGGTCTTAGGCTCGAAGACATCGTCTACGGTGGGAGGCTCTCTGCTCCTGGGTCTGAAGTTGTCTGTGATCATTTCAATCCTACCGTCTGGCCAAACCTTTGCGAGTGGTAGAGAGTTTATTGGCTTAAAGGCGTCTCTCCTAGTTGAATGCATTTTCCTAACTCTCGTGCCCCTAATCAGATAGTTGAAGGTATCGCCTGATTCAGCGTGCATGCATACAACGACTTCTCCGAGGTTTGCTTTAGCAGCAGCATGGAGGCCGCATATTATGTTCATATCAGAATCTCTAGAGCCCCTGTCACTAGACCTTTGAGAGCCAACCAGTACGACTGGAGCATTCAACCCTCTTAACATGAAGGATAATGCTGCAGAGGTGTAGTGCATCGTGTCAGTGCCGTGCAGCAGTAATACTCCAGCATCACCCTGGCTGAGGCTCTCTGCGATTTTCCTAGCCATAGTTGACCATTCCCTATGCGTCATGTCTTCCGACGCCAGTCCAAACAGCCTTTCAACCCTCCTCAAATAGGCTATCTTCAAAGCTTCCGGGACGTTGTAGAATATTTCTTCAGGCGTAAACAGCATTGAAACACCGCCAGTATAGTAGTCTATTCTAGCACTTATCGTACCTCCCGTTGAAAATATTGAAACAGGAGGCAAGTTTTCATCCTGCTCGACTTTTTCAAGCGTTTTAAACTTACCCAACTCTACAGAACCCTCTAGTTTTACGATTTCACCTTCATCAATCTTAAAGCCAACATTGTAACCATTATCGAGTTTTATTACTAGAATGTCACAATCTCCGAAATCGACCTCTTCCCTAGGGAGCAATATGCCCTCGACAGAAACATCTCTTCGCTTAAGCAGTATCCTATCTCCGGGTTTAATCCCCCTATTACTAAGGATTTTCTCTATTTTCTCGGAGTACGGCATTCTACTCTAGCCTCCTCTTGACTTCTTCTTCAAGTATCCTGTATATCAGGGAGCCGTCGGCCAGTCCTCTGAACTTTTCCATCATCCTACCCATGAGCATTTTAACGGATTCCATGCCTCTCTCCTTAACGTAAGAGAGGTTCTCTTCAATAAGCCTCTTAGCTTCAGCCTTTATATCATCTTCACTAATCCTTCTACGCCTAAGCTCCTCATAGACTTCATTTAGACCCATACCCTTATCGGCAAATAGGATGAGTGCTTCCTGAAGCATCTCTCGAGGAAGATCTTTTGGAAATGTTCTTAAAAGCGGGATTATTTCCTCATCGCTGTATTCTCTACCACCCTCTCTTCTCAAATAGGGTAGAGTATTCAATAAGAAGGATGCTAAAGCTAATGGCGTTAAATTCGATTCTTTAACCACTTTCTCGAAAGCAGTTAGGTAATGTGACCTGACTAATTGCTGAGCCATATGGCTGCTTAGACCCATTTCCTCAAGTTCTCTAACCTTCTCCCGGGGCTTCTTTGGAAGTATTCTCCTTATCCTCTCAAGCCTATCCGTTGAAATCGGTATGGGAGGTATGTCCGTTTCAGGATACATTCTAGCTGAACCTGGAAGCGGCCTCAGGTAATCGGTGTTACCGTCTTCAAGCGCCCTCCTGGTTTCGGAGGGCACGCCCTCGAATGCTTGAATCATTCTTCTATAGACTGCTTTCAACGAAGCCTCCACTCTTCCAGGCTCTCCCACAGCGATGACTGCAGCATCATTATCTGAAAGCCCAAGGATTTCACATACCTTCTTGACTTCCGCTTCAGATATTCCGTAGCCTGGAAGCTCATCCGTGTGAACGATTCCTTGTAAGCCACCCCAGACCCTAGCGTAGTCGGCAAGCTCTGTTCCAAACCTTCTCCCAGGCTGGAGCTCCATGCCTAGCAACCCTTTAAAGCCTGGAGCCTTCAAACCATAAACAACTTCACCCCTTGACAATGCTTTAGAAATCATTCTTGAAGCAGTGTTTTTGAAAACACTCGTCAAATTAATCGGATTGTATACTAAACTTTTTGGGGAAAGCCTTTCCCTCAGAATATCCTTGAGTTTAATCAGGTTCGTCTGCCTCATGACTTCTCTCCTAATTATCTCCGGTATCAGCTTCAGGTTTTGAACACCCTTGATCTCCTGCCTTGCACCGCCCTCAATACTTATGTTAATGTCCTGTCTTATTGTTCCAAGTCCTCTCATAACCTTCCCAGTCATCCTTAACGCTAACCCGACTTCTTCAGCAGCCTCGAGGGCTTGCGAAGGGCTCTTTATATCAGGCTCAGTAGCTATCTCCACCAGAGGAATACTAAGCCTATCAAGCCTGTACTCCGCGGATTCCCTACCGCTTTCAACTATGAATGCAGACTCCTCCTCGAGGCAGAGGCTCTTCAATCTTACAGGACCCTCGCTTGTTTCAATAATCGAATCATTGTTTCCCAATGCTATTAGGAGTGTTCTCTGAAAGCCTGATGTATTGCTCCCATCTATCACGGTCTTCCTCATCACCCTAGCCTCGTCGACAACAGTCATGTTGAAGTAGAGGGCGATCTCAAGCGCAGCATCTAGTATACCATCATCAATCATATGAGGGGGCTCTTCATCAAGCTCAACGAGACAGTTAAACGAATCGTCAATATGATAGGTGAACAGTCTACTTCTAGAAGCTTCAGCGAGTGCGGCAGGGTCTAGTTCACCGAGTTCACTCGCAGAAGCCCTAAGCCTTCTTATCACTCTACCTGAAGGCTCTCTTGAAGACTCTGAAGGACAGTTGCAAAAAAGCTTATGGAATGCTAGGCGCTGGTGAAACTCTAAGCCTACTTTCAGAGAGTTCAACCCAGCTAGAATATTTATAGAGGTATTTTAACCTTAAAGCAAATTTTTACTTATATTTAGCGCTGCTATAGTTTAGAGGATTCCTAATCTACTCTTTATTAGCGCCACGTCCTTTTCCAGTGTAGTTAACCTTCTATCAATCATGGATTTTAAGTCTTACCTAAGGTCATCAATCTTTGTACCTAAATTATCTATTTTTACCCCAAGGACGTCTATTTTTTCAATCACTACGTCCTGTTTCTCAAGCATCTGGTCCATCTTACCCAGCATCACATCCTGTTTCTCAAGCATCTGGTCCTGCCTACCGAGCATTCCTAAGCCTATTTCAACTATTTTTCCAAGCTGGACTGTTGTAAATTCGCTTCGAAAAACCTCTATGTTTTTCACCGGTCCCTCGTATCCCTCGAACTTCATGCCTGAGACCTCTGCTTCCTTCGGCGCTAATTCCCTGACCTTCTCCACAAACATTTTAGTTTCTTCCTCACCACCCTCGTACAGGGCCTCGATGCAATCCGTATCGACGTTCCTAGCCTGGAACCCAGTAAGGTTTGACTCGCTCGCCAAGTTTAATAGGAAAAGCCTGTAGCCAACATCCTGAACCCTCGAACCCCTAATCAGAACCTTGCCCTTGCCCAATTACCCTTAAGACTAACGTTGGAATGGTTTAAAAGCATAACTGTTAATCGTGGTTGAATTATAAGGATGTAAAAGATGCTTGCCCAACAAAAAACTATAATGGAGAAGATTCGGTAACTATGTTTCCCGTATCTTTTGTACTATAGCTGAAGAAACCTTTTCAACATCATCTTCGGAATAATTCATAGTAGTGAATGGCCCCAGTTTTTTAATTCCAAGATCATACTCCAGATTCAGGTACTTGTCGTATTTGATCCCCAGCGCATCCAATATTTTTCTTGAACACTCGTTGCGACAGCCGTCGACAACGATGAGGCACCCAATCTTCCTGACGAGCATGACTTGCCTTGGAATCTTGTTGGCCAACGCGGGCAGCGAGCATATCCCGACTTTATCGCTCCCCAACTTTCTAACCACTTCAAGCGCAGCTAACCCTGTCAGTTGCCCAGTGTTTGAAGCCCCGCTGTTGCACACGACAAGCCCGATCTCAGGCGTTTCCAACCCCTATGTACCTTTATTCCTCAAGATTGCGGAACACTTATCAGCTTTTTCGGGGCCTCATCCATGGTTTGAGGTTCACCGGCCTTGGCTTGACTAACGGTTTTCAAGCTATTCACCACTGCCTTCCAATATTTCTGGTTTATGCTGCACCCAGGGTCTGGACCTTGCAGGTCGTTGAAGTAGGCGTAGGCTCTTGCTCTGCATCCTCCGCAAATGTATTTATATTCGCATTCTCCGCATCCCTTGAAAAGGTCTCTGTTCCTCATCTGTTTCAGGATCGGGGATTCTCTCCAGATTTCGAATAGGTTCTGCTCCCGGATGTTTCCGACTTTTACGGAGATGAAGACGCATGGCTCAATATCAACGTTCGGTTCCATGCCGCAGTAGAGACGACCGGCACTGCACCGCCGATGAATTGCGGAAGATGTTTACGCTACCATAAGAAGAAGTGTTTAGCCTGCCCGTCGACAAAATATTATCGAGGCCCACTTTAGCTTAGTCAAAAATCATTAATCATTATTGTGCCGCAACACTTATAGCGCGCACTGTTCAGAGGTTTTTAACCATGTATGTGCCGTCGAAAAAGTAGCCAAGCCTCCTATAGTATTCTCTAACCCCGACTGCTGAAATGACGAGTATTTTCTTAGCTCCGTTTTCAACCGCGATTTTTTCAGCCTCTTCCATAAGCCTTGCCCCTAAGCCTCTGTGTTGCCAAGACTCTGCCCACCTTGCTCCAAGAGGTATTGCTCTCCCAAGGGCTTTCAGCTCCCTCACTATCATGGATGGGGCCTCGTTTACTTCTCTCCGATGGGCGCGAGGAGAAGGCTTTCTAAGCCTCAGGTATGCTAGTAGAACATCGTTCTCCAGATCCTCGAAGCTTAGGAAGTAGTCTATTCCCGCGGAGGCTTCGTATTTTCTGACTACAAGTTCAACATTTTGCGGGTCGACTCTGGCCTTTGAAAATCCAGCTTCTCTGCATCTTACGCATTTGCATTTTAACCCCCATGACTCAAGAATATTGTGAGCCAGCTCCCTCAGATTGCTCTTCTTAACCCCCGCCGCAATTGCGTGTGCAGGAATATCTCTTTGAACCCTCATGACTCTCACCCACGGTGGAGTTATTACGAGTATTCTCGCAACAAGTTCTGCAGCCTCCTTGTCTTCCAGAGGTTTGTAATCGCCCCTTCTCCAAGCCTCATAGAGCTTGGTTCCCTCAACCACGAGAGTAGGGTATATCTTTATCATGTCAGGTTTAAACCTCTCGTCGAAATACAGTTTTCTGAAATCCTCAAGAGAATCCTCAATGCTCATACCTGGCAGTCCAGGCATCATGTGCGCAACTATTTTCAGGCCAGCATCCTTAGCAATCCTGAATGCGTTAATAGTGTCCTCAACCCTATGGCCTCTTTCGACTCTCTCAAGGACATCGTCCCTAAGAGTTTGCACACCTATCTCGACTCTAGTAACACCCATGCTAAGCATATTGTCAACATGCTCCTCTCTGCAATAATCTGGTCTTGTTTCAACAGTTAAACCAACGCATCTAATCCTTGAAGACTCGTTCACTCTATGGGACTCCTCCAAAGATTGGGAAACGAAACCGTTTAAAGCATCAAAACATCCTTTAACAAAAGATTTCTGATGATCCAGCGAGGCTGCGGGAAAAGTACCCCCCATTATTATTAGCTCAGCTTTTTGAACAACGTGTCCCCCTGCCTCCAGCTGTCTAATCCTTTCAGATACTTGTTTAAACGGATCATAGTTGTTTCTGATACCTCTCATTGCAGCAGGCTCGAGGCCGGTGTAGCTCTGCGGAGTGTTTTTTGGAGGACCTCCTGGACAGTAGGAGCACCTTCCATGAGGACATGGCATAGGCATGGTCATTGCAGCAATAACCACCACTCCAGATAGGCTCCTAGAAGGCTTGACTCTGAGAACGTTTGCAAGTTTATCCCTAAGGTCTTCCCCAGCAGTTGCGAGAATATCTGCATTAGAAGGCACTGTAGCAAGTTTAAACTTTGATGAGACTCTCAGCTTAACCCTGTGGAGCATTTGTCTATCGATATTGTTCTCTGAAGACAGAATCCTAACTATTTCCCTACAAGCATCCCAGTAGTCTCTTGCTTTAACATTCTCCTCCATTTTAATTAGTAATTACCTCCCTGAAGTAGATGTTGTAATCCCGTTTATTCTTTCTAATACTAGAATAGTTACAGAATGCGGTTCAAAATCATAGATGAAATGGCCATCTTTAAAATCGATATTTGTAAAGTTATCATTTATCTTAACAACATCCGTTGAATCGAAATCGTTCTTAGAAAATATACTTGGGCCATTTAATTGGGATACTTTACACGTGTTCTTAGGCTTAAAATCCTCCAATACTATCTTTGCACTTAACTTCCTATCAGGATCCTTATTAATCACCGCCAAATAGAGATGTTTACCGTCTTCACTCATAGTCGCAGAAACGTCTAAAACGTTTGTAAGTGCTCCTTTTATTGATGTCTTTAACACTATTTTCCCAGTATTATGCCTATACAGTTTGAAGGCAAGGTAAATAGGGTTAACATAAATCCCACCATTATCATCCGTCACTATTGCAGGCAATGCATTCACCAATTGTGCGAAATTAGCGATGGTAATATTATTGCACAATCTGTGGAATACGTGGAACATCCCCGCTGCAAGCAGGCCGTCGCATAATCTTACTGATTGAGTCAAACCAGCAGTCGCATTCTCATACCAAACGCCCCACTCGGTTAGAGCTATTTTAATGCTCTTCTTAGGCTTATCCTTAATTACGGAATTTATCAGATCCACCACTTTCTTCAAATCTTCTTCTACGCTAAACGGGTAATTAACGATAGTGTAGTAATCATCATAACGCGGCTTCCAACAATACGTGTGAAGCGATAAGTAGTCAATGTAGTCTCCTGCAACCTCCAATATCCTCTTATTCCAATACAGTGATTCACTACTTGTTCCAAACCATCCCACTGCAATAAGTTTTATCGAAGAATCTACCTTCCTCATCGCCTTAGCAAAATCCACCGCTGCCTTAGCGTACGTGTCCGCGTCCATATGGCCTATTTGCCACTCACCGTACATCTCATTACCAAGCATCCAGTATTTCACATTATAAGGTTCAGGATGACCATTTTCCGCCCTAAGCCTACCGTAAGTTGTACTAATGTCTCCGTTACAGTATTCTACCCACTCCGCAGCCTCCTGCGCTGTTCCAGATCCCATGTTAACCACTATAAGTGGTTCAGCACCTACTTCACGACAGAAATCAATGAATTCGTCTGTCCCAAACTTGTTGGGTTCTAAACCACCCCATGCAGGATTCGTACGTATAGGTCTTTTGTCTCCAGGCCCGATTCCGTCTTTCCAGTGGTAACCGGATGCGAAATTACCACCAGGCCACCTTATTATAGGGGGTTTTATTGCTCTAGTTGCCTCTAACACGTCGAGTCTAAGACCTCTCAAATTTGGCAGGGGCGAGTTTTCACCTACCCATACTCCACCGTATATACACCTCCCAAGATGCTCAATAAAATGACCGTAGATTTTAGGGTCAATCTCACCCATTATATCGCTCGAAACCAGTATTTCCACGTTGAAATTTTGCCCAGGGCTTTGCACAAGACCATACATCATGGTCAAGATAATAAACATCACTATTGGAAACAGCACTATAAGGTATATTTTTCCCTTATGCGCTACTAGCAATTTCCCAGAAGAAATATTCTTAATCCTCCCAAACGCTACATTTAGCATTCTTCTTCAGATTATAAAATTACGTTATAGGGTGCTTATTAAAACATTTCAAAAACTGTTCTTTTAATGTGATCTAATGCTTGTTAAGCTAACGCATGTTATGGTTACTGTGAACAGTTAATCTTTAAATTGAAGATTCATTGGAAAAAGTAAATAATGAGAATATTGTTTTGACCGGGACGATTCGGGTTGGGCAACACATAAATCTGAGACAACCATTTTTAAATATGTGGTTTCAAAACCGCCCTATATTTTAAGCATCGACTTGGGTACATCATCTTGTAAAACGATAATTTTCACGTTAGAGGGTAGGAAGGCTTCTTCAGCATATGAGGAATACACTGTTATTCGTCCCCAGCCAGGATGGGCAGAGCAAGATCCTTCAGCCTGGTGGAAGGCTGTTGTAAAAACCATAAAGGGAGCACTTAAGAAGGGGGGAGTGAAGGGAAAGGAGATAATTGGTTTAGCAGTGGCTTCTCAAAGAGAAGCTGTAGTGCCTGTTCGTGGAGAACAGGTTCTATACAATGCTATAATATGGCTCGACAATAGAACACTACCTCAAGTAGAACATATCAGGGACACGTTTGACCCAAAAGAGATTCTCTCAATAACCGGCTTAAACATAAGCCCAGTGTTTTCAGCCTCTAAGATACTATGGCTTAAGGATAATGCTTCTGAATGTTTTAAAAAAACAGAATGCTTCCTCTTTCCAAAGGACTATATCATCTTCAAGTTGACGGGGGAGAAAGTAACAGATTACTCTATGGCATCTAGGACAATGCTGTTCGACATTAGGGAAAAACAATGGTCGGATGAAATATGCTCAGCATTTGGCATAGATTTGGATAAGCTCCCTCCTGTTAAAGAGTCCCATGCGGTTGTAGGAGAAGTCTCTTCCAAAGCTTCGAAAGAAACATCTCTTCCCCCAGGCATACCGGTCGTCAATGGCGGAGGAGATAGGCCATGTGAGTGTTTTGGAGCAGGGGTTATCGACGAGGGTTTTGTCAACATAGGAACTGGAACTGGAACTTCCTTCGAGGTTCCTCTACGGGAGCCGCGTCCGGACGAGAAGGGCAGAGTTAACTGTTGCTGCCACGTTATTCCAAATCTGTGGGAGTATGAATTCTCTATTTCAACAACAGGAGCCATACTGAGATGGTTTAGAGACGTATTTGGATATGAAGAAATAAGTAAAGCGAAGAAGACAGGTAGGAATCCATATTACTTTCTGATAAGAGATGCTTCTAGATTGAAACCTGGTGCAGACGGCCTTTTATTTTACCCACATACAACAAGCATGTTTTCAACGAGCCCAGAAAATAGGGATTACGCCGTATTCTTTGGAATTACTCTATCGCATTCGAAAAGCCATTTCGTAAGATCGATTTTGGAAGGCATTTCCTTCAAATACCTTAAGGTTCTAGAGTTACTAAAGGAGTTGAATATTAATGTGAGTGAAATGAGAATGGTTGGTGGAGAGACCAAAAGCGATTTCTGGAACCAACTTAAAGCAGATGTAATAGGCATGAGAATTAGAATACCACAGGTTGAAGACTCGGCCGCAATGGGCGCGGCTTTACTTGCAGGCATAGGAATAGGCCAATATCCAAGTATTAAGAAAGCAGTAGAATCCACTGTGAGAATAAAAAAGACATATGAGCCAAATATGTTGAATCATTCGATTTACATGGCTTTGTATAAAAACTATGAAGAAATACATAATTTTCTCTCGGCGATTATTTAATCTCATTAGGTTGGAACGATATTTTCGATTCAATACTCTATGTAGTTTCAAAGAGAACAAAATAGACTATGAACGAAATCAGATTTCGATCCGCAAAGCGATAGCCTAGATTTCATAATGGTACATGGTAAGGATAGAGTGTTTCTACATTATAGACTAAACAAGCTTAAATGTTCCTAAACGCGCATCTGTTTCCAAATTTGACCTGGCTGCCTGTTCAACACAACCCTCTTACGATAAATACTCCTAACCCTCCTGCGAGGCATGTCAGGGGGATGTTCCTTCCTCTCCAGCTTAGGAGTAAGGCTACGAACTTTTCCTGCCAGGGTAATGTTTCCATGCGTTACCATCTTCTCACCCCTCCAGCTATCTCTGAAAGGAAACGTGCAGACTCGCTTTTAAATATTGCCATTGAAACGTTTTCAGTATATCCCCAGTAATCCTCCGTCTTAACCGTCTCCTTAGACTTCATTCTAATTCAGTGCTTCACCATTAGGAAAAACAGATATGTTATTAAACTTGCAGTAGCTAAGCAAAATAAGACTCTCACCGTAGGCACATAGCAAACCCATAGATGCATTCTATTGGTGGAGAACACTAAACTTGTCAAGTGTAAAGCAACTCAGAAATAGAAAAGCAAAAACATAATTAAGTTGAGAAAGGTTTAAAAAGACTTTTTTTTAAAAAAAAATATGAGCTGTGAACAATACCCACCGCCTCCGCCACCACCGCCAAGGCGGAGATGGATAATTTGGATTGTTTTAGCAACAGGCTGTCTAATCACAATTGGTCTGATGGGCTTCTTCCTAGTTCCAAAAGAGGTGGAGCCAAGCATATATTCTCAGGGGCAAGTTACAATCAGGGGGACATGGGGCTGCGACCTAGACCTTGGAAAAGAGACTCTTGTTGGAGATCCGTCAACGGATTTCAAATGGAATATGGAGACTCGAGTGATCAGGAATTTAAGTCCTAGGAACGGTGCAAAATTCCATGTCATCGGGGCAGTAGACTTCAACTCCGTGAAATATTCAGACCTAAAAAAATATTCTTATTCCTCTGATCCAATTAATGGGAACGATGATGCTTCAAACCAGATGCCTCAGGGAACAGTCATAGCAGCCATTACCAGCGAGGGCAGGTACTGCAAGTTCAGAATCGACACGTATGGTTATAACATAGTCATAAGCTGGGTCACCTATGAAAAAGAATAATTCACTGCTCTTTCAATAATAGTCAATGCTGTTTAACTCTCCACCCCTTTTTCTCTTTACATCTTTAGGTCACCTTTAGGCTAGATGGAGTACCTCCAAACCTTCGATCATAAATACCTTGGCGAGCCCCTGGTCTCCAATTTAGGGGTAAGATTACGAACCTTCCCCGAAAAGGCGATGTTTCGTGAGTTACTATATCTTTGACACCTATTTATTTCGATATTCCATCTTGCTGCAGTGTTTCTAAAAATTTTAAACGCTTAAATATCATCCTAAGATTACTATTTTTGATATAATAGATGCTGGTTGAAGACCATGCGAATATTCATACTGATATGGAGAGAATACTGGAGACGATAATTCAGGCCAAGCTTCTCTACGCTGTTACGCCTAAGCTGCCTACTTATAAGAAGGTTTTGCTCGTAATACGTCCGAGAAGCCCCCCCAGGGGTTATTCGCTCTGGGTTAAGGAGTCCTATGAGGCATATAGAAGGAATCATGTTTAAAACCTGAGCTTAGAGGAAAGGTTAATACCGTCTTTTACATTCGATGAGACGAGTTGGAAGAGCATTTAAGCCTTGTAGAGACGCCGGTTGGGCTGATAGTCTTTAAAGGCGAGGAAGCCAATCCGTACGTCTTTAGGGATGTTGAAGAAGCGGTAGGCTATTATAACGGAGAGGTAGTTCGCGGCGTTGCATCTTTCCTAAGAAAGTGGAGAGGGGAGAGCATACTTGTCGAAAGAAGGAGTGCTGTTAAGACTTTATCATCAATAGGTTTGAAACCTATCGTTCAAGAACCATTGGATAAGGCTGTTAAGCTTAGGTCTGATTTTGAAACTCTTCTTAAAACCCTCGGTTTAAGCATAGATGCTTATAGGAGTTTCATGTTAACGGTTGCTAATAGGATTGCACAGGATAGGATTAACGAGATGGCTAAACGCAGGGACTTAGATGTAGTTATGGCACTGCAAAGCTACGACGAGCTTGTTAAGATTATGAACGTGATTCAAGATAGGATAT
Organism: Thermoproteota archaeon; assembly: GCA_038883435.1. Taxonomy (GTDB): domain Archaea; phylum Thermoproteota; class EX4484-205; order EX4484-205; family JAAOZP01; genus JAAOZP01. Next base: position 13,467 of record JAVZMD010000015.1, read on the forward strand.
TAGTATGGGTTAAGGAGCGGGTTCCAATTCTTTTAGAAGAGGATAAGGATTTTGAGAAGATTATTGAACGGATATGCTCTGGGAGCTCCGAGCCCGACTATGTTAGAAAAATGGCGGAGCTCTACTTAAAGAGTAAAGAATGTAGGAATATAACGGAGAAGCAAATAGGGGATCTTATGGAGGAAGCTGCTCCAAACATTTCAGCGGTAATAGGGCCTATTCTAGGGGCGAGGCTGATTTCCAAAGTGGGATCATTAGCTAGGCTTGCGAGCCTACCTGCTTCAACAATTCAGATACTAGGTGCCGAGAAGGCTCTTTTCAGAGCATTGAGAAAAAGGGGGAGGCCTCCTAAGCATGGTATAATATTCCAACACCCATGGGTACATGGATCTCCGAGGAAGATGAGAGGTAAGGTTGCAAGGCTGCTTGCAAGTAGGATAGCTATCGCAGCAAGGGTCGATTACTTTTCTGGAAGGTTTATTGGAGATGAGCTTAAGAAGGAAGTTGAGAATAGGATTAGAATCTTAAGGGGTGAGGCTAGTTGAAACAAAGGGAGGTTTTCAAAGGAGTATATGAGATTGAGGATGAAGAAGGAAGTAACATAGCTACTTTAAGCGTTGCACCCGGGACACTTGTCTACGGCGAGAAAATAATTAGAATCAACGATGCTGAATACAGGGTTTGGAATCCCTATAGGAGTAAGATAGCCGCTGCTATCGTTAAGGGCTTAAAAAACTTCTTCATAAAGCCCGGTTGGAGAATACTCTATCTGGGAGCTGCATCTGGAACAACTGTTAGTCATGTTTCAGACATAGTTGGACTAGAGGGTATTGTCTACGCGGTTGAAGTTGCACATAGGCCTTTCAGAGACTTCATCGAAAAAGTTTCGGAGAAGAGGCGGAACGTAGTGCCTATTCTTGCTGATGCTAGAAACGTATTCGAATATAGCTGGTTATTGCAAGAAGTTGAAACTGTTTATTGTGATGTGGCTCAACCAGATGAAGTTGATATAGCATTGATGAATGCTGATATTTTCCTAAAGAAGGATGGCTTTCTCGTAATTGCTCTCAAAGCAAGTAGTGTTGATTCAACGAAGAAGGCTAATGAAATATTCGAGAAGGAAGAGGCAAGGCTTAAGGCAACTGGGAGATATAGGATTGAAGAAGTTGTTAATATTGAACCCTATGCTATGATGCATGAGTTAATAATCTCTAGGAAGATTTAGAGAAACTTACTGAGCTTATCTTGATTAAGCCGCGTGCTAATTCTTCGAACCGTATTCCAACTCATTCTTATAAATCCCCTTCCACTCCCTGAGTTCAAGAGCTGCTCCACAACCCTTATCGTTTTAGAGTCTCCGGGATACCCTGAGCATTTCGGCAGTTCGACTTCTTTGAGAATCCTTTCAATAGCCCTATCCCTCTCCACCTTGGCTACGATACTAGCAGCACTTACAAGCGGGTTCGACTCATCCAGGTAGTTCTTAACTATAAGCTCTCCCTTGAAACCCGTTGCATACCTTAGTATGGTATTTCTAAACCTGCTACAATTCCTGTCGACCGAATCAACATAAAAAGTGCCATAACGATGTTTAGCAAGTATACTTCCGATTAGCATTGCTTCTATCTCGTTTAGACTTACCCCCTTTTTTCTAAGCTCATCTATACGGTTAGCGCTAATCCTCCTTACCTCAACCACCTTAGATATTTTCCTAATGCTTGATGCGATAAGGAGTCTTCTCCTTGGACTAAGCATCTTAGAATCTTTAACACCCGCTTCGACGAGCAGAGGAATCATCTTATCCTCAACGCCAGCCATCGCAACCACTAGGGGACCTATTACACAACCTCTCCCAGCCTCATCTATCCCTGCTATAAGAACCATTTTAAATCAGTATGCCCTTGCGAAGTATACTACTTTCGAAGCGGTTTTCCCACACTTCACGCAAGTTGAGAAAACAGGTTTTTCTTCGAATGGGATTAGCCTTATGGACGCGCCTGTCTCCTCCTTTACTGACTCATCACACTCCTTCGAACCGCACCAGCATGCTTCAACCATCATCCCCTTGGAAATTAAATCGGCGAGCTCGCTCATCGTCCTTGCCCTACCGGTCTTCTCAATCATCATATTTTTAGCCTTCTCGTAGAGGCTTTTCTGAATATCTTCTAGAAGCAAATCCACTTCATTCTCCAACTCGGAATCCCTTATCCTAATCCTCTCAAGCCTATCTCTCCTAAACAATGTGAGCATTCCCTCGTTAACATCCCTAGGGCCGATTTCTATTCTCACGGGCACGCCCTTAAGCTCCCAATCATTATATTTCCATCCGGGGGTATAGTCCTCCCTCAAATCCGCTTGAGCTGAAACACTCCTTTTCAAAAGCCTGTCTTCAACCTCCCTGCATTTCGAGAATATTCTCATCCTATCCTCTTCGCTGTAGAATATTGGGATTATTACCACTTGCATAGGAGCTACCTTCGGGGGGATTATAAGGCCCCTGTCGTCGCCGTGCACCATGACCATGGCTCCTATCAGTCTTGTTGAAACACCCCAAGATGTTTGCCAAACGTAGTTGGTGGAGCCGTCTTTATCCAAGAATGTGATCCCAAATGCCTTTGAGAAGTTTTGACCTAGGAAATGAGATGTACCGGCCTGAAGCGCCCTACCGTCCGGCATCAGTGCCTCAAGTGTGAAAGTAGCCTCAGCACCCGCAAATTTTTCCCATTCTGTTTTAAAACCGTCTAAGACAGGTATTGCCAAGTATTCCTCAACAAACCTCTTGTAGATCTTCAGTATTTCAAGAGCCTGTTGCAATGCCTCCTCTCTCGTAGCATGCGCAGTGTGGCCCTCTTGCCAGAGGAACTCGGTGTTCCTCAAAAAAGGCTTTGTAGACTTTATCTCCCACCTTACGATGTTACACCACTGGTTAAGCTTTAACGGCAAGTCCCTCCAGCTCCTTATCCACTTAGCATACATCTCGTACATTATAGTCTCTGAAGTAGGCCTTATCGCCAGCCTTTCCGATAGGAGCTCATCGCCACCGTGAGTAACCCAAGCAACCTCTGGTGTGAAGCCTTTGAAATGTTCAGCCTCCTTCTTGAGCAGCCTCTCAGGAATTAGAAGCGGGAAGTAAGCATTTTTCACGCCTATCTTCTTGAATTCAGAATCAAGTATGCTCATTACCTTCTCCCATATCGAATACGCAAGCTCTCTGAATATTATACAGCCATGTACTGGAGCATAGTCGGCTAAGCCTGATTTAGTAACTAGCTGACTGTACCATTCTGAAAAATCCTCGCTCTTCTTGACAGTTAGGCCTAGGTCGTGCTTAACGCTCAACCTGCGGGCTGAGACGTGGCTTTCTTTTTAAAAACATTGTGGCTTGAAAAAAGCTAAATATTAGGCTTATGAGTGTAAAAAAGAAGGATGGCTAAGAAGAGAAAGTCGAGAGGTAGGGCTAAGGGAGGAAAGGGAAGGGCCGAGTACGTCAGTTGTACGAATTGTGGGAGTAGAATCCCAGTAGACAAGGCTATTAAAGCCACCAGAAGAGTGTCCTACATCGACCCCGCCTTGGCCAAGGAGCTTAGGAAGTCAGGAACATTCATCCCAAGAGTCAGCATTACCAAGTACTACTGCGTCTCCTGTGCCGTTCACGCAGGCATAGTAAGAGTAAGGTCTAGGGAGGAGAGGAAGGTGGTTGAGTAATGGCTTACGAGAGACTTGTTGAAAAGCTTACGAAGGAAAACCTGTGGCTATACATCCTTACGATGCTAAGGGAGAAACCTATGTATGGTTATGAGATAGCTGGGAGGCTTAGAAGCGATTTCAAAATCCCCATAGCTACGATAACCGCTTACGTTGTACTCTATAAAATGGAGAGAGAAGGTCTTGTTGAGAGGGTTATGGAGCCTGAGGGTGGTGGAGGAGGGAGGATAAACGTCAGGAAGGTCTACTACCGTCAGACTGATAAGGGAAGGGATACTCTTGAGAAAGGCATAGAATACATTAGGGGTATACTCCAGACCCTCGAGGGGGCAGGTAGGAGTGGTTCTGGGGAGTCTCAGGAGAAAGAGTGAGAAACTATTCTCTAAACTGGGCAGCATACTCGCCCCCGTTATAACCCCTACTGGTTTGACGATACTTGGCCTACTATCTGCGGTTGTAGCAGCCTTCTTCTATTCCTACAGACACCTCTTCTTAGCGGGTGTAGCAATACTATTCTCAGGCTTATTCGATGTTCTTGACGGTGTCGTGGCGAGGATAACTAAGAGGGTAAGTGGATTTGGTGGAACACTGGATGCCCTAGTAGACAGGTATACCGAGTTTTTTTACGTTCTCGGTCCAGCATTAGGAGGCTACATCGAATGGCCTCTCGCCTATGTTGCGATGTTCAGCGTAATAGCTTCCAGCTATGTTAGGGCTAGGGCTGAGAGCGTTGGGGAGATGAAAGATGCTTCCGTGGGGATATTGGAGAGGGTTGAGAAGATATTGATAATATCTGTCGCGACCTTCTTAAACCCGTTTTTCAATTGGGCTATAATGTTCTCAATGATACTTCTCATAGTCTTCGGTCAGATAACCGTTCTCCAGAGGCTCTACGCCACCTGGAGGTTCTGGGCTGCTAGGAAACCAGCTCAAACGCTCATTTAAACCTACTTAGCCTAATGTTTTTATAACCATTAACCGTAGGTAGTAGCCGGCTTTGGGCAAGGTGGATAAGGGCGTCGACTGCAGCGTAGAGGGTTGCCAGAATAAAGCTGTGAGGTCAGTGGCTTTCAAAAGCGCTAGTGAAGCAGGGCTCAGAATGAATAGGGAAGCTAAGAGAGCATACTTGTGCGAAACCCATTACAAGGAGTTCAAGAAGGCGAGGAGAAGCATAGAGAGAGTTGAGAGGATGAGGTGGAAGTTCTAGGGATTCTCCATGCTCCGATTCAAGAAATTCTCAGCGTCTATAGCTGCACTCAGGATGCGATGAGAAAGCGAATATTTCGTAAGTTCGTTTATTTATAGATGGCGAATTAGGAGGCTTTAAGTGATTGTTCAGCAGCTTCATGAATTATTCTACCTATCTTCCCACGAAGAGTTTTTGAAGAGTTTCTCCAATTAAAGACTCCAATAAGGACATAAGTAATGTATGGAACGTAAATTAGGAGAAGTAGTTGATACAAGCCAGTATTAAGGGACCAGAAGAGGGAAAGAAGAATAGCAATAAGAAGTATTATTGTTCCTCCTAGAGGAAAAGGAATAGCAATCTGATAGCGGAGTATAAAGCCTTCTTTTTGAGCTGGAGAATGTTCCATATTAATAATTATCTCTCTCTGTTTTGGTTTCGACAAGTTCAATTCTATTCTCAGTTGCTGAAATAATTTGACACCCAGATAAGTAAAGGGAGTCTAAGAGGATCTTCCTGAAATATCGAAATTCTCCAACCTCGACTTCATTTATTTTCTCTCCGTTACGCACATCTTCAAATTCGTCACTCATATCTATTTAAAATTTGTGGTAGCATTATTTTATACCCTGTTCAAAGCTCAGCATGTCCCTACTATCCAACAATTTTTAACAGAATATTTTAGTACCGCGCTATGAATGGTTGTCTGCGTTGTCATCCAAAGAAGAAAAACTCGGTGAGCCCTTTAAAAGACGATCCTCTCTAGGTCCTTTAAGTCGAAGCAGAGGACTTTCCTTCTTTCAAATTCGTTTATTCTTTTCGAAAAGCTTTTCGAGTTCGGCAACAGGTGCCTTAAAAAAATTTAGAAGAAATGTATCCAAGGTCGTTATAACTACCTTTTTTGCAAAAAATGGGGATTCAGCCAACCCAAGATGCTGGATCGCTACTTTTACTTCATTCCCGCAGTTAAATTTTTTGAATGTGTTTTTTATCTCTGCCCCAAGTTGATCGGCTATGCTTCGCATCGGCAATACATGAATAACTCTAGAATACAGGCAATTTCCTTTTACTGCTGACATTGCTAATGCGGTCGTAATTGTGGTCTTCCCATAAG
>JAVZMD010000016.1:0-11127 GCA_038883435.1 Thermoproteota archaeon
AAACATTACTCTACCATAAGCATCTGAAGCATCCATATGAACAATCATCTCAGGATTCTTGTCTTTTGCTATTTCCACGATCTCTTTAAAGGGCTCTATAGTGCCAATCTCATTATTAATAATGCTCGTACTTACCAATACGGTGTTTTTATCTATAGCTTTTGAAAACTCATCCAAATTTATGAAACCCTCCGAATCAACTGAAACCTTTACCACTTCAAAACCTCTTTTCTCAAGTATTTCTATTGGTAATAGAATCGTCAATGGGTCTATAGTGGAAGTGATTATCTTTCCCTTTTTCTCTAATACTGAACCCAAGATAGCAGTATTATTGGCTTCTGCTTCACCACTTGTAAAACATAATTCTTCTGGTGAGGCCCCTATTGATTTAGCAATATTATCTGCAGCTTCCATAATTACCTCATAAGCCTCCCAACCTTGCTTATGAGTTAGCGTAGGGTTTCCGTAGGCCTTATAATTGAAATAGGGCAGCATTTCATTTAGGACTTCGTTAGGTACTGGGGCAGAGTTTTCTAAATCTAAGTAAACTTCTCTCTTTGCTTCTCCATGGTATTCTAGAAGCTTTCTAACATTCTCTAGGTAACTCAATCCAGGATATTTCCATAGCCGGGTTATATAAACATCATTCGAATTTAATACAACGAAGCCTCTGAAGCTGAAAACAATACTTCGACGGGTATTACTCAGAGCAGAAGCATATCTTCTAGGGGCTTAATCCTGTATAGTACTAATACATTGTTTTGAGTTCCCTTTGCTAAAAATCGTTGAATTAATTGCAAACAAACTTTATATTTTAATTCAAAGCCAGTAAAATCGTGGATCGTATTGAAAAAAGTGTGAAAATAGTTCCTGAGCCCAGAGACCAAGAGTTTTCTGGAAGGTGGTTTGAATTCGATGGGGTTGCCCTTCCTGAATTTCTTAATAGAGAATTCAACATTCCTCAGGGTTCATGGAGGATAGTAAAAACCACTGGAAGCAGAAATGGTGTACATGTAAAAGGAGAGAGTAACGAAATAACAATATGGGGTGATGAGAAGATTTGTTATGCGACAATTATCCAGCTTCTAAAGCAGAATCCCGGTTATATTCCGGAAATTAGAGTAGTGGAAGAATTTAGATTCTCATTTAGAGGGTTTCACCTAGATATTGCACGTGGAGGGGTTCCTAAAGTTGAAACTTTTAAAAGAATTTTAAGATGGCTTTTCCTCTTAAAATATAACTATTTTGCAATATACTTCGAGGATCTTTTCCCATGGGAGAAGCATCCGGATATTGGTGTCCACAGGGGCAGATTGACAAAGCAAGAATACACCGAAATTGTCAATTATGGAAAAATGCTGGGAATAGAAGTTTTCCCATCGTTAGAGCTAGCTGGCCACATGGAGCACATTCTCTTATTGCCTGAATACCATGCGTTTAGCGAGTGGCATGATCCTCGAGAAGGATGTTTAGATGTTGGTAATGAGGAGGCTAGACAATTTGCACACGAACTACTTAGTGAGACAGTAGAAGCCTCTCCATCTAAGTACATACATATAGGTGGTGATGAAACATGGGCAATGGGAAGAGGTAGGAGCCTAGATAGAACAGGGATTTTCGAGGGACCACGGCTTTACGAAGAGCATCATAGAGAAATGGTAAACATCGTTAGAGAGAAGGGCAAGACACCGATAGTATGGGGAGACATGCTAACAGGGATGTACTTACGCGAGGAGGAGAAAGTAAAATGGTTAAGAGTTATCGAAAGCCCAGTGTGGGAAAGCGTAGTGATTGCAAACTGGGATTACAGTCCTGGTGATAAGGAATATTTTAAGAATAAGATAAACATGCTGGGTAGTAGAAAGATGCAGCAAATAGTATGTCCCGGCTTTTCAAACTGGAATAGGTACTATCCTAATTTCAAAATTGCTCTAGAGAATATGAAGAACTTTCTTGCAGCAGCTCGAGAAGAGGGGGTAAGTGGGTTTATGGTTACAGCATGGGGTGATGATGGCGAAGAATGCTTATTCTCTTTCCTTGAGCCCCTTATTCTCGCGTGTATGGAGTATGCTGAAGGAGTAGGTAAATGGGAGAAAAAATGGAGTATTCTAACAGGCGAACCTATTGAAATAGTGGAAGTTAGGAAGCTATTTGGACAACCAGAAGTTTCGGAAATGTTAAAACACGTGCTTTTTGCAGACTTCTGGTATTACAGGATGTCGAATACGGAACGTGAATCCTTGAAAGAATATTGGAGCAGTTTGCTTGAGAAAATTAAGAGGGTAAGATTGCCTGAGGACTTGGAATTTATAAGAAATTGTATTGAAGTATGCTTAAAGAGGCTAAATAGGGATGTTAAGCCTTCAGATTTAATCTCTTTGGCCAATAGGTATTGCAAGCTGTGGTTATCTGAAAGAAAACCAAATGGTTTAGAAAGGATAGCCGAGAGATTCTGGGGTGCGGCTGGCCGTATAGATGCAGGGATAATGTAAAGAAAGTTTTTCTATAAGGCACCCATAGACTTAAGCCATGAAAATACTGGATGCGATAAATGCTGTCAAATGCCTTAGACGAACTGGTTGGATGCAGCTCGGCGTGCTTGATGCCGAGACCGTAGCCGCGCATTCTTTCGAAGCTGCAATACTGGCTATAGAGCTAGCCCCGATAATTGGTGCAAATCCTGAGAAAGCTGCTACATTAGCTCTTGTTCACGACCTTTCTGAAGCAGTAATGGGCGATATTCCGAAATGGACATCCTCCAGAATAACTAGAAACGATACAGAGGCGGCAATGGAAATAGAATCGAATATCATTGTGAACCTTATATTGGAGTTTTTAAGAGGAGAAACTAAAGAAGCTAAAATAGCGAAACTATGCGATCTCTTATCTACAATAATTCAGGCTAAGAGATATTTAAGGATGGGATATGGTGTTACTAGAATAGAGGAGGAAACTAAGAGACAAGTATTCGACATGCTTGAGGATAATGAACTTAAGTCTCTCAGGAAAAAGTTAGAACCTTTAATGGGTTTTTGACTCCTTATAATGATTTACACAATCTTCCCCTGGAGAACTAGAAAAAAGAATGGTGGCTGTGGAGTTTTAGTAAGAAGGAGGTGGCGGAGGTACCGCTTCCGAGGGCTTCCAGATTAGGCCGAATACGCCTCCGATTATGCCGAGTATAGTGCCTATGTAGAAGAAGCCTCCTCCAATGAAAAAAGCAATTATTGAAAAAATTATGACGAGTATTGAACCTGTTGTAACCCTGCTTTTGTTTACGGAGTTGATCATAAAAGCACCTATGAGCATCAATATTCCAATTACAATTGACCCGATCCCGATAAGTATGGCTAAGCCTCCTAAAGCGGGAAATAACATGCCTACTAATGCTCCTGCAAAAGATAAGACGACTGCAATTATCACTCCGTTGATAGTGACGAGAATTGCCCCAACCAAAGACAGTATAAAAGCAGCAGTAGGTTTCTCTGCCATTTTTACTCACGTAAAAAGGGAAAGCTGTATCTTATAAACCTTTTGGAATTTTAAATAATATTTATTAATGTTTCAAATATCTACCAAAAACTTAGAATAGATTGAATCGTATTTTTCCATTATTCTAATTGACATAAATTGAGAAATTGTTCAGAAAAAATAGATTGAAATAACACTGTTCATTTTGAACGTTTTCAATGAAGCTTTTAAAAAGCTTTAAGGACACGTATGTAGTTTTTCATAACGATGGGTTCAAAACTAGACGTGGAGTTAATCAAGTACCCTACATTAAGAAAGCTAAGTTCTACAAAAGGATTAGAGAAGAATTGTTATGTTTAACATGTGAGAGAAAATATAGAATTGCGAAAGGATTAACAAAAGAGCTGAAACCAATCATAAAAACCATGTCATTCTCCGACAAATCCCAGATAATCTCTTTTGACCTCTTTCATTAAATTTTCTGAAACTTGAGCTCCTCAACTAGTCTAGGAGCTCGACTCATCTCTGTTTTAAAATCTTGTTTAATTCTTTTCTTGGATTAGGTAGTAGGCGACGAAGACCTCAGCCTATCTTTCCCCTCTCCTAGTTCTTAGGATGTTTAAGAAAGGTTGTTTTAGTCATTAGTGAAATATTTTGAGTTTTTCCCGCGTTCCCTATGGTATAGGGCTAAACTGTAGGCAATAAGGTAGCGCTGCTGAGTCAACCCCCTCTTTACCCTCAACCTGCTTAAGTACGAAAAGGCTTTTACCTCCAAGAGCCTTTTAAAAACGTTGAAGTGGGCTGAGCTTACGCAATATTCAACGGTTAGAGAAGCAAGGTTCTATGAGAAGACAAGGGAAAACGAAACGGTATGCTTAACCTGCGAGCGTCGATGCAGGATTAAAGAAGGTTCTCAGGGATTCTGTGGCACCAGGGTGAATGTCGAGGGAAAACTATACACGATTGTTTACGGGGACATATCCTCTATTTCAGCAAACCCTATTGAGAAGAAGCCTTTCTTTCATTTCCACCCTGGTACTCTAACACTTACTGTTGGAACATGGAGTTGCAACTTTACCTGCCCTTGGTGTCAAAATTATGAGATTTCTAAAGTCCAACCAGACCCTAGGAAGGCTAATTACATTAGCCCTGAGGAATTTTTGAGTATTGCCTGGAGTAATGGCTGTAGCGGTACCTCCATATCTTTTAATGAACCCACTCTCTTGCTTGAGTACAGCTTAGACCTTTTTCCAATAGCTAAGAGCCAGGGTCTTTACAATACTTATGTTTCAAACGGGTATATGACAATTCAAGCATTGGAGGCTCTTGCGGAAGCAGGTTTAGATGCTATAAAATTCGATGTTAAGGGTGATGAAGAAGTTTACGAAAAGTATTGTGGAGGGGTTAAGGCTGAAATAGTCTGGAGGAATGCTCGTAAGGCTAGAGAACTCGGACTCCATGTAGAGATAGTTAACCTCGTGATTCCTAGACTCAACGATGATGACGAATGCTTGAAGCAATCAATAGAAAAGCATCTAAAAGAACTCGGTCCAGATGTACCTATTCATTTTACGCGTTATCATCCAGAGTACAAGTTTAATGCTCCCTCCACACCTGTTAAAACTTTAGAGAGGGCTAGAGAACTGGCTTGGTCCATGGGAGTATTGTTTCCCTATATTGGCAATGTCCCTGGACATAAGTATGAGAATACTTGGTGCCCCCAATGCGGAGAGCTGTTAATAAAACGCTTCGGATTTATGGTCGTAAGCAATAGAATAACTAATAGTAATACATGTCCTAAATGCGGTTTTAAAATACCAGTAATACTTTGACAAGGTTATGCAATACACAATATAACCTTCAGTAACCAATGTATGCTTTCACGGAGTTGCATAAGGAGATATGTTCAATAAACGTCGATTAGAAACGGATTTGTCCTCTTCTCCTTACCAATACTTGAAGAAGGCCCATGGCCTGGATAAACCAAGGTCTCGTCAGGAAGCGTCATTAGCTTATTTCTTATCGATCTTATTATCTCCTCAAAGGATCCTCCTGGAAGATCAGTCCTCCCGACAGATCCTGCGAAAAGCGTATCACCAGTAAAGACTACTCCCTTTCCTAACAGGCATATGCTTCCCCTCGTATGACCAGGTGTGTGAACAACCTTGAGGCACGTTTTCCCTATTTCAATTAAATCCCCATCTGTTACAGTCTTGTCGGGCCTATGTGGTTTTACTTTTAAACCTAAAAGGGAAGCTCCAGTGTGGAGCATAGGTGCATCGTCTCTATGAATGATAATTAATGCCCCGAGTTTTTCTCTAAAGTATTCGTTGCCCGCAGTATGGTCAGGATGCCAGTGAGTATTCAAAACGTATTTAACTTTTAAATTGTTTTTCTCTATTTCTCTAATGGCTGTTATTGCTTCGGCTTCTTCATTGAAGCCCGCATCAATTAGAATAGCGTTCAGAGTTTCCTTACAAGCAACAAGGTAACAGTTTGTTTCCAAGAGGCCTGCAATGAAACTTTTTATTATCAATCTTCTTTCAACATACAGTTTCAACTAGATTTTTAAACATATGCTTCTCGACGAGTTTCATTTTATATTCAAACATTGTAAACGCATTATTTGACGAGAAGATAAGCTCTGAACTTTAAACCTCTATATTAAAAACTATCCTCATAAGCCAACCAATTGCAAAGGATACTGTAGCAACTCCAAGACTTATCAATAGCATTTCTAGAAGCATTCTCTTGAACGGAATATCCCTAACTGTAGAGATGAAAAATGTTAGTATAGAGATTATTATGATTACGCTAATTAGCATTATGACAAGAGCAATAGGATAATCCGCAAGAGTTAAGTAAGGTATCGTCAATAAAATTACAGTTAGTATGTAGGCAATGCCCGTGTAAAGCGCGGCTTTAGATGGGCTTATTCCAATTTTTTCAGCTTTCTGAGATAAATACTCTGATGCGGACATTGAGAGTGATGCAGCAATGCCAGTCACTAGCCCTGCTACGCCTACAATCCTATTGTTTTGAAGAGTTAGAGATAGACCGGCTAATGCTCCACTCAATTCGACCAATGCATCGTTAATCCCCAGCACCATCGACCCGATGTATCTTATCCTCTCCTCCTCTATCATGCTTATTAGAATATCTTCATGTGCTTCTTCGTCGCGCATTATTTCCTCTGCTTCTGGAAAGGCTTTGGATAATTGTGAATATGCCTTCTCAGCCTTTTCCTCCCCTTTCTCCATTAGCTTAATTGCGAAAGTGAAACCGAATATTTTTGAAAAAAGCAAGTATTTCAAAAGCATAATTCTCTTCGGAGCAGTGTCTATGCCTGTATATTTTTTCCATTCATTATAGTGGCGAAGCTCATCCTCGGAAATTTTCTTCAAAAGCTCTGAATTCTTATCCTTAGCCTTTTTAGACAATGCCTTGTAAAAAAGGTGTTCAGTAAATTCATTCCGCTGGAGGATAAGTATCTTCTTCCTAACATCCTCATCAGATACCTTTTTCATAACATCTTAGGATTAATACCGTCTGTTTCATAAGTTTTATTCCACAGGTAAGCCTAAAATACAAATTTATCTTGAATCATCTATGTTTAATGAGAAGCGTCAATGGGATGAAATAATGAAGGAGGCGTTAAACAATTCCCTGAGGCTCAATATTCCATCAATAAGGATTGAAGATGCCTACGTCATATACTCAGTAGCATACTTGACTGCCCTAAAGTTTGGAAGACTAGTAGCGGTTGATGCTGGTGCTGGAGTAGGATTTTCAACAATATGGATGGCTAAAGCTCTCTATGAATCTGGAGTAGAGGGTAAAATTTACGCTATTGAGAGAGAAGCCCTAAGATTCAGAAGGCTCGAAGATCTCGTCAATAAGTACTACCTAAACAATCTGATCATCCCTATCAACGGTGATGCGTTAGAATACGTTAAAGGAATCAGAGAGGAGTTAAATCTAGTGTTCATAGATATTGACAAAGAGCACTATTTTAACTTTTTCAATGAAGTTAAGGATAAAGTAATTGATGGAGGAGTAATTCTAGCACATAATGTCAAACATCATTACGGGACTGTTAACGCATTTTTGAACGAGATCTCAAAGAAAAATTGGAAAACGATAGTAGTGCCTACAGAAGAAGGTGTTTCAATAAGCACTAAGATCAGCGATGCAAGATAGAGCCCAGGTACGGACCCAGGTCGGTTGAACCCGATGAGAGAATGTTCTACATAAGACTATTACATGATGGTAAATGCTTTTTTCTCAAGAAGCATGGTGAAAAGTATCTATGTAGAATTCATGACGAAAAGCCGTATGTTTGTCGAATGTTTCCATTCCGAGTGCTAAGGATGCCAAAGTATGGTAATGAAGAATTATCGGAATTCAAGTACGGGACCGAAGTATTTTACATATACTTGAATAGGGGATGCAGTGGTGTAAAACTGGGTAGTCCTTCTATGAGATTTGTAGAAAAAGTATTACCAGAGTTCATTAAGATATACGCAAATAAGGAGGCGAATGAAAAATTATTACTGAAATCGTCTAGTAGTTTTTAAGCAGAGAGGTTTCTCGCTATTGCAATTACTCTCTTAGCTACGTCTATGGCGCATTTGTCGAAAACGTAGGCTACTGGTTCTATTCCGACACCACCCTTATCGACAATAACGTCTCCCAAAGTCTTCAAGCTCCTTATGAACGATTCAATGTTCTCATACTTAGAACGGTCAAACACCGTCTTTCTTAATCCACATTTTTCTATTGATTCCTCAATTTTTTCATCGTACTTTATGCACATTGCGCTTCTTATATTGGGGTCTATAGAGTTTGCAGCAAGTAGAACAGAAGACATATGTTTAGAGGAATTAAACTCTGGTTTTGAGAATGCCCTTATGCTCCCGTTAATGAAAGTAAGCCTTCCGGGGAAAGCTGCAACGTCTTCAACCCCCTCAGGCGATTTTGTACACATTACTATATTGGTCCTAACCTCAGGTATTAATCTCTCCAAGTTGCTACATGTCGAGAGGATTTCAAGCGCCCTTTCCAATTCTTCCAGTATTTCAAATCTTTCAAATGAGCTCTCAACCATCTTGTGAAATGCTTTAAAACAACTTTTACAGCCTTCGAGTTTAGGCTGAGCCTTCCTGTGAAATTTACAAAGGTTTCCTCTTGCTCTTTCCTCCATGCATTTCAAACAAACTTACTCGGTGTAATTTCATTTCTCAATATTTTCCCAGCAAGATTTTTAGAAAACTGGTCTAAGCCACTTACGTAATAGCTACTGGATGTTGCTATTATCCTTTTATACTTTGTCGCTGCGGTAGGGGAAATTCCTAATACTTTTGCTGCACTCGTTATACTCCAGCCATGTCTCTCTACTAGTTCTCTAACTATTCTCGCTCTAAGTTGGGGTAGGTAGCTTTTTATTACGTATTCGCAGGGTGGTTTCACGAAAATATATTTTACCAACATGTTTATAAACATGTTTATTCCATTTCTTTGATAAAATGGAGAAGATCCAAATTGCCATGACCATAGCAGGAAGCGATTCAGGTGGAGGAGCAGGGATAGAGGCAGATCTTAAAACCTTTTCAGCTATGGGGGTACACGGAACTGTAGCACTAACAGCGATAACTGCACAGAATACTGTTGACGTCTTTAGCGTACAGGATGTGGAGTTAGACGTCATTGAAAAACAAATCGATGTTGTCTTTGAAGACATGGGTATAGATGCTGCCAAGACAGGCATGCTTTACAGGAGCGAAGTAATAGAGCTTGTTGCGAGAAAGATTAGAGAATACGGGTTTCCACTTGTTGTAGACCCTGTGATGATTGCAAAGAGTGGAGCTCGTTTACTTAAGCCTGAGGCTGAAGAATCTTTGAAAAAAATCCTGCTGCCTGTAGCAACGGTAGTTACTCCGAATATATTCGAGGCTGAGGTTTTAAGCGGTTTGAAGATTTCCACATTGGCGGATATGCGAGATGCTGCTAAGAAGATTGCTAACCTAGGCCCTAAGGCTGTTGTCGTTAAAGGAGGCCATTTAGAGAACGGTAATGAGGCTATCGATATAGTTTACAGTGACGGGGAGTTTCGTGAATTACGTGGCAGTAGAATTGATACGAGGAACACTCATGGAACTGGATGTAGCTTCTCCGCAGCCATTACCGCAGGACTTGCTAAGGGGAAGAGTATTATGGAGGCTTTAGAAGAAGCTAAGAACTTCATACAGATTGCAATAAAATATGGTTTAAGCATTGGCAAGGGACATGGGCCAGTTAATCCAATCGCATGGATGCAAATAGGTGCTGAAAAATACAGGGTTATAGAAAACTTGTACAATGCCGTCAAAATGTTAGAATCTTCTAAAATAGCGAAGCTAATTCCTGAAGTTGGGAGTAATATAGTTATGGCTCTGCCCAAGCCCTATGCTAATTCAATAATGGACGTTGCTGGAATACCTGGAAGGCTTATCAAATTGGAAGATAGAGTATTCGCTATCAGAGGCCCAGAGTTCGGCGCCTCTTCACACGTAGCCCGAATAGTCCTAAAGGTAATGGAATACGGAGAGGAGTGGAGAGCGGCCATGAACATAAGATATTCAAATGAAATAATTGAGGCATGTAAATCCTTAGGATTAACAGTTTCGTCTTTTGACAGAAGGGAAGAGCCTGATGAAGTTAAAACTAGAGAAGGAGGAAGCCTTCCATGGGGTGTTGGAAAAGCAATCGAGAAGGCTGGGAAAATACCTGACGTAATATATGACCTTGGAGACGTTGGCAAGGAGCCGATGGTGAGAATAATTGGCAGAAACGCTGTTGAAGTGGCTACAAAAGTATTGATGATAGCTTCTAAGCTGGGTAGTTAAAATGATTAGAAGCAAGTCTCTAAGAAGACCTGTACTTTCAGCATTGCTTTCGGCACTTGCTTTAGTTGTTTCACCGGTAGCATGGTTCCAATGGGGTCCGACGAAAGCATTTCCAGGTCAACACATGGTTAATGTCCTAGCCGGGATAATGGTTGGCCCCTTATGGGCTTCTCTCTGTGCGATGATCGTTGGCACTTTACGAATAATGCTTGGAGTAGGAACGGTGTTTGCTTATCCCGGTGGAATCCCCGGAGGATTAATAGTTGGAATCCTATACGTCTTGTTTAAGAAGAAATTTGGGAGCAGAAGCGCTATTGTTCTAGCGTCATTAGGCGAACCTGTGGGGACAGTCCTCGTAGGCGGAACTATATCATGGTACATAGTTGATCCCTTCTTCGGATCAGTTTTACACTCAAGATTTGGTGCACTGCTACCCTTCTACTTAGGATGGGCATTGAGCTCCATAAGTGGATGGGCTATTGGAATAGTACTGGTCTTAGCATTGGATAGAATTGGTATTCTTAAGATTGTTGAATAATATAGAAGAGATTTTAGGGAGAAAAACATTAATACTTGGAGCAATGGGTAGTGGCAAAACAAAACTAACTGCAGAAATATTGGATAAGCTTCTCGAAAATACTACTACCGGGGACATCACAGTAATAGACATGTCGCCTACAACAGTGCCGGGAATAGGCGGTAGGATTTCTTCTTACACATCTAATGTTTCCAAGGTCAGGTACTTGGCGCCAGAGGTAGTAAGAGCTCCAAG
>JAVZMD010000016.1:11137-12263 GCA_038883435.1 Thermoproteota archaeon
TAAAGATGAAGTCCTAATCCTTGCGGAATTTAATAGAAGGTCGATAGAGCCCTTACTCCAAGAATTTATAATGAATCCTACATCGATTATTTTCATTAACGACCTCTCGATCTATCTACATGCTGGTGATGTTTCTAAAGTAATCAAATGCTTAGAATTATCTGATACTGTCGTCGCAAACTCGTATTACAGCGAGTTTCCAATTGAAGATAGAGGTTCTGGAGTTTCTGAAAGAGAGAAAAAAATATTGGAGTTATTATCACTTAAATTTGACAATGTATTAAGGATTTCCAAATAATTATCTTATTGCAACAAGTCATGAAATAATAAAACGCTAAATCCTTAGCATTAAATGAAAAATGGTTACGAAATTCGGATAAAACATATATATTCACTAAATTAAAAATAATGCCGGTTATTAAAAATGGGATTGGAAATTCAAAGAAAAAGCATACCCCTCCTTGGGGAGGATTTTCCAGAGATGAAGGTTCAAACAACACATGGAGTAATGGAGCTTCCTAAAGCTTTTTTAGGAAAATGGTTTATACTGTTTAGTCATACATAAACTGGGTGAACTGGATAAAAGAGAAGCTTAATGTTGAGATAAAGTTTCCAATAGTAGCTGATACTGGCGAAGTTGCAAACATGCTTGGTCTCATACATCCTAAAAAAGGAACTAACACGGTTAGAGCCGTTTTCATAGTTGACGATAAGGAGAAAATACGCGTCATCCTTTATTATCCGCAGGAGCTGGGTAGGAACATTGATGAAATTCTGAGGATAGTTAAAGCAATACAGATAGCTGATAAAAATGGTGTCGCAATGCCCGCAAACTGGCCGAATAACGAGCTAATCAAGGAACATGTAATAATTCCACCAGCTAGAGATATTGACTCTGCTAAAAACCGTTTAGAGAAAGCTAAGGCAGGAGAATTCGAATGCTTTGACTGGTGGTTCTGCCATAAGAAACTGAAGGATTAGCAAGTTAAATAAACGAGAATAGAATAATCTTCTTTTTTTAAGTTTCAAACTTTTTAAGCAAGCTGACTTGTTACATATCAATGAACATATTTAGGGCTAGGCTCATTGATATTAAGCAGGGAGGATTTGAAGTCCTGTTAAACAG
>JAVZMD010000016.1:12273-18677 GCA_038883435.1 Thermoproteota archaeon
CAGAAGAGCTTGGAATACATCCTTTGGATCGTGTGAAAATATCTTGTGAAAAAGGTTCTCTAACGGCTGTTGCAAACATCACTCCTATGCTTGTGAAAAAAGGAGAGATAGGAATTTTCACAGAAGTCTCTGAGGCTCTCGGTCTTACAGAGGGGGAGTTGGTAAAGGCTATAGCGGGTGAAAGACCACCGTCGCTACAGTGTATTAAAAAGAAGATGAATGGTCAGAAGCTCTCTAAAGAGGAGATATATACGATAATAAAGGATATTGTGGACAATACTCTTTCAGACATAGAGCTATCTGCCTACGTTACTGCTGTGACCATAAGGGGCATGGATATGGATGAGATCGCTGAAATGGTCAATGCAATGGTTGATACTGGGGAAAGAATAACCTTCGATAAATCCCCCATCGTAGATGTTCACAGCATAGGTGGGATACCTGGCAATAAGTATGCTCTCCTCACAGTCCCCATTGTTGCAGCCAACGGAGTAACAATACCCAAGACATCTTCCAGGGCTATAACGAGCCCTTCCGGAATAGCTGATACAATGGAGGTTTTAGCTCCTGTTTCCCACACAGCCCAGAAGATAAAGCAGATTGCTGAGACAGTTGGAGGAACACTAGTATGGGGAGGTAGTGTAAACCTTGCTCCCGCAGACGATAAGATAATAAGAGTAGAGTATCCTCTTTCTCTCGACCCTAAGCCTCAGGTTCTCGCATCAGTGATTTCAAAAAAGAAGGCTGCAGGAGTAGAAATACTTCTGATAGATATTCCAATGGGAAAGGGTGCAAAGGTTGAGACTGAGGATGAAGCTAGAGAACTTGCTCAAGACTTCATAGAGTTGGGTAGGAGAGTGGGGATAAGGGTTGAATGTGCCATAACTTATGGCTCCCAACCATTGGGTAGGGCTGTTGGGCCGGCTCTAGAAGCGAGAGAAGCCCTTATGGCTCTCGAGGGAAAGTATGCTCCTCGAAGCCTCGTAGAAAAATCATGCGCGCTAGCAGGTCTTCTTCTTGAAATGGCCGGTGTAGCTGAGAAGGGGAGAGGTAAGTATATTGCTGAAGAGACGTTGAGAAGCGGCAAGGCACTTTCTAAATTCAAAGAGATAATCGAGGCTCAAGGTGGTAACCCTGAAATCACTTCAGAGGACATTAAAGTCGGAAAGTATACTTATGATGCGACTGCCACAGAAGACGGGTATGTGCAGATGGTGAGTAATGTTGCTGTGACACAGATATGCCGTACAGCCGGTGCTCCAAAAGATAAGGGAGCAGGCATGATAATATGGCAGAAAATGGGTAGCCAAGTTAAGAAAGGCGATAAGCTGTATGCTATTTACGCGGAGAGTAGTGTTAAGCTTGAAAAGGCAAGAGCCCTAGCACAAAAACTTAATCCCGTTCCCATAGGCGGTATGCTGCTTAGGAGGATACCAGATTATAGTTATGTAGGTTCAAGCAAAGGTATCTAAAGAATGCGGTGATGCTTGCATGTTTTTATGAGAATGGTACATCTATATGAATAATAGAAAGAATGAGCATTAACTGAGGAAAGCTTTAATATCTATTGAGACAATTAGCAAACGGGTCACGTCCCTGTTAGGAATAACTGTTATCTCGCCAGATTACGGCAGGTGGATTATTATCGGTCTTCTCATAGTTGTAGTTCTTATAGTTAATCCAAGAGGAATATTGCCAGAGAAACCTATTAGAACCCCCTGCATCACAACAGGTGGAGAAAGAGAAAGATGAGCAGCATACTTGAAGTCCGGGATGTGGTTAAATTCTTCGGCGGTACAAGAGCATTAGATGGAGTAATGCTTTCGATTATCGACAGAGGGCTAATCGGCTTAATAGGGCCTAACGGATCTAGCAAGACTACTCGACTCGGCAGAAAACCTAATGAAGATCGGTATAGAACGACTCTTCTTCATAAGTTAAATATGGGAAAAAATATTAATAAGTGGGAAAATTATTTATTAGTGGGAAATGGAGATAAGCAAGGTCGACGAAAAAGGGAGGCTACTCATTCCAAAGAGGGTGAGAGTAGAAGCAGGATTGAAGAAAGGAAGCCCTGTTAGGGTTGAAGCACGAGGCAAAAGCATTCTAGTTGAACCTCTGGAACCCGTGGCTGAAAAATACTTCGGTGCCTTCAAAGTAGTTAAGTGGCCCGATGACCTGGATAAGTTTATTGAAGAGGTTATGAAGGAATGGTGGAAGCAGAAAGCTATGTAGATGTTAATGTCTTTGTATATTGGCTTGGAAAACATCCTGCACTGGGAAAAACCGCTTACCAATGGATTAAGAAGATCGAGAATTCTCCAAAGGACAGTTATTTAACTTCAACATTGACTCTTTACCAGACCATGGTAATAATGGCAGGTTTGACAGGAAACACTCTAAAAAACACAGATCTTGTTAAAAACGTCATCGACTCTATAACAGGTCTCCAGGGTCTAAAAGTAGTACCATTGGCCCTAAGAGATCTTATTGAAGCGAGGATACTTATGGAAAAATACGAGTTAGATTATGAAGATGCCGTGCACTTAGCGGTCGCGTTAAGGAATAAAGTAAAGGAAATAATTTCTAACGATCAGGATTTCGATAGAACACCGTTAAAGAGAATATTTATTAGATAATTACTGTCTTTAACCAATTTGATGAATCCGTCTTCCTAAGTCATCTATCTTTTTTTCTAATGAATAAATCTTGTCATAAATTTTCTCAAATCTTTTTTCTTGATTGATCCTGTTTAGGATAAGCAACGCCTGAAGCCTTAGGTATTGGAATGAGTCGCCTTCTGAAAACCTGAAGAATCCTAACTCTGATATTCTTTTACCAAGCTCTTCTTCAGAAATTTCCAGTCTATTTGCGGCTTCGCCGAATCCCTTTGAGATAGCAATCGCCTCAATAATTCCTACATCTTCTTCCCTAACGTTCTCTATTTTCAACGAAAAATACAGAGCTAGTATGTCATGTATCAATTCCTTAGCCATTTCTTTAAAGTTCTCTAACGTGAATAGATAGTATTCTGGTAAAAGCAAATATCTGACTTCGAATTCGCTAGCTAGGCTGATTGCAGAGGAGTCTGAAAAACCTCTACAAACGAGAAGTGGTTTAGCATTAATCAGTTTAGAATTGCTGTAAACTTGTCTAACGTCAGTCACCGAAGCCTTTCCAGACTTTACTTCTACGGCAAAAACATTTCCATCAACGTCTTTAGCAACAAGATCTATCTCCGCTATTTTAACTCCGCCAACGACTACTTGTTTCCTCCTCTCCAAAATAGAATAACCAAGGTTCTCCAATAAGGAGGCGGCCACATCTTCAGCAGTAAGACCTTTCTTCATGATTTTTATGAAAGGCATGTTCCTATTAAGAGTTTTTATAAAGAAAAAGTGAATAAAAAAGAAGAGAAAGCTATGCAGATTTACTAGGGCTCTAAGTCTTCTTCTTCAATTCGTTGATGCTGCTCCTCTTCCTCCTTTTCCTCTTCAATCTGAAGCGGCTGCTCTTCCTCAAAGATAGAGGGCTTCTCCTCCTCTTCTGGAGGAGCTTCCTCAAGCTGTTGCTCGTATGATTCTTCATATCGGGTTTCTCTTTTCTCTTCAAAAGGTAGTTTAATCTCTTCGTATATTTTAGACCTGTAGTCTAAACTTTGTAAAACGGGTTCCTGAGGCTCTTGAGAAACCTCTTCTACGGGATATTTCCAAGCAGAAGTAGGTGGCTCCTCAGGCTTGGGCTCTGGAGCCGTCTGAGGCAGGCCGGGTTTTGGCTTCTTTCTTCTTAATGAAAATACTGTAGCTATTACTACACACGCTATTACTATAATGGAGATATATATCCATATTGGGAGGCCTACCGCATATTCAAACATATTCGTCTGAGAAATGTTTCCAACCTTGTCTGAGGCTTCAACATAGTATCTGATTTTTGCAAAAGGCGGTTGAGGAGGTATTGAAGCAGAATATCTATTTCCTACGAGGCTCATAGCTATTCTAGACCAGGATGCTCCTCCATCTGTTGAATAATAAAGAATAACTTCTTTAACACCCGATTCCTCATCGGAAACTTGGCATGATACTATGGTTGATTCTCCCCACGCGGGTGCTGAAGGCCCGGATAACCCTGATATTGTTGGCGGGGTATCGTCGATAATTAATATTAGAGAGTAAGCCTGAATCTCTGAATTGCCCAGGTTGTCTACTGCTTCAACCATCCAGAAATGATCTCCCTCACTCAGGCTTATTGTCCTAGTATAGTTATTCCCACTTTTGGTCATTAAACCTTGATAAACTCCATCTGTAATTAGTTTCACCTCTTTAACACCTGAACCAGGGTCTTCCACAATAACCGTGAAAGTAACCATACTTGTTTTCTGAATTATACTCCCCGTGGGGGAGGGATCTCCAATCGACGGGGGAGTATTATCGAGTATAACGGTCAGCGTTTTCTCAGCTTCATTATTACCGGCTTTATCAATACTGTAATACCTTATTTCATGAATGCCATCAGAATATCCTGAGAGACTGAATTTACCCGTGTAGTCTTTCCATGGTCCATCATCAATCCTGTACTTCGTCTCTTTTACTCCACTCATATCGTCCGAAGCAGATAGAGAGAAACTTGTTGAAGAATTTACGTAAATATTGTTTCCGACGTAATACTTGGGCGAGCCGATTGCTATCGTTGTCGAAGGTGGAGTAGTATCGGCTATTACCGTTACTGTTGCTGTTCCAGTGGTTAAACCAGTTGCCGAAGCGGCTATTGTCCAGGTTCCATGTTTAGTATCGTTGTAACATATCTTAGCCCAGCCAGAGCCAGCCGTTATGTATATTCTCGTTGTTTTTTCTCCAGTATCACAATCTATAAACTCTCCCTTAGATGATGACGTTGAAAGACTCATAGTTATTGTTGAAGAAGCAACTGTCTCAAAACCATTCGCATCTCTAAGAGAAATATTGAGATATGAGTATAATTCTCCAGCATCCATCGTGAAGCTTGAAGGCGTTATAACGATCTTAGCAGGAGGCCCAGCCTTAACGTCGAAAGCATTGCTCTCACCAGACTTGCCTGCACCACGGGTAGTAATCCTAACGTTCTTAGCAACCTTCTTTATGACAATGTCGCCAATCCACCTGCCGTTTACGAAAGCACCGGTCATCTTAGGCTCTATTGTCCCAGTAGTGTCTGATAGAGAATTCGTTCCAGTATAGTCGGTTTTAACGTTGCCATAGGCATCATAAGCAGTAATCGTTATGGTAAATGGTTCTATAACGGTTTTAGGAGAAGAAATAGTATTGAAGACGAAATGGTCTAAGGGACCAGGGTTTACAGTAATAAGCTCAACATCATCACCGTAAGGCGAATACTGTTCAGTCCAAACATGGATCTCCCATGTCCCTGCTTTTTCATCGTAATAGTAGAAGTCCTTATGGTCTGAACCATCGGGTATTATAAGCTCAGTTATTTCAGTTCCTTCTGGAGTTAAAGCAAATTTCTTATTTGGAAAAGTAGATGATGAGCTAAGCTTAACCACAAGGCTTCCACGTGTTATCGATTCTCCATCCACAGTCTTACGGTATACTGACATTTTGATCCAGCTTCCAGCTTCCATAGAACTGCCAGAAATCAAAAGCTCTAAGTGTGGAGGATAATATGCAATATCCAAATGAGGGCTTTTTCTGGTGAGAGGATCCTTAGAACATATAAGGTAATATATTGGAGTGTTTTCTCTTCTATCTTTAAGCATCCAACCGTAGTTTGGAGCATATCCTGAAGCATCTCTCGAAACGAATTTCTCGACAGACGACTTAACGTTTAACTCAAGCCAATTCGGGCTAGTTCCAGTACTGGCTGAACCTACGTATTCAGAAGCATCAGGTTTATTGTTCCAAGTTATTGTTTTCTCGCTCCAGTGCCCAGAGACAAGATAGTAATCCATAGTCCCGCTTATAGAAGGCGGAGTATCCATGTATAACGATAAGACTGAGGAAACTATGACTGAGCCCGGTGGGAGGTCGATGTCAAACCTTATGTATGACCGCCAGATATCCATCGGAAGCATTGTTTCAACCCTAATTCCTATATGGTCTTCTCCCCCATAGTTTCTATCCGGATTAGAAGAAGAAACGTAAGCATCATCAGAAGGATAATAGGTTTTAATAACGGTCGGCACCTCTTCTCCTACCACAACTACTTGAACTCCAAGACGTAGAAGGAATATCGTAATAATTAAGAAAAGATAAATAGGCTTTGCCTCTTTCATCTCATTATTTTAAATAAAGTTGCTGTATTTAACTATTTATCTTAAAAATAAAAAGTAGGTTCAAGAAGTTGTATTTAAAAAGACAAATGTTCTAGTATTTGTGATAAATATTGAGCCTGAAGAGAATTAAAACCTA
>JAVZMD010000017.1:0-18675 GCA_038883435.1 Thermoproteota archaeon
GAAGCATCCAACTCTCTCTTACCAGAATGCCGTATTCTTAGACCTGTATTTAACGATCCATTAAAAATCAGCTTGATCCTTTTAAGCTTAAGTACTCCGTAATGAACCTCTATCAAATTCCTCTGAAGGCCTTGTTTAAGCTCCCTGCTATAACTTCCCCAGCAGTTTCCAGTTGAGAAGAAGCATTTGAATTCGTCTTCAAATATTTTCGGCGAGAACCCTATTGTCTTCTCAGGAGCACTGTATTCAAAGCCGCTTAATGCAAGTAGTAGAGACCAGCTTGACATGGCTCTCGCATAATGATGGCCGCATTCAACCTCATCCCACGGGTTTCTCTTCAACCCGTCGTACCTGTCTCTAACACCCTTTACTATCCTAAGCCCTTCCTCTACGAAGCCCTCGTAGATCAAATGGGCAGCTACTTGGTATTCTATGCCAGTCCAAACTTCATCACAATATGGAAATGGATAATCAGGCTTACCGCCCTTAGGCCAAGAACAGAGGATCAGCCCATTTTCATCGTTTAAAGCATAAGTTCTTTGACAGTTATGGTGTTCCGAAAGCCTTTCCTTCCAATTGTAACGGAAGATTGACTTTAACGCAGATTTAACCTGTTCTTCTGGCAGTATGTATCCAAGACCTATAACATGGCTGAGCCATTGGCCCAGCAACTGGTCTGAAAGACATCCTTCACCGAACTGATATCTTATGTTCGAGTCGGTTTGAAGCCTTTGCACATAATACTCGCCATTCCACAGTATTCGGCTGAAATTATCTCTTCCCCTCTCAAAGATTTCCCTATATTTTTTAGCGGATTCTAAGTCGCCTAGGTATTTAGCAATTTCTTCTCCAGCTCTTAAGGCTCCCAGATAAAGCGAGCTAACCATTGGATTGGGCCCATAGAAATCGACATCATACGTATTATGTTGCTCACCTTCCATCAGGCCATCACAATCCTTATCCCACATCTTCCAAGCGTATTCCAATGCCTTTTTAGCACGGGGCCAGAGTTTCCTCAGGAATTCATCGTCTCCGCTTAGCTTCCACTCTCTGTAAAGCTTCATTATACAGCCCATCTGCCCGTCGGCTGCCGGCTTAAACCTCCATCTTGCCCCCACTAAGGGTATTAAAGTTCTGAAGGCCATGTTCCCGTTTTCATCAGTATTGTCGAGAAAATCTGTTAGTCGCATTGTCCTCTCAAGATTCGGGAAGAGAAATGCTAAGGTTTGCTCATAATTCCAAACATGCGTACAATTCATCCAGCAGCAGCCGCTGTTATCATAGCATCCTTCGAAAGCATAAAACCTACCGTCTTCAGCCCATAGGCATGTGGGCGTCCTTATGGTTGAAATCTGGCTTGAAACAGCGTCGAGAACATATCCGGGAAGAGTGCTTTCGAAGAGGGTCTTGTGGAATAGCCTTGTCTCCCTCTCCAGTCTTTCGAATTCATTTACAACGTATCTAGTCACGTCGAGAGCGTCTTCGAAAAGCCTAGCGTAGAAATTCCCTATTCTCTTTCCTCGTACTTCTTCTTCAGTATTCCAGTAATTAACCAAATTCGGAAAATACCATGAGAGTATGAACGGTAAGACGACTTCTTCACCAGGTTCTAAAGTTGCTAAAAGCCCGAGAGTACTCACATCTGTCTCCCCATCCATTGAATAGTCTGGCGTAGGATCTTCCGATAAACGTCCGTCTTCCGAAAAATCCCTCCAAAAGCTTTGGATATCGTCCCACCATATAGATCTTTCCCACCTCAAAGTGTATGTTATTTCCTTCCAACTTGTGACGAGAGCCATGGATCCGAATTTTGGATCGTCCTTCGAATACTTGCTACTACTCATCCTTATGCCCGTGAAGCCTTGTTCTCTTACCAATTCATTTAGATTCTGACCGAATAGATCACTAAACCTGTTTGTAATTGTAGAAGCACCATCGTAACCAATCGGGTTTAAAATACTCATTGCCAAAGTCAGATCTACTCTACTCCTAGACTTGTTTCTAATCCTCCATTTGAAAATAGCTACAGGCAGGCCTGAATCCTTCTCGTTTAGAGGAATCAATGGATTGAATGCTTCTAAAGAGATTTCAAGCGGAACATTATCGTCTTCAAAGAATATCCATGCAAATGGGTATTCTCCTTTAAACCTTGCTCTGGAGAACCTAGGCAGGCCAGGTACGTAATGAGTAGGAATTCCATGGCTGCCTCTGTAAGGTGGGGTTATCTGTGCTTCTAATATTCTTGAACCCGGTTTCGAATCCTCCTCTTTAAACCAGATGGAGAAAAACGTGTAAGGTAGGTCTTTTCCTTTCCCAGGCCTATTAAATATTTCCCAGTCTCTGAGATTCCCTCTGCCTCCGAGAGAAACCGTTCCAGCACCTATGCCGCCTATTGGGAAGGATATTTCTGAAAGCGTGCTTCCTTCGAAAAAACGCATGCTTCTCTCTAAAAGGGATGTTTCAAGCTTCCTTGGAGACAAGTGTCTTTGCCCTCTCCTCTAAAACTTTCTTCTTCCATTCAATATCGCTAGAGATGAAGAGTGCTGCTGCAGATAGTAGAAATATGCATATGGACCATGTGATGTTTACTATTGTCACTATTCCCCACTCCAACCCTATCAAGTCTGCGATATAGCCAGTGAGGAGGGGTGCAAAAGCCGACCCTACATTGTAGAAGAACAGTAGCATTGCCATGGCAGATCCTCTTATTTCCGGTAGGGCAACGTCTTGTACGGATGAGGAAACGCATGGCCCAGCCATAGGCATAAACAAAGCGGTCAAAGCACCCAGTATCAAAAAGAGTTCCAGGCCCCTCTTTGTTAAGAAAGCCATGTCGAAGAATACAAGTCCTATTATAACGGTTAACGCTGCGAAGATTACTCTGCCCTTCCTATTTCTCCTAAAAACCCAGTCACCTATAATTCCAGCTAAAATGTTTCCAATAACCATTGCTATTAGGGCTGCTAGCATTACGAGAAGCTGGGCCTCTGGGTCAAAATTCCTTACATCGGTCATGTAAGTGAAGAGCCAATATGAAAGTATGTTCCAGGGGAATACTCCGAAAAATCCTTGGAGATAAAGGAAAAGAACCGACCTTCTTTTTAAAAGCTGTTTCATAGACGATATTGAAAATGTTTCTCTAAGCTTATCTCTGACGCTTACTAGCTCAGGCTCCGTTCCTCCTCTTGGTACATCCTTAACGGTGAAAAGGATTACGAGTGCCAGAAGTATTCCTGGGGTTGCTGTCATTAAGAATGCGCTTCGCCATCCGAAACTGGTCCCAATTACAAGCCCTATTATAACGCCTATTAGGGCTCCCAATGTTTCAGCAGCTTGTAGAATGCCCAATGCCATAGCTCTTTTCTCAGGTGGGAAATAATCTCCCAGAAAAGACATTAGACCACTTGTAGCCTGGTTATCGATGCCCGTGATGGATCTTGTAACAATAAGTTCAGTATAATTTCTAGAAAAGGTTGAAGCAATCGTTGTACTTCCCCATACAGCACTTGCAAGTGCCACCAGGGGTGGACGTTTATACTTGTCGAAGAGATACCCCCAGAGCGGCATGAAGACTACCGCTACTATGATGGTTCCTGTTTCAATCGCTCCGAGCTCAGTATACTTTACCTTAAACTCGTTTCTTATTATTGGTAGAAGTGGAGATATAAGATACTTATCAGCGTAATGAAGCACTACGAAAATGAAGAAGAGAAAAGTAACATACCACGCGCCACGTAGTATCCCTGTTTCACTCTTTACACGCATGTTCTTTAAAAAGATATCTTAGATATAGCTCTTTGACAATCCGTTATTTACTTAAAAAAGCTTATAATTCTGTTTTTCAATCGATTAGAGACAGAATGATTCCAGCATTCATGTTGAGACAGCTGTATGAAAAGGGTTCTTTGAAGAACATTCTGGATGAAGATGGGAATAAGATTGGCTTTACTTTCTCTTTGCTGAATAAGCTAGGGTCTGGGACTATTGAGGGCGGATTCAGGCTTAAAGTAGATGGTGAGGAAATCCCACTGGAAAAGATAAAAATAGAAAAGGGAGGCGTAGTTTTTAAAGCTGAGGATTTTTCTAAAAATCCTGTTCTCTTCGCAGTTTCTGAAAGGATTAAATTCTCAATTGAGAAACCTGGTGGTCTTCAAGAAGGTTTTCATAAAATAATGGTTAGTGCAATGACCTCAGAGTATGGTAAAATCGAGTTTGATTTCTCAGATAAAATTTCTTAAAGGTTGATGAGTGATTAAGCGATAGCTTTTTTCCAAAAAACTAGAAAAAGCTTATATTAGTTAATAAGTTAAATTGGAGTATGTGTGACACATTAGTAGCTTTATCAAATTCTACTAAAGATGGTGTAACGATTTTTGCGAAGAACAGCGATAGAGAACCAAATGAGCCTCAAGCATTAGAGTTTTATCCTAGAATAGAGCATGATGAGGAATTTAACAACTGTACTTACATTAAGGTTCCTCAAGTAAAGGTTACTTATGCTATATTGATTTCAAGACCCGTTTGGATGTGGGGTGCTGAAATGGGTGTTAATGAATTTGGATTAGCAATAGGAAATGAAGCAGTATTTACTAGGGAGGAAAAGATGAAAACAGGTCTTACCGGAATGGACTTGTTGAGACTAGCCTTAGAGAGATGTAAGAACTCGTATGAGGCGCTCATGTTCATGATTAAATATCTGGAGGAATTTGGTCAAGGCGGTAACTGCGGATTTAAAAATAAAACCTACTATCATAATTCATTCATAATATGTGATCCTAAGGAGGCGTGGGTTTTAGAAACGGCTGGGAAATACTGGGTGGCTGAAAAAGTGAAAAACGTGAGGAGTATTTCAAATGCTTTAACCATTAAAAACAAATGGGACATGGCTTCTAAGAACCTTGTAGAACACGCTGTAGAGAAAGGCTGGTGTAAAGACGATAAGGATTTCAATTTCTCCAGATGCTACTCGGATAGGTTTTACACGCATTTCGCAAGAGGGAGAGAAAGACAGGCTTATACCCAAACTTGCCTCAATCGGAAGATAGGGGAGATCGATATTCATTTAGTCAAAGACATTATGAGAAGCCACATATTAGAGGAAGAATTTACTCCAGTTAAAGGATCCATGAGAGATGTTTGTATGCATGCAGGTCCTATCACAAGGCCTTCTCAAACAGCATCATCTTACATCGGGCAATTATTTGAAAAAGTACCGATCCATTGGTTCACAGCTACTTCAACACCTTGTATAAGCGTTTACAAACCTGTTTTTATCGAATCTGGTTTGCCTAGTCTAAAACTGACTCCGGGAAAACTTTACGACTCCGACTCTATTTGGTGGGTCCATGAGAAGCTAAATAGGAAAATGATAGGTTCCTTTAAAGAATATTTCCAAAAAATACGTAATCAGATGGATAAGGTAGAATCTGATTTTCATCTTAAAGCAGAGGAAGCGAGGTTCCGCTTTTTAAACGGGGAAACATCCGCAGAAGATTTAAGGAGGCTTACCCATGAGGCGTTTATAAAATCATCGGAGATTGAAAGAAGCTTAATTGACGAAGTTAAACCTAGGTTCTCAAGCCTAATTTTTGACCTATACTGGAGAAAAGTGAATTCTGAGGCAAAAATACAACTGGGATGAAAAAAGTTAGGGGAAAATACTGTTCTGGTTTATGGACGATCTGTCCTAAACTTTAGGATAATCAAGGCCCTCAATACTTTTTAATGCTGTGGGCTGAGATGAGAAAGATTCAAGTATTCGTGTTCTTTCTTTCCCTATGCCTTATAGTCTCAATTCTTCTGACTGCCTTTATCATCAATTCTGGTGGTAGCAATACTAGGCTGAGGAGCTTCACATCATATCGGGAGCTTGAAGTATTCGTTAAAAATAGGGTTCTTGAAAACTACTTAAGAAATTATTTAGAAGACTGGGTTTTAATCGGGAGATCTCCACCTTTATTATCTAAAGCCCCTACTGATTCTAGTGTAATCAGTGCGTTAGGAGCTGAATACTCAACCACCAATGTGCAAGTTTCAGGTGTGGATGAGGCAGATATTGTTAAAACAGACGGCAGATACATTTACATGATTTCTAAAGACACCGTCTTCGTAATCGAAGCCTACCCGCCTGAAGGGATGAGGAAGGTTTCTGAAATAAGGGTCGAGGGGAATCCGATTGGTTTATTCATCAACGATAATAGACTTATCCTATTGAAATATGATTCTAACATTTTAGAAGAAAAGGGTTTCTACGACTACCACTGGATAACAGTCTTAGAAGTTTACGATATTTCAAACGTAAACAACCCAATTCTGAAAAAACGTGTTTCCGTCGACGGTTCCTACTTGAGTTCTAGGATGGTTGAGAGTTATGTTTACATAGTTGCATCGCACCCGATTTTCAGAGTTCTCAACGATGATTGGAAAGTGCTTGCTCCCAAGATAGTGGTTGGGGAAAATGTTTTCGAAATTCCTCCGAATAAAATATTCTATTCCGATACTATCGATTTTCCTGAAAGCTACACTACTATAATTGTATTCGACCTTTATTCTGAGGAAGCCGTAGAGTATAAATCTATTTTAACAGGATACGCTTCTTCCATGTACGTTTCTACTAAAAATATTTACGTTGTCATGCCAAAGAGGCTCTGGATGTGGGATGATAAGGAATCGACTGAAATACATAGGGTTAGGATTAATGGCTTAGATATAAGGTGTGAAGCCAGCGGCGAGGTCCCTGGTAGGGTTTTAAACCAGTTTTCAATGGACGAGTATGAGGGGTATTTCAGAATAGCGACTACCACGGGACATGTGGCGAGGTTTATAAACGAGGCTACGAGCACCAATCATGTTTTCATCTTAGATTCAGAAACACTGAGGGTAGTCGGCAAGCTTGAGGACCTTGCTCCAGGCGAGCAGATTTACTCAGCCAGGTTCATGGGCCCGAGATGCTACCTAGTCACTTTTAAGAAAATTGACCCGCTTTTCACGATAGACTTGAGTAACCCGTCTGAACCAAGAATCCTCGGGAAGCTTAAGATACCTGGGTACTCAGACTATCTGCATCCCTACGATGATAACCATCTAATAGGCATTGGGAAAGAGACGGTGGAGGCTGAAGAAGGTGACTTCGCATGGTACCAGGGTTTGAAAATATCTTTATTCGACGTCTCAAACGTTACCAGTCCTAGGGAAGTAAGCAAGATAATCATAGGCGACAGGGGTACGGATTCTCCAGTCTTAAGAGATCATCATGCTTTCCTATTCGACAAGAAGAGGAATATGCTGGTAATACCCATATTGGAGGCTAGGATATTCAGGGAGAAATACTATGGGGAAATACCACCCTATGCCTATGGCGAGTATGTTTTCCAGGGAGCATATGTTTTCAACATATCTCCTACGGGAGGCATAAATCTAAGAGGTAGGATAACACATCTTAATGCCGAAGACCTAGAAAAGAGCGGTTATTATTTCAGCTCGAAGTATCAAGTAACGAGAAGCCTTTACATCGACGATGTGTTATACACCCTCTCTAGCGGGATTGTTAAGGCAAATAGCCTTATAGACCTCTCCGAGATCTCTACAGTTAAACTAGACTAATCTTTGATATTTCCCCAATAAGTTTTTGGATCTAATCTCTTACTTTTACACGGCATTAGCTTGATTAAAGCTTTTTAGCAGGATCCATTTATCTCAGGGTTAAAATAAGCTTAAACCCATTTAAATAAAAATTGTAAAAACTTATTAACACTCAGGTAATGCACATTTCAAAATGCAAGATAAGGATGGTGTTGAAACGAGTTTCGAAGAATACCTGAACCAGTTGGAGCTTAGTCGGCTTTTTGAAAAGCTAGGGGTCTCTGATAGCGAACTTCTTGCGAAAGAAATCAGACATTTTACAGAAGAAGAGGCAGAGAAGAGAGACCAGATCCTAATCAACTATTTTGGCGAGGGGTGTGAATCGGATAGTTAACAAGATAATAGAACTCTTTTCTTCACTGCCAGAATTACCTCCCGATGCTGATGTGCTGGATGTCGGTGCAGGAACAGGTTTTTTCACTTTAAAAATAGCTGAGAAGCTTCCAGAGACCTCTTTTTACGCTATGGATGTAACTCCGGCAATGCTGCTTTCACTATTTAGGAAAAACACTAATGTGAAGGCTTTCATCGGCATTGCTGAAAATATTGAAGGCAGTGTGAGAGAGGCAAGGACACATTTTAATATTCCGCTCAAGTTTGATGCAGTCTTCTCTACGTTGACGCTCCATCATATCGTTCAAACAGAGAAGGTTTTTGAAAGTATTAAAAAGGTTCTTAAACACAATGGGAAGGCAATAGTTATCGACCTCTGTAAGCATTCCTTTGAAGAATTCAGAAAAGAGATGAGGGATATCCATCTCGGGTTTAATCCCGAAGAAGTTTACAAAAATGGCTAGGAAATCTTTTTCAAATGTTGAGGTGAATACTATGCCAGGCATTGGATGCAAATGCTCTGGTCGTTCAGTAGAACTATTTGTAGCTTATATGCAGAACAGCCCATAGCATTTAGCCGGCTCCATTACCATAATAATCTTCAACTTACTTTTGACCAGTATTTTTGCCTCTATCTGCGTACTTGTTTCAAGGCTGGTTCAATAAGCTTCATATATAATAGAAGTTTTATATACTTTATATACTACCTCAACGCTATGATTAAGGCAAGTAGTCTTAAGGTATTTTCGACGCCTTGAATATTTATTAAAACGGAAGGTGCCTACAATTCCCTTCTTTCTAATCATTGAAAGAAAGACGCTCGGCCCAAGACGGAGATTTGCATGATAGCTGAATTCCTAATTTTAAATTCATTACTTTAAGCCTCTAGTACAGTTAGTTTTTCTCTAGATAAAGTCGTTGTTGAAAAACCAGGAAGGCCGGATTCCACTTTATACGTTACGTTATACACATATGATTCGCCATGTTAAGTTATAGGATAGCTCGTAGGTCTCAGGGGGCTTAGTAATTAGATATAACGGTGACAATAATTCCTAGAAGGATAGTGACGAAAGCGACGATAATTATTGCTTTAAGCGGTATTTTAGAAGGCGGAGGAGGAAGTAATTCAGCTTCTTTCCCCGATTCCCCTTCTTGTCTTTTGGACATATATTTAATTTTGCGAATAACATATAAATAAACCTTGCCGAATCTTAATGATTTTAAAAACAACCTGAACATTTTTACCAACTATCTAAATACATGAAAGAATACTGGCTTCTAAAAATCTAACATATTTTCCTCCTGAATAATGCTTTTTAAAATGGACCGGGTGGGATTCGAACCCACGACCCTCCGGGAAAGCCATTCCGGGTGCAAACCGGACATTCTACCACTGAACTACCGGCCCAATGTTTTGTTTCACCAGAGGGTATATAAATGCTTCCGAGAGGTGGGAAGAAAGTTTAAAATGGGCTTTTTAATCATTGACTTACCGTGGCC
Source organism: Thermoproteota archaeon (assembly GCA_038883435.1). Lineage (GTDB taxonomy): Archaea > Thermoproteota > EX4484-205 > EX4484-205 > JAAOZP01 > JAAOZP01. The sequence goes on from JAVZMD010000017.1 coordinate 9,475, forward strand.
GCTGTAGCGTAACCAGGCAGCGCGGTGGCCTGTGGAGCCACTTGTCCGAGTTCAAATCTCGGCGGCGGCCCTCAATACTTTTAAACAAACTAAGAATGAGTGAGGAAAAAATTTTAAGTCTCTCCATTAGGTATTGAAATGTGCCTCGGTAACTCAGCCTGGTAGAGTGGCAGCCTCGTAAGCTGCTAGTCGAGGGTTCAAATCCCTCCCGAGGCTCGATCAACAATAGTGTTTTACTACCGGCCTATTGGTTAATGGTGCGATAATAGAGGCAGCCATAAGCCCCAGGCGAGATTTGAACTCGCGACCTCCTCCTTTCCGGTTTCCACATCTATTACCAAGGAGGCGCTCTAACCAGCTGAGCTACTGGGGCTAAGGTTTTTTCTTACTATTCTTAATTTAAGCTTTTCCAATCGCGTTTCCGAAGTAGCTGGCTTGATATGACGTATCCTGTTGTAAGCATTCGTGGTTTTATTTGATACTGGTAAAATTAATCTCTTAACAAACTAGATAAGCTAGTAAATAAGACTGTATTGAAACTAATATAAAAAGCTATATAAGTCAGCTGATGCAGTGGAAAATGATGCAAAAAGCATTTGTTCAGGATATAAAGAAAGAGCCTGTGGAGGACAGGCTCGTACATGAAATCCTTGAAATAATGAGTATGATAAACATGGTGGAGGATAAGGCTCATACGTTAGAATATAGTCAAGACGCGATGAAATTCGAAACTCTCTTGCAAACTCTCAGGCGTGAAATGGTTAAGAGAGCTTTGCTGCTTGCTAATAAGCATGGTTTAAAAATAAAACTTCCAACAACATCTCTCCTGAACAATGGCGGAGATAAGTTTAGAGAGCCATTCTACGATGATTTTCTAAGGCTTGAGGAAGAGTTGAACAAGGCCTATCGTGCTGCAAGGGATATGTTGAGTAATTTGAGCAGGCTGGTTTAAAAGATGAGCAGCCTCCTCAGCTTAAGGAAATCAGCATCGAGGAAAGTACTGTCATATATTAAGCCGGGGATGGTCGTCGGACTTGGGTCGGGAAGTACTATTGCAGAATCCTTTCTCCCGGTTATGCTGGAGGAGGCTGGGATTGATGTCGTGGAAAAAATTTTCTTCGTACCGTCCTCACGCCAGATAGAATTCAGGGCTCTGGAACTGGGTTTGAAACTTCTAAGCCTTAATCAAGTCGACGGAGTCGACGTAACTATAGATAGTGCAGACCTTGTAGAAAGAAGGTCGTTAACTGCAATAAAGGGCGGCGGCGGCGCGTTCCTCATGGAGAAGGTGTTGAGCTCAATATCGGGGAAGCTCATTCTCATAATAGACGAGAATAAACTTGTTGAAAAGATCCAACCGGGTTCTCTTATCCCCATTGAAGTACCCTCCGACTTCATCATTCCTATTAAGAAACGCCTTGAAAAATCGCTTGGTGTAAACGTTAGAGTACGAACTGGAAGCGGTAAAGTCGGCCCCGTCATAACTGACTTGGGTAATGCTATTATAGACGTGCCCCTCCCAGAAGGATATGACCTTGGACAATTGGATAATTTTCTCCATAGGGTGCCTGGGGTCTTAGAAACAGGTATCTTTAAGGATTTAGTAAGCAAGGTTTACGTTGGCGCTAGCAATGGAGTATTGGAGCTAGAAAGAGGGGTGTAACTCTGTGAATATTGAAAACATCGAGAGGGTTAGGTTTCTTCTAAGGGAGTCCCTAACCGATATAGAACTCGTATCTTACAACCTAGATAGGATCGTTAGGAATCTTAAGCAGAAGGACAGTGAATACTTGCAAAAAGTTAGTTTCTTTTTGGAAAAGAATGATCATGAGAGAGCTAGAGCATATGCTCAAGAGATAGCTACACTCAGAAGGGTTGCGAAAATAATATACCAGTCAAGCCTTCTTGTTTTGACGATTAAGCTGAGGCTTGAAACACTAATTGAGTCGGAAGAACTATACGGAATGGTGCCTTCTCTCGTCAGATTGCTATCTGCTGTAAACGAAGTAGGTCCCTTGCCCAATCTCGAGAAGGAGTTCCTAAGCATTAGGAACAAGCTTGAGGAAGCCGCCACTATAATAACCCGTTCCACCGAGATTAGAGTAGAAACCATGGGTAACGAAGTTGAGAAGGTGATTAAGGACGCTGAAAAGCTTGCTTTAATGAAGATTGAAAACACTTTCCCCAAGGTTCCTCAAACAATTCCTCTTAGGGAGAATGCGAAACAGAGGGTCTTCGAATACCTTAAAGAAAACTCGAATTCCTTCAGCATCGAGAGGTGTGCTGAAGACCTTTCTATGAGCAGGGAAGAAGTAGAGAAACTATTGGACGAGCTTGTTAAAGAGAAAAGGGTAATAATAAAGCGTGAGGAAGAACCCCTTTAAATAGAGCCTTTCTCCTTTCTCCACTCCTCAAGCTTAAGCAGGCTTTCCTTGCTTATGCTGCTCCCCCTGTTTCTTATTGCTTTAACTAAGTCGTCCATCGTCACAGGCCTGGGATTCCCCTTCATAGGGTCGCCTTGCTCGAAGAATTCTTCAATAGTCATTTTGAAGGCGTCTTTACATATGTTCTCGATGTCGTGAGCTGAATAGCCCTCTGTTAAACGTGCAAGCTCATCATAGTATATCGGCGGCTTAAGGCTGAGCTTAGAGGTGAAGTACATGAAGAGCCTTTTCCTCGCTCTTAAATCTGGAGGGGGAACGTATATTCTCTCTTCAAACCTCCTAAGGAAAGCATCAGGCAGTAGCCAAGGATTATTCGTGGCAGCTATTACGTAGACATGTTCAACCCTGCCTTTGCTTAAGAGACCATCCATCTCCTGCTGAAGCTGGAGCCTAGCCCTGGCTTCGCCACCGGTCTCGTAAACATGGGTTCCAACGATGCTTTCAATCTCGTCTATAAATACTATCGCTGGTTCGCTTGAACTGCTGTTCTTCCTAGCGTGCTCGAAGAGCTTGGCGATGTTCTTCTCAGACTCGCCGAGCCATTTGGAGAGTATTGAAGATGCTTTAACCAGGTAGAAGGTCGCCTTAATGCTATTGGCTAAAGCCGCTGCGAGAAGGGTCTTACCGCATCCAGGCGGGCCGTAGAAAAGGATACCGGTAGACCAGGGCAACTTGTAGACGTCTGGCCTGATCGTCGGGAATATCACGTTTACGTAAAGCTTCTTCTTAGCCTCATCCAAATTAATGATATCGTCCCATTTTACAGAGGGCTTCTCTATTAGAACAACGTCTTGGAGCCACTTATCGTCCTCCTTTTTCTCGGTTTTATCTACATAAACAACTTCCTCCTTTTTCTTAGCTAAACTATCCAGTTTCTCAACTCTCTTCTGATACTCCCTAATCCTATCCAAGTAAACTCTTTTTATGTTATCATTTTCGGTGAGTGTGTAAAGCTGCATGAGTATTTCGATCGTTTCCCTGTAAAGCCTTATTGCAGACTTATAGTCTCCCTGACTGTCCAAGCTGACAGCCTCATGGGCTTTCCTTATTGCAGTCCTTTCAAGCTCAGTCCTCCAACTTGAGCTAGCCACTTCTAATCTGAAGACAGACAACGAGTTTCCTAATTAACTTTTCTTAAGTTGAGGGAAAACTTTTATGAGCCCAATAGCACGTTCGAGTCTTTCCCTAAGTTTACGATTGTTTTCCTATCGTAAAACCATTCAATAAAAATATTTAAGCAACGTTAAGTAAGTCTCATAGACTGGAAATGGTTCCATTACCGTGGAAGAAGCCTAGGCCTCCTCCTCAACCAGCTGATACTCCGAGTTTTCAAGACGCTTTGAGAGAGGCTGTCATGATGCTCAAGGTCCAGGAGCAGAACTTAGACCGTATTTACAACAGGATCAAGGCTAGAGACGAGCAGCTTTTCAAAGAAGTTGAGAAAGCACTCGTAGAACGTGATAATTCCCGTGCTCTAGTCTACGCCAATGAGGTTGCTCAAGTAAGGAAGATGGGAAAGATCATTCTGAGTAATAAGCTTGCCCTTGAGAGAGTAATACTTAGGCTGGAGGACACTCTAGACTTTAAGGAAACTTTGAAAGTACTCGGGCCAGTTGTTAACGTCGTTAACAGGGTTGGGAGTGAAATAAGAAACGTAGCGCCACAAGTAGCCGAGAGCCTGAGGCAGATAGAGGATATGATGAACCGCGTACTAATACAGGCTGGCGAGGTATCCGGCTATGAACCGTATGTCTCCACGGACAGGGAGGCTGACCAGATTCTAAAAGAAGCATCCGTGTTAGCATCACAGAAGATGAAATCCAGTTTCCCAGACATACCTGAATCGATAAGGCAACAGATGGAGGAAACAAGCTCAGGGTAAATCCTTTCAGGAACTTTATTCTAACTGGGTGGCTGCCTTCAGGCGTTTCGCATAATCAGTTAACCCTCCTAGTAAGCTTGTTAAATCGCTATACTTTTCTCCTATGAATTTTACAAAGGCACTACCAACTATAGCCCCGTCTGCGCCGCAGGATATTACTGATTTAACATGCTCAGGCTTGGATATGCCGAACCCTACAGCTAGGGGAATCCTATTTACCGTATAAGGATGCAGCCTTTTCACTGTTTGAATAGTAAGTTGAGAAACATGATCCCTCATTCCAGTTACGCCGAAGACAGATATGAGATATAGGAAACCGGACGTCATCTTCAGTATTTTCTCAAGCCTGCTGGAAGAGGTGGAAGGCGATGCGAGGAAAATCGTGTCAACACCGTTTTTCTCCGCATTCTTCTTATATTCCTCAGCCTCCTCAACCGGCAGGTCTGCTACGATTATGCCGTCAACACCATTTCTACTCGCATCCTCTAAGAATCTTCTAACCCCTCTCTTGAAGATAATGTTGTAATATGTTAATAGGACTATGGGTGTTTCAATAGTCTTCTTAACTTCCCTAACCATGTTGAAAACAGTCTCAGGGGTCGTACCGGCATTGAGTGCTCGAACGGCAGAAGCCTGTATAACAGGTCCGTCTGCTATCGGGTCGGAGAATGGAATTCCAATCTCAACTATGTCCGCACCCCCCTTTACGAGAGCCTCAACTATTCTAGGAGTATGCTTTGGAGAAGGGTCTCCTCCAGTAACGTAGGCGATTAACGCACCCTCATTGCGTTTCTTTAACTCTCGGAATGTTTCAGGGATACTCATATTTTAACACCCAATTTGCTTGCAACAACCTCCACATCCTTGTCTCCTCTGCCAGATAGGTTTACTACAAGTATCTCATCCCTACTCATTTTCTCGGCAAGCCTCTTAGCGTAGGCTAATGCATGACATGGTTCCAATGCTGGTACTATGCCTTCAAGCCTAGAGAGGTCGAGGAAAGCCTCCAGAGCCTCTTCGTCAGTAACAGCATCATATTTAACTCTTCCAATACTCTTGAGGAAACTATGTTCCGGCCCTACTCCAGGGTAGTCGAGACCAGCTGAAATACTGTGTGTAGTCAATATCTGTCCGTTTTCATCTTGTATAACATAAGAGAGCATTCCGTGGAAAACGCCTTCGGAGCCGGCGCAGAGACTCGCTGCATGTTTCCCCGTATGAACACCTTCCCCAGCAGCCTCAACTCCATAGAGCTCTACGTCTTCATCCCTGATGAACGGGTAGAATATTCCGATAGCGTTGCTTCCCCCTCCAACGCAGGCGACTATCGCATCGGGAAGCCTACCCTCCTGAGCAAGTATCTGTTCCTTCGTCTCAGCTCCGATAACGCTCTGGAAGTCTCTTACTATCATAGGGTAAGGATGCGGCCCAACGACAGAGCCTATTAGATAATAGGTCGTCTGAACATTAGTAACCCAGTCTCTCAAGGCCTCATTTATCGCATCCTTGAGCGTTTTCGAACCGGATTCTACGGGATGTACTTCCGCACCAAGAAGCCTCATCCTGAAAACATTGAGACGCTGCCTCTTCATGTCTTCAGCACCCATGTATATCTCAGCCCTTAAGCCCAATGCTGCACAGGCCATGGCTGTTGCTACACCGTGTTGACCAGCACCGGTTTCAGCAATGACTCTAGTCTTTCCCATGCTTCTAGCTAGAAGCGCCTGGCCTATTGTATTGTTTATCTTATGGGCACCGCCGTGTGCCAGGTCTTCTCTCTTCAAATATATCTTTGGGCCGCCTAGCTTCTCAGTAAGGTTGGCTGCATAGTATAGAGGAGTGGGTCTGCCTGCGAATTTTTCAAGGTAATACTTCAGCTTCTTCTTAAACTCCGGGTCGTCTCTGAATCTTAAGTATGCTTCTTCAAGCTCTTCTAGCGCAGGCATAAGTGTTTCTGGGACGAATCTTCCTCCGTAACGCCCATATTTCCCGCCCTTGGGGTACTCGTAGACTATTCTATTCATGTCCCCGCCTCCTTTGCTCTCCTGATAAACGTTAACACTTTCTCCGGGTCTTTAACGCCCGGCCTTGCTTCAACGCCGGTTGAAACGTCGACAGCATATGGTTTAACGATATTCACGGCGGTTACGACGTTCTCAGGGGTCAGGCCTCCAGCTAATACTAAGGGCTTGGGCTGAAGCCTGTCTCGTATAATCCTACTTAGCCTCCAGTCATGGGTTTTACCTGAGCCCCCCAATCCATTATCCGTCAAACTATCTAAAAGCACCATTTCGAATAATTTAGAATATTCTACCGCCAATTCCAGAGCATTGGGAAGCCTAGCGTTTACTGCTCCTATTACTCTTTCTCCACGAATCTCCTCAGCAAAACGGATTATTAAACTGGGTTCACCGTGTAACTGTATGTAGTCTGCACCGAGCTGCATAACGCTATTCAAATCCTCCAGGTTTCTGGAGACTGTGACAACCACGCTCTTAATGCTGGTTGGAACGGCAGATATTAAGCGGGCAGCAGTATCGTACTTCAGGTTCCTCGGGGAAGAGGGAACGTTTACGACGAACCCTACGAAATCTGCTCCAGCATTTACGGCGAATTCAAGGTCTTCAACTTTGGTTATTCCGCATATTTTTACTCTTACCATTTTCAATCCGCTTCAACAAAGCTCCTGATTTTTTCCTCAACGTTTTCCGAAAGCATAATAGAAGTTCCGATTAGAAATGCATCTACACCGTATTCTCTTAAGAGTCTTATTTGCTCAGGAGACTCTATTCCGCTTTCGCTTACAATTATTTTTCCACATTTGCCGTATTTGCTGAGTATGGTCATGGTGGTGTTGATGTCTACGTTCAGATTAGAAAGGTTCCTATTGTTTATCCCAATCATATCTGCTTCTGAATCTACAACTTTAAGAAACTCGTCTTCAGTATGAACCTCTAGTAGAACCTCCATGCCATAATAATGGGCAAGGCAAATCATCTCTTCTAAATCAACTTTAGAAAACCCTCTATCGAATAATGTTTGAATGAGCAGTATTGCATCCGCTCCGATTCGCGAAGCCGTTTCGATTTGAGCATTACTCACAATAAAATCTTTCATTAAAAGGGGTAGGCTTACAATCTTCCTAATATCCTTAAAGACGTCTAAGGACCCGTGGAAGTATTTAGGTTCTGTTAAGACAGAAATACCGACTGCTCCGGCCCTCTCTGCGGAAAGAGCTATCTGAACAGCCTCCTCTTTTTTTCTCAAAAAACCTTTTGACGGAGATGCTGATTTAAACTCGGCTATAACCGGATTCTTACTACAGGACAATATTGCTTTTCTTAAGCTAACTTTTTCATGTTCAACAGTATCCGCATTGTAATAACCGGATTCTATAGTTTCAATAACATTCTTCATAATTTTCTCTAGGAAGTTAACCATTATTTTCAAGCCCCTCTAGGATTGATAGATTCCCCCCACTGTATTTTATGAGGTCCTTAAGCTTATTGTAGGCTGCACCGCTTTCTAGCGATTCCCTCGCTATTTCAAATGCTTCGGAAAGATTCTTAGCTTTCCCACCTAGAAAGATTGCAGCAGCAGCGTTAATCAAAACCATGTTTCTTTTCGAAACAAGTCTATCATCATCTCCCACACGGTTTCTTAATATGTCTAGAGCCGCTTTTATGCTCTCCTCTTTAGAAGAGACTTGAATATAGTTTTTATCCGCTCTCTTTAAATCAAAATCCTCTGGTTCGATGTATTTTGAAACAATCTTTCCATTGGACACAAGAAGGACGTTAGTTCTACCGGTTATGGAGATCTCATCTAATCCATCTGAGCCGTATACTACCATCGCATTCTCCACACCTATATTCTTGAGTACATTTGCAATTGGTTTAAGGAGATGCTTTTCACAGACTCCCATCAGTTGAGCATTAGCACCAGCGGGATTGGTCAGAGGGCCCAGAATGTTGAAGACTGTTCTTATCCCTATCTCCCTCCTGGGCCCTACCGCATGCTTCATAGCTGGATGGAAAACTGGGGCGAACATGAATCCTATTCCAATGCTTTCTATAGACTTCTCCACGGCCTCAGGGCTCATATTAAGGTTGAAGCCTAATGCTTCAAGGAGATCTGCACTACCGCACTTACTCGTTACGGAACGATTTCCATGCTTCGCTACGTAAACGCCTGCTCCAGCAGCGATGAGGGCTGCTATAGTGCTTACGTTAAAAGTCTTCACAGAGTCTCCCCCCGTCCCACAGGTGTCGACAAGTCTACCGTTAACACTGGGGTTAATACGAATACAGAACCTCTTCATAACAGATGCGAATGCAGTTATCTCTTCAACAGTCTCTCCTTTCATCCTCAACGCAGTGATGAATGAAGCTATCTGGGCATCGCTTGCTTTACCAGACATTATTTCAGTCATAGCTTCCTCAGCCTCTTCTGGAAGAAGGTCTTTTCTTCTAACCAGCTTCGCTATACATTCCCTTATCAAAGCTTATACACCTCCATCAAGAAAATTCTTCAATATCCTCTTCCCCTCTTGGGTAAGTATAGACTCGGGATGGAACTGTATCCCTTCAATAGGATATTCAACATGTCTTAAGCCCATTATCTCGCAGTCCTCCAGTGAATATGCGGTTATTTTCAACGGGGAAGGTATGTCAAAGGCACTTACTACTAGAGAATGGTAACGTGTTGCTTCGAATGGGTTAGATACTCCTCTAAATATCCCTCTACCATCGTGCTTAATCATACTAGTCTTTCCATGCATAAGCCTGCTTGCATGAGAAATCTTTGCACCGAAAGCATATGCAATACCTTGGTGCCCTAAACACACGCCGAGTATTGGAATCTTAGGGCCTAGTT
>JAVZMD010000018.1:0-17909 GCA_038883435.1 Thermoproteota archaeon
ACCAAAGGTTTCAAACCTTTATATTCGTGCTGGTGCGTGGACTAGTGGCTACAAGGTTAAAGTCGTATCTAACGATGGCACATACATGCAAACATATAGCAATTGGGTCCTGCCATGATTTAACATAAAAAACACAAGACACTTATCAAGTAATACAGAAACTGAATCTTGGAAAAACTATTAAATCAAATGGTCACTATTTTATTCTTGGAATATCCGTTCATATGAAGGTACAACATCCTGCGTAAATCTTTTGATTCCTTCAAGTGTCTTGGGATGCTGAATCATCTCCTTTATTACATAGAATGGTAAGGTGGCTATGTGAACACCGAGTTCGGCGACTTCTCTGACTTGTCTAGCATTTCTCATACTTGATGCTATTACCTGTGTAGTAAAACCATAATTTCTGAAGATCGTTAATATGCTCCTTACCAAGTCTACTCCACTAAGAATGCCGTTGTCTCTAACATTTCCGAAAAATGTTTTCATCGCTTCACTAAGCTCAGAAATAGACTCGCCCCTGCCTCTCACCATCATCTTAAATTTCTCCTCAGTTATCCTGTTAAGCAGGTTGTAATCAAAATAATCCTCCTTCTTGAAGCCGATTTTGAGCTTGCTACGGATATAATCGTCTACTCTACCGGCAAAGGGGCTTACGTAAGTTGCTCCAGCCTTAGCGGCGAGGAGAGCTTGTTCAGGCGTCATTACGAGCGTGACATTAGTAGGTATCCCCATTTTGCTCAATGTTTTCACAGCTTTAAGACCATCGAAGTCAAGACCATCACTGCCCATGCTCGGGTTAATCGGTATCTTTATTACAACCTCGCCGTAGGGGCTGAATTTTTCATAAAGAAGCTTAGCCTGTTCAACCATTTCCTCCGACCTAAGAGCTATAACCTCCAGGCTTACTGGTCCTGGGACCGTCTTAAGAATCTCCTTAATGTAATCCTCCATTGATACTCTACCTCCCCTCTTTTCAACGGCCTGTTTTATGAGCGTCGGATTAGTAGTCGCCCCGTCTACAATACCCCAGAAACATGCCTCTTTTATCTCGTCAATATCTGCAGTATCTATGAAGATTTTCATTTAAACACCACGTTAAGGAAATGTAAGACTTTGATTTAAAAAGCTTACTTTAAACTCTGTTGTATTTTGAAACTATTTCCTTCTAAATATCTCGATGATTTCTAAAGCTAGGATTGTTATTAGTATTAGTATAAGTATAAGCCTTCCTAGTGAAACTTCGCCAAATGGAGTCTTTACGAAAGGCGGGGAATCTACAAGCAGGAATATGAATCCAACAAGGTGTATTTTAAAACCAGTCCATTTGCCGACGATATCCTTATCCGTAGGATAATACCAGTCTGTACTTAAATTGTGATCCCCCTTAGTAACATACCGCTTCTCCCCGCTGCTTGTTACGATAATGTCTACGATACGGTGAACAATATTCTTATTTCTGTCATAAGGACTCCTATACACGACTATGTCTCCTACTTTCAGATTTCCCCCGCCAGTGAGTAGTAAAAGGTCTCCAGGGTATAGGGTTGGATACATGCTGCTGACATACCAGGGAGTATCGTCTATTTCTACGACTGCAAGAGGGCTACTAGTTTTCATCACGTTGGTCAATATTAAGATGAACAGCAGTACTATTGTCATTGGGATAAGTATGGTGTTTAGAAGCATATCGAAAGTTTCCTTAAGTTTCTCATCCATTTTTCAAATAAGGCTATTATTCTTCCTCCTCGACTTCTATGTATCTACGTCGCGCTACAGTCTTTTCAACAACCTCTGGACGGGCTTCCTTAGCTGCCTTTCTAAGCTTAATCAAAGCTCCTACAAGCAATGAAATCCCTACTATAAAACCAGCAATGCTTCCTCCTGTCCTAAGAAAATCCACCTCATAAACGATCTCAGTCTTCTCATAATGCCAGGATTCTATTATTTTGAATTTCGCACTAACCCTATTGCTCTTAATGTCTGTTACGTTTAAAAGATAGGTGCCGCTGCTTGATATTTGAAGCTCCACCGTATTATTTCCAGCGTTAAAAGTCTGTATGCTGCTGAAAGTACTATTCTTACTTGAAACTGATAAGCTAATAGTGCCGTTTGTCTCCACATTAAGTAAAACCTTATAGTTCTTCCTGCCCTCCCCTGGGCTTAGAACAAACTCCATAACGTTATATGGAAAAATCGTTCTATTGTCTATAACTCTAAATACCGGTCCAAATACATTTGGCAGAAAAGGCTCCAGAATCGTTTTCTCAACAGGCATATCGATCGGTCCGCCTTTAAAGATCATGTGCACTATGAAAACAGATGAAGATATTGCAAGAATCGTTCCTACTACGCCCATTATTAGACATTTCTTACCAATATCCATTTTTTTACTCACTCCTTTATCCTTTCGAGCCTACCGTTTCTCTCAATCAGTAGGAATATATGCTTACTGTCTACTTCACTATACTTGAATGAGATTGCTTTCTCTACTTCTTGCATAAGTCTTTTCGCATACTCCTCATTCTTAAATATTACTTTAATGGAGTATGGTGTTCCTTCTTTTATCTTCTTCCTTAGTTTTTGTCTAAATATCTTCGCTTCCTGCTCATCAGCCAAGTATACCTTGCCTTCTGCAACCTCCTCCTCATTATATAAGACCTTTATGGTCTTAGTGTATTTATCGGGCTGGCCGGATTCGATTACTTGAACCATATTCAAGAAGGCTCATGGTAATTAGAATTTAAGTTTACCTCTTTACTATTTTATGTTTAAAAACCTAATATTCTAAAGCGTTATGGACAATGAGAGTAAACGTGTTTACAGGCACTATAGACTATAATCTTGCGAAATCCGATGTCCTTATAGCGATAGATGTTCTACGCTCTTCAACAACTATACTAACAGCATTAGCAAACGGTGCTAAAAAAATAATTCCTGTCTCATCCGTTGAAGAAGCGTTAAGAATCGGTAGAGAAATAAAAGCGGTCATTGGAGGAGAAGTGGAGAGTATTAAGCCATCTTATTTCCACCTTGGCAATTCTCCTTTAGACTATACGCGGGATAGAGTCGATGGTAAGACGATTGTATTATACACTTCGAGTGGGGCTAAGCTTCTAAGATTCCTAGCATTGTTCTCCAAAGAAGTTTTGATAGGTGCTTTAATCAACCTGTCGACTTTAATCGATTACTTAATTAAACGGAATTTTAAAGAGGTTTCCATTATTACAGCTGGGAAAATGGGTCAACCGGCTCTCGAGGATTCTTACTGTGCAGGACTAATAGCTAAAAGGCTTCCATGGGACAAGTGTAATAAAAATGCTGAAGTAGCTATTAGGATTTCCGAAATGAGTACTGAGGTTGTTAAAAGTGCACGTCATACTTTAGAATTAATTAAGCTTGGTTTAGAAGAGGATGTGGACTATTCGCTTTCTCTAGATAGAGTTAGGGTGGTGGCTGGTTTAGAATCTCCTACGGGATATATCCAGCTCCTTTAACAACCCCCTTCTTAATCATCCTCCTATACTCCCTATTCTGCTCGTAAAACCTAACTGCGAGAGAGTGTGAGCAAATCCCCCTTTTCAAGTAGCCCACACAGCTACAATTATAATTCCCGTAAGCGTCTTTCGAAACCACGTAGATACCATGGTCTCCTTTAACCTCGTAGCTTGAAGTATCTAGTTGGCTTATCCTCTTGCCTTTTATTATTGCCTTTGCCTTTAAAACTAGCTTTTCAGCTCCAGAAGCCTTTTTCTCTTTACTCGACTCGTTCATTAATTAGGACCTCTGAATATCGATTAGAAATTTGTTCGAACTTATTTTTAAGAGTTTTTATTCTACCCGAGGCTTTGCGGAGTTATCCTGGAAAGCCCCTCGGGAAACTCTAATCCAAATTCTAGAATCTTCCTTTTAACTGTGTTAAGAATCTTATTTTCAGTTATTTTTCTAACTTGAATTGGTTTCAATATACCTATGTCGGTTATTATTGCCGTTATGAACCTAGGAGGAGTTATGTCGAAAGCCGGGTTAAAGATTCTCACTTCCCCTCTGTTGGGTTCGTGAGTCACAATCCTATCAGAAGGAGGCCATTCTTCTAAGGCGTTTGCAGAAGTCAATCCTTTATTCTTCATGTCTTTAGCAATTAAGCTGTAAGGATATGTTACCTCATCGATACCCCTCTCCTCTATCTCTATATCGCTACCCTTCTTAACATCGAGAGATATTGTAGAATAAGAGGTTGCATAGTAAAAAGGAGCCTTGAAATACTTGAAGATTCTAGCAATATCAGCTGAGCCTATTTTATTAGCTACTGAACCATCTCTAGCAACCCTGTCAGCGCCAAGCATGGCTTTATTGACGCCTAGTCTTTCAAAAGATATTGAAATCATGTTATCAGTTATTATCGTGGTTGGTACCCCTACTCTATTCAACTCCCATACAGTCAGCCTATATCCTTGGCTCCTAGGCCTGGTTTCCTTTGAAACGACTTTTACATCCACACCATTTGAATACGCCTCCTCTATCACCCCGAGGGCATGTCCCATCAATGTTGAAGAGAGGCTACCCCCGTTGCAATGGGTCATTATAACATCGCCGTTTTTAATAACCTTCTGACCGTACTTCCTCATATAATAATTCAGAGCCATGTCTTGAGCGAGTATGAAGTCGCAAATGTTTCGAAGTGTCTCTATAAAGCGTTCAATACTTCCGGATTCCTCGTATTTTTTCTTCGAATAATCGTATGCCAAGAAAGTTGCCCAAGCTAATGGGGCTGCAGTAGGCCTGGCATAGGCTATTTCCCTAGCTATCTTACTAAGGTCTTCAATAGGATTCGGTCTTTGCTTGACCTGCAGGGCCCCAACTAAAAGAGTATAGGCTCCTGCAACACCTATAGCCTGAGACCCTCTTACAACCATGCTTTTTATCGCCTCAACCCCCTCTTTCCAATCGCTTATCTTTCTGCTCCGGACTTCGAAGGGAAGCCTGTTTTGATCTAAGAGTATCAGCTTATCTTCCTCATGATTATACCATAGTGTTACAGGCAGAGTTGTCGCACCATGTATTGGAAGACATAGTTCAGGGTCTTCTTCCAGACCTAGCCTGTTCGAAACATGTTTTAAATAGTCCAATTTTCCAGTAAAACTAATACTGGGAAGTTTTTATCTTTATCTTCCTTTCCAATATTTTCCATGACTGGTGTCGGTAGAGTAGAATCGAACTACCCAAAGCTCTCCGAAGCAATAGTCGCATCTGGAATGAAGCCCGGGGTTAAGCCTAGTGAACTCTATGAAATCTGCAGCTATGCTTTTAAAAACAATATTCGCAATGTATGTCTACCAACTGTTTACTTAGAAGAGTTGAGTCCGGTTCTTAGGGATACTGGCTTAAAGGCATCTACTATAATATCCTTTCCCACAGGCCTATTTCCATTGGAAATTAAGATTATGGAAATAAGGCTTGCCTTCCATCAGAATGTTGAAGAAGTATACTTTTATCCCAACCTTGGTAATTATCTTGATAACAGAATCGTTGAATTCGAATTAGAGCTATCACGGCTTCTAGAAGAATCTCAATTAATCGATTTGAAACAAGTTAAACCCATTGTGGAAGTAGATCTACTCTCAGGCAGGCAAGTGAATGAATTAATAGGCATTTTAAAGATGTCCGGGTTTGATACAGTAATGCTATCCTTTGGTTCAGGCTTGAGAAATATTAGAGACGAGGAAATGAGCTTATTGAAAGATATTCTCAAACATATTGCGCTTGAAGTCAACTGTAGGATCAGATCTGTTGAAGAAGCTTTTGAATTGGTCGAGAATAAGATTAGAAAAATATGTACCATTGACTATAGGGTCGTCTCTGAAAGTCATATGGAGAAATAAACTCTGCTGTAATGGAAAAAATATATATTTTTCAATTGCGGTGTTGCAGTGGTATAATTGAGCAATTATAGGATTGCGCTTATGCCAGGCGATGGAATTGGTCCGGAGGTTATTAGAGAGGCCGTTAAAATAGGTGAAGCTATACTTGATTCCCTCAACGTATCAGTTTCTTTCCAAGATTTCCCAAACGGGGCTGAACATTATATAAAGACTGGTGAAACACTATCTGAAGAAACCCTGAAAAAACTTAAGGGATTTGACGCGATATTCTTCGGGGCAGTAGGTGATCCTAGGATAAAGCCTGGTGTACTTGAGAAGGGTATTTTGCTTAAACTACGTTCATCCTTAGACCTTTACGTAAACCTCCGCCCAGTAAAACTGTTGAAAGGCATGGAAACTCCTCTTAAAGGGTTTGGGCCTGGAGACATCGATTTCGTAGTAATACGTGAAAACACTGAAGACTTCTACGTGGATATGGGGGGTAGGATTAATGCTGCTTCCTCTAGGGCTTTCGAATTTACCGTTAACACTGGCGGCGCTAGGGGAAGTAAGTATAGGGTTGAGATTGAGAGCACGGGCGGCGAAGCCTTTCAAATAGGAATTATCTCGTGTAAAGGTGCTGAGAGAATAATAAGGTTCTCCTTCGAATATGCTGTTAAGAGAGGCATACGGCACATAACTTTTGTGGACAAGGCAAACGTATTAACGGAAGCATACGGCTTATGGAGGGAAACTGTAGAGAAGATAGGGAGGGATTATGCGAACAATGTGGAAAGCGATTTTATGTATGTTGACGCGGCAGCGCTACACATGGTTTTGAATCCGAAGCGTTTCAAAATTATTGTCGCCCCGAACATGTTTGGGGATATTCTTACGGACTTGGGAGCTGCAATCCAAGGAGGGTTGGGCTTCGCACCCAGTGGAAACATAAATCCAGAGGGAACATCGATGTTTGAACCTGTGCATGGTAGTGCCCCAGATAAGGCTGGTAAGAATATTGCTAATCCAATTGCTTCAATTCTAACATTCTCGCTGATGCTTGAACATCTGTGGAGCCGGTATGGAGATGAGCGCTTACTTGAAGCCTCAAGAATTATCGAGAAGGCTGTTGAGAACGTCTTAACTAGCGGCAAGTTTAAAACAGTTGACATGGGTGGGAATACGAAAACGAATGAAATGGGTGATGCCATATTAACCGAGGCTAAACATCTGGTGCATGCCGGAAGATGAGAGATTTGAT
Organism: Thermoproteota archaeon; assembly: GCA_038883435.1. GTDB lineage: Archaea > Thermoproteota > EX4484-205 > EX4484-205 > JAAOZP01 > JAAOZP01. The sequence continues at coordinate 7,123 of JAVZMD010000018.1, forward strand.
TTTTAAAAAAGACGCCTTATACAAGCTTAGTGCGAACTACATTCCGGAGAGAATACCTAGGCGGGAAGAGCATCAGGCTGAAATCTTCAGGACGATAATCAGTTTCTTAGAAGAGAAAATGCCTATTAAAGCAATAGTGCTAAACGGCCCGAGCGGCACTGGCAAAACCGTCACCGTCAAGAAAGCGGCTGAACAGATTTTAAAATATTGCAAGGAGAAAAATATTAAAATCGAATACAGGCATTTGAACACTAGATTCGCATCTTCTGATTTCACCTTGGCTCAAATGATCGCCCTAAGTCTACTTCCAAACATTCCTAGTAGAGGATATAGCAGTCGGGAGTTGCTTTACGCCGTATTTGACCATCTCGAAAAATCTGATAATAGCTTCCTCCTCGTCCTCGACGATTTCGACGAGTTCATAAGTGGGGTTAGAAGCAAGTTCTTCACCGATCTGCTTAAGATATCCGAGGAGTACGGTGATAAGGTTAAGCTTATCCTCATACTAATCGGTATTCAAGATGTTTCCAGCTGGATCAAAGATGCTTGGCTTACCCACTTCCTATGGAGAATAAGTAAGAGCTTTACACCGTATAATGCGGAAGAAATATCCATGATATTAAAAGATAGAGTCGAACTTTCCTTTAATGCAAACGTTATCGAAGACCCCCTAATATACTTGATAGGTAGGATGACCGAGAGGTTTGGATACGGCTCCGCCAGATACGCCCTTGAACTCCTACTTATGAGCGGGCTTAACGCAAGCTACGAGGGTTCGAAAAAGATAGTGGCTGAGCATGTGAGAGAAGCACAGTATAGGCTTGAAAGCATAGTCTCACCAGCAGATTTGAAAACAATGTTTTCGCAAGACCCTGAGATGGCTAAACTTCTGAGAAAGCTTAAAACGGTGTTCGAGTCTTCGGAAGAACCTTTCTTAAGTCTAAGGGTTCTCGAAGAGTATGGTGTTAAAATCAGAGAGAGTAGTATAGTCGAAAGATTAAAAAGATTACACTTGGAGGGGCTTTTAGATTACAATCAACAACGCAAGGAGGTAGCATTAGTAGGGATGCCCTTTAAGCTTCTTCAGAGTGTCGTCGACTAGGCCTTTCAGACACGATTATGATTAAGACTATTATTATGAGCGTTGCGAGGAGCAGATAGTTTAAGAGGCTTATTTCACCTTTTTCAATATCTGTTCCAATCCTTTCACCAAGATAGCTATAGAACAATGCTCTCGGTATTGTTCCAAGAAGAGTCGCAACCATAAAAACAGTTATAGGTATGCCAGTAATTCCCGAGAAGTAGGAGATTACGTCGAATGAAACCCAGGGGATAAATCTAAATGTAAATATCATCTTAGCACCATGTTTATCGAAAAACTTCTCAATCTTTTCAAACTTCAATCTGCCGATGAGCTTTTCCACAACGGGCTTGCCAAACTTTAAACCTATTGCGTAGTTTATTAACGCGCCCGCCATAAGACCAATAGTCCCTATTGCTGAGGATAATGCAAAGCCGAATGCAGATCCTCCTAAGATTAGTATTGCCTCAGCCGGTATTGCTGAAACAATCGATTGAACAATCATTATGAGTAGGAATATTATGATTCCCCCCTTTAAAATCGCCTCTTGGATTTGGGTGAACAAATTTGAGAAAATACGAGGATAAGTATTGATAATTATTAGAATCAATAAAACGATTATCGATGCCAGTAGCTTTGTGTTAATTTGCATATCAACGCTTGGTGGTGGGAAACCTTTTAATAAACCTTCTCTTTGATTTGAGGTTATGGGAAATAATTGCAGTAGGCTTCCAGGATCAAGCCTACTCGACGATGAGAAGGCTATGGAGAGTATCGATCGTGAAAACATGCGTGTAATGATAAATTCTTTTCCGAAGCTTGTAAGCGATGCTGCTATCATATCGCAAAGTCTAACCATCCCAGATAGATATAGAAAGACAAAAGAGGTAATCGTATGCGGAATGGGAGGTTCAGCAATAGGCGGAGACCTTTTTAGGGACCTCTCCAATAAAATCATACCTTTAAATGTATCTGTTATTAGGGATTACGACCTTCCTAAACATGTGAATGAAAATAGCCTAGTCGTGGCAGTAAGCTACTCGGGTAATACTGAAGAGACCCTGGAGTGTTTTAAACAAGCATATGAAAGAGGAGCATGCATACTTGGCATTGCCTCAAATGGGCTTCTTGAAAAAGCATGTTCCAAATTGAAAATACCGTTTCTAAGGGTTCCTGGAGGATATCAGCCTAGAGCTGCTCTGCCATTGCTTTTCATACCCTTGCTTAAAATTGCCGAATTGATGGGTTTCCCCATGATTAAAGACGATGAATTGAAGAAGTTATACGGGCTTCTGGAGGAATACAATAAAACTGTTTCTCCAGAATCCCCAATGGAAAGGAATCCTGCTAAGCAATTGGCAGTCAAACTCTATGAGAAGCTTCCCATAGTGTATTCACTGGGGCATCTTAAATCCGTTGCTTTAAGGTATAAAGACCAGATCAATGAGAATGCTAAGATGCGGGCAATGTGCGACCAGATCCCAGAGCTTAATCACAATGAGGTCGAAGCTTGGGAGAGGGTCGATTTTAAGGAGTTCCTCTACGTCGTTCTGATAGATACTAAGTTCAAAAACAAATACGTTGCGGAAAGCGTTAGAGAATTTATTTCCAAGATAGAGGCGGAAGGTGTTGGAATAAACTTAGTAACGCCTCTCGGAGAAACGATGATCGAAGAAATGCTTACAGCAATCCTCTTAGGAGACTGGACTAGTTACTACCTTGCCATGCTGAGAAGAGTAGACCCTACTCCCGTTTCCCTAATAAGCGAGCTCAAGAGAAGACGTGAAGATAAGGTTAAGTATTCTAAAGTTTTTGAGGAATGGCTCAACAAAGCATGTAAATAGGTTTTCATTTACCTCTCTTCTTTTAAAAACCGAGCTATACTGCCCTCGTCGTGTTTCCCATACGTAATAATTCTTGAAAGCTCGAACATGCTTATCTTCTTGAATTCAAGACCATTCTTCCTTAACATCTTCTCCGCTTCTGACGTTATGCTTGGTGAGAGCAGTATCGCCCTAACTCCTACCCCTGCCTTCCTAACGTATCTTAAAACCTGCTTAACAGCGTCTTTTCCAGCCTTATCCTTCTTTATCTCGACGATCGTCCTCCTTCCTCCAGCATCAACACCTAAAACGTCTATAATGCCTGCTTCCTCCCTGAATTCCGTTGAGACTATTCTGAAACCCTCCTCAATAAGCTCAGGGTGCTTTCGAATGGTTTCAGAAATCTCTTTTTCGCTAAGATACATGTGGAAGCTCCCATTGTCACTAAGCTTATCTGAGAAAAAGCTTTTGAAACTGTAAATCTTAACAATGACCTTCTCAGGCTTTCGGATTCTCTTCACAGTAAGGATCACACAATCCCCGTCCATGGAAACGCCAACATGGTTAGGGGGAGGCTGCCAGTTTACTGGCTCAAGCTCAATAGCTCTATGTATTAGGAAAGACGTGTCCTCCTTAATTACGATGAGCCTCTCCCCCTTCTCCAGGAACGATCTGGCCCTTCCCGTATACTGGGCTTCACACATGCAAATCATGGCTATGAACTTCCTAGTACTAAGTGCTTCCCTAATGAGCTCGGTAGCATCTCGTAGGCTTAGTGTATTGGTCATAGCTTTATTTATTCAATATGTGTTGATCTAAAAAAGGAGTAATATGTTTTTTTCTTAAAATTTAGAATGGGGAAGTATTTTTAGGAGAGTAATGGTGCTTTGCTAACCATCAAATCGGGATTTTAAATAGTTTTGTCAACATCGTTTTCCCTCAGAAGTCATTTTTATCTGTTCAAGGCTCTTAATAGGGTGAAACTTAATAAACCCCTACACTATTCACTTACCAGTAGCAACATCGTGAGGGAGGGAGAAAAAGGGTATTGGATGGTAAAAAGGATGATCCTGCGAGTAGTTTTGGGAAGAAGAAGGATTCTCCAGAATATGTTTACCTACGAGTTGCTGAGGCTCAGCCTACTGATGTTGGACGGGGATATGCTAGGATAGACCCTGAGGTTGCTAAACTACTAAACCTCTCTCCGGGGGACGCTATAGAAATAGTTGGGAAAAGGAAGACCTACGCACTGGTCTGGCCTGCTTCTGCTAAAGACAGAGGCCTAGGTCTGATCAGGATAGACGGGTATACACGTGAGAACGTTGGCGTAAGCCTAGATGATAAGGTTAGGGTTAGGAAGGTTACAGCAAGGTATGCCACCACAGTTGTGCTAGCCCATACGGAGCAGCCTAGGATGGTTAATGGTGAAGAGTTTGTGAAAAGTATAATGATAGGCCGCATAATAAACAGGGGTGACATAATACCGGTTAGGATAATGGGTAAGATTGTTCAACTCGTGGTGGTCTCATACCAGCCTGCTGCTGAAGCTGTCATAGTTACAGAGGATACTGTTGTTAAGATAAGCGAGAAGATATACCAGCTCAAGAAGCTTTATCCAAGGGTTACTTACGAGGACATAGGTGGACTGCAGGATGCGATACAGAAGATAAGGGAGATGGTTGAGCTCCCACTACGTCACCCTGAGCTTTTCGACAGGCTTGGAATAGAGGCTCCTAAAGGCATCCTGCTCTACGGCCCACCTGGAACTGGTAAGACCCTCTTAGCTAAGGCTGTTGCCAACGAGACTAATGCGCACTTCATAAGCATAAGCGGCCCTGAGATAATGAGCAAGTATTACGGTGAGAGCGAGCAGCGTCTCAGGGAGATATTTAAAGAGGCTGAGGAGAATGCTCCTAGCATAGTTTTCATAGACGAGCTTGACTCCATTGCTCCTAAGAGGGAAGATGTCACAGGCGAGGTTGAGAAGAGGGTTGTGGCTCAACTGCTCTCCCTCATGGATGGTCTCCAGAGCCGTGGGAAAGTAGTCGTGATAGGTTGCACTAATAGGGTTAACGCAATAGACCCTGCGCTGAGGAGGCCGGGGAGGTTTGACAGGGAGATAGAAATAGGCGTACCAGATAAGAATGCTAGGCTAGAAATACTCCAAATACACGTTAGGGGCATGCCGCTCGCCGACGACGTTGAGTTGAAGAGGCTGGCTGAGCTAACCCCGGGCTTCGTAGGCGCAGACCTAGCCGCACTGGCAAAAGAGGCTGCCCTCAGATGTTTGAGAGAAGTGCTTCCTGAGATAGATTTGGAGACTGAAGTAATACCCATGGAGGTTCTAAGCAAGCTTGTAGTGAAAATGAAGCACTTCTTGGAGGCCCTAAGGGAGATAGAGCCCTCCGCCCTTAGGGAGATAATGGTTGAGAGCCCCAATGTGCACTGGGATGATATCGGTGGCCTAGAGGATGTTAAGAGGGAGCTTATAACCTCGATAGAATGGCCTCTGAGGTTCCCGGAGCTTTTCAAGAAGCTTAACATAAGGCAGCCTAGGGGTATCCTGCTCTACGGCCCACCTGGAACTGGTAAGACCCTCTTGGCTAAGGCTCTTGCTACAGAGAGCGAGGCCAATTTCATAAGCATTAAGGGGCCAGAGCTATTGTCAAAGTGGGTTGGAGAGTCTGAAAGAGGTATAAGAGAAGTATTCAGGAAGGCCAGACAGGTTTCACCGTGCATAATCTTCTTCGACGAGATCGACTCCATAGCTCCAATCAGAGGTAGAGATGTAAGCAGCGACGTGACCGAGAGGGTTGTGAGCCAACTGCTTACTGAAATGGATGGTCTGCAGGATCTTAGGGGAGTGATAGTGATAGGTGCAACGAATAGGCCTGACATAATAGACCCCGCACTGCTTAGAGCAGGCAGGTTTGACAAACTCATAGGCTTAAACTGGCCGGATAAGGAGACTCGTAAGAAGATATTCCAAATACACCTAAGAGGTAAGCCCATTGCTCCAGATGTTAACATTGACGAACTCGCTTCGATAACAGAAGGCTTCTCCGGTGCTGATATTGCCCAAGCCTGTAACGATGCTGGTCTCTTGGCTATAAAGGAGCTCTTAGAGATGACGAACGATGAGGAGAAGGTTAGGAGGATGGCTGAGAGGCTCGTAATACAGAAGAGACACCTTATGGAGGCGATAAGCAAGATCAACATCCCGTCACCTGAGGAACGTAGGGCCTACGAGCTTATGATGAGCAGGTTCGCCGGCACCGCCAAGTCCACTGTCTTAGCCTCTCCCACACTCGTATAGGCAATCATAATATTAATTGTGAAACCTTTATCTATTCCACTGGATTAGTCTAGTCGACCAGCCATGTGCGCGAGCACAAGGTATACCCCTCCTGAAACTGCTGAAATAGGTATTTTCGGAGGAACTGGAAACTATGATCCTTCTTATTTACAGGATGCTAAGCAGGTGAAGGTATACACCCCCTACGGCCCGCCTTCAGACCTTATTACAGTAGGCTGGGTGAAGGACAGGAAGGTAGCATTCCTACCTAGGCATGGTAGACACCATACAATCCCGCCGTATAAGGTCAATTACAGGGCTAATGTCTGGGCTTTTAAGGCAATGGGTGTTACAAGGGTAATAAGCCCGGCTGCTGTAGGAAGCCTACAGCCAGAGTTCATAAAGCCCTATGAATTCGTAATAGTAGACCAATTTTTCGATAGGACTACTAACAGGAGAAGCCTATCGTTTTACGAGGGCGGTGTTGTCGGACACGTGCCCTTCAGCGATCCCGTTTGCCCAGAGCTCAGGAGGATATTCCTAGACTCCGGGAGGCGGGTTCTCCCCAACGTGAAGATTCATCCAACGCCTGAGGAAGAGGCTGAAAACAAGTCTTTCACATACGTGACTATTGAAGGCCCAAGGTTCTCTACGAGGGCTGAGTCACTCTTCTACAAGAGCCTAGGGTTCTCAGTAGTAGGTATGACAGCCATATCGGAAGCATACTTGGCCAGAGAGGCTGAAATATGCTTCCTCAGCATAGCCCTGGTAACGGATACTGATGTCTACGGGCTTATGCCAGTTACTGCTGAGAGGGTTGCTAAAAGCATGAGGGAGAACGTTGCAAACGTGAATAAGCTTATTTACGAGACCATACCTAAAATACCCGGCGAGAGAAAATGCGGTTGTGGTACTGTGCTGGACGTATCCCTGTACTGAAACGCTTCAACAATACGATGGTGCTCCAGCAATGCCTTGGAGTAAACTGGGGCAATAGGGGGGACTGATGCAGTCCACTAGGCAATTCCCAAAGACAATAGTGGGCTTTGATCCCGGTACTACAGCGGGCCTAGCTGTATTGAATCTAAACGGCGAGGTCCTATTGCTGAAAAGCCTTAGACACTGGAATAAGAGTAGCATAATCATGGAGATCGTGAGCATCAGTACACCAGTCTTGATTGCCACGGACAGGTCTGAACCCCCTAAGGCGGTTAAAGAACTAGCACAGTCGTTGAACCTTACAATCTTCCAGATCGGAAAAGAGGAATTCTTAGAGGATAAGAAGAAAATGGTTGAGGAATTTGCTTTCAAGAAGGGCCTGAAAATCGAGGATGAACACCAGGCTTCAGCGCTCTATGCCGCGCTTAAAGCCTTTAACAGTTTCAAGAACGAGTTTATGAATATTGAGTCGAGTGTTGCGAAGAAGATTGAAGATTTTAAAAACATTCTCATAGAGGAGGTTAAGAGCGACCTTATCAAGGGTATTCCTCCAGAGCGTTCGATAAAGGAAAGGCTTAGTCAAGCCAGTAGTAAGACGACAGATACTAGCGTGATTGAACAGTTGAGAAAGCAGCTTCTAGAAGAGAGGAGGAAGGTTGAAGCACTTACATTACGGCTAGAGAGTCTTAAGGAAGATATGAGGAAAATGACTGAGAAAAAACCAGAAGTGCGAACTGAGCAGAAGACTATGGTAAGCTTCACACCCGCTGGAATCAGGCTGGCAAGCTTGGACGAGTTTTTGAAGAAGAAGGAACCTGGCTTAAGCGAGCAAGTTGAAGTAGATGTTTTCGAAGAATTGACCTGTAAGAAGGCTAAGAGTGAAGTTAAAAACATGATCGTGGCGACGAAAAGGCTTAAGGGCGATCTTGTGAAGATATTCAAAGCCCTCTCCTCAAAAAACGTAAGCCTACTCGTCATCGATACTGAAGCATTGGAGGAAGAGGTTATTGAAGAAGCTGCTAGCCGTGGAATAATCGTATGCGAATTGAAAGACCTACCGATGGAAATAGTCGGAGATAAGATTTGTGTTAAGAGGAGTGATGTAAGAAACCTATTGAATAAGAAGAAGAGTACTTTAACCTCGGCACTTTTAAAGAGGCTAGGCGATAATGGCCTAGTTGAATGATCTAATCCTATAGGTCGTCAGCCTTGCCTACGAAAAGAATGTTACTGCCCCTAACCAAGACAAGGTCGAAATTAACAGTCTCCTTGCCGCCCTCATACTCCATCGTACCGCCCATTATAAGGTTCATCTGAACATCAACGTTCAACAGCTTGCCCTTGTATATGGAGTGGTCGTTCTTAAGCCTCAGGAAGATGTTTTTTCCAATCATACTCCTCAACACAAGTAGGGGTCTCTTGTTAACAGCTTCTTGAACGCTCTGACCAGCCAATTCGAGAAAACAATGCACAATCCCTATATAAGAGTTTCTGGTTAAAACCAGTGTAAAAATATTTTTACAGAAGCTCGTGGAAAAATCGAGCAAGGCATAGGCGCTCAGCTAAACTCAATATTGGAGTAAAAAAGTTGCAATTATTCGTGGAGACCATCAGTATATCGGAACATATGTTTCACAAATTATTTTTGCTTAGGGGAGGAGGAAATAGCTAACAGAATCGGCATCTTTAATAATATGATTATCAGTATTGGAACAACTATTAAAACTCCTATAAAAGCAAACGTTAACACCCATCCTGCAATAAGCAAATCTACAAGCAGCTTGAACAACCTGTCTCTAGCACTAAAACGGTGCAATACGGATCTAAGCAAAACAATACTAATTAATGACGTAAACCATGATGACAAAAATAGTATCGTAGAAACTGAGAGAAAAAGGTAAATTCACTGAGAAACGGCTCGAAATGAATTCCCAAGAAGAAAACCCTTAACATCAGCATTGAGAAAAAGAAGGCTGCTGCCAGCATCATCGCTTCCGACGCGACTATCCTCCGTCTCATGGAAGGCTCTAAGCGTTTAAGAGAAGTATAGAATGAAAGCAGTCCCCAAGATACTAGTCCGACTGACGGAAAAACACATGCCGGGTTGAAAAACATCGTGATCACAGCCATGAGACCGAGAAACGTAGCAACCAGCCCCGTGCACACTCCTGCAACCCTATTATCAGCCCTACTTGAAAGATTACGATAAAGATTCCTCAAATACAGGAACGAGCCTGTAAACAACAGGAGTACACATAAGTACCCTATTGACAATCATACTGCACGAAAAGCTTGAATTTCTATGCAGTATAATGCACATACTTATGAAGATTAACAAGACCGAGAACCCACGGGAACACCATCCTTACAAAGCGTTGGAAACAGTAACTACGCCAGTACAAGCTTAAGAACGGGAATGAGAATAAGTTTTATCGAAATCGCTATCTTATTCTTCTAACAGCCTCCTTGACTATCGGATCCTCTATCCAATAGTAGCCTTCCTCACTCTCTACTATCATGGCGGAGGAAAGAGTTTCCAAAACTATTTTCACCACCTTACTGTTCACGCCCAGAGTTCTTTTAACATCGCTCCACCTAGCCCCGTTGCTAACAATCCTCAGGGCTTTCACGTAAAGCTCTCTTCTCCTCCCCCTTAGGAAATTATTGAGCTCATCCAGAATTATTCTTGAACCTTCTCTAATAGTCTCCTTCAAAGCCTCGTCATGAGAAAGCTTCCTTATACATCTGAAATTACCGTAGTAGGTTAGCCAGCCTACGTATCCGTTTAACCTGTCTACAGCCTCCTCTATCTCTCCGCTTTTTACTTTAACCTTAGAGTTCTCTCTGAAACCGCTTTCGAGAAACTTCCTAGAAACTTCCCTGCTGAAAGGCTTCAATAAGAGCTTAACGGGCTTCCTTCCGTAGAGGGGTGAAGTTGAACTCGGCTCTAAGAGCCTACGCAATACCCCAACGTAAGACCCTGAGAAGATAATTCTCAAATCTCTATACCTATCCCAAACGCTTTTCAAAACCTTCAAGAAATAATACGATGATACTTCCTGCACCTCGTCTAAAGCAATCACCTTATCCTTAATGCGGGAGAAAAAATCCTCCAAGACCCTGGTCCACTTGACTTGTATAAACTCCAGGTTGAGACTGATCTCATCAAGCCTAAACCCGGATTCAACAGCTAATTTCCTAACCAAGTCCTCAATACTCCTAGCGCCCAGCAGGTTTACGTACACGCCTTTATTCTCATTAGAGAAGGTTTTAAGCAGGCTCGTCTTACCGGTCATCCTTTTCCCAATAACAGCCACCCATAGGCCTGAATCAACCAGGCGTTTAAGCTCCCTATACTCCTCATCTCTACCAAACAATTCTCCACGGCTTTCCTTGGGCCTAAGGTCAAACAACATAGTTACCTAGGTAACCAGTTACCCAGGTAACTAATAAACTTTAGCAAAGCCCTCTACGCAGCCTCTTCAAAGTAAGCTTAGAAGAAAATTCGAAAAATCATTACACACTTAATACTAAGACAACGGCCCGATAATCAGAAATACCCCTTATCCTCAAGCAAGCTAAACAGACATGGGCTTAAGCCTACGGAAAGCAATTACCCCCTAAAAACGCATCAGGATAAAACCGTTGA
>JAVZMD010000019.1:0-17878 GCA_038883435.1 Thermoproteota archaeon
AGTTGAGAAAAAAGCCGAAGACATATACACATTGATCTCAAGCCTAGCGCCACTCTCAAACTACGATACTCTTGTAAGGCTTTTTCTAGAGGGTTACAGATCATCAGCTGGGGAATCCGCTATCAAAGTCGAGGAGAGGGTTAAAGAAATCGGTAGAAGGGGAAGATACGTGGAGAAAGAGCTTAGGCGTCAAATAGAATCATAAATTTCATTTTTACATCCAGTACTCAGGCTTCTCCTCATCCTTAGTCAAGCTTAATTTTAATAAACATATTAAAGTTTAAGCTTAGTTTAGGACAGGATTCTCATAAACGCTTGTATTTGCCAGAGTGTGAGTAAGGCGATTATCACTACAGCTATCAATATGATTAGGCGTGCCAGAATACGGATCAACCACATCTTCCTAAGACTTCCTTCATACGTTCTCTCAAACTCCTTCTTTGCTTCCTCGGGTAGATACTTTGCTTCCTCGCGGAGACCTTGGAAAACAATAGTCAGCCCGATTAATGCAAATAATGCTGCAACCTCAGCTATCTGGACTATTATTCCGAGAATGGTGCCTAAGATAAGTATCAGTAAGCCAGTATATTTTAGGATTCTAACCTTGGGTGATTTTCTGACTTCGGGAGGTAGTTTAGCCAGCTCCCTCCTATATGCTCCATACTTTTCTCCATATTCTCTACGTCTTCTACTCGTAGCCCAACGGGCATAAATAAGTGCGAAGAGAGTCACAAAACTAGAGAGCGATAAAGATATTATCAACTCCTCCCTAGTGAGACCTCCTTTGTAGGCCAAAAAAGGAGTGGCAGTACAAATAATGTTAATAATATAACCGTCGCGGCGATTAAAAACCCCTTAATCTCCTCACTAGTCACCATGGGAGATAGAATATCACCAATTCTCATATAAAGATTGTTTCCGTTTAGTGGCCCGAAGACTGCTCTACCCTTCCGTAGTTTAAAGCTACCATTGCCGCTATTCCTCCGGTCGCTGAGGGTTCTACGATTGAGGAGATGGTGCCTGTGCCGTTAGGCGCGCGTTAGAAACGGCGAGACGCTTGGAGACAAAAGCACCACAATAAACAGCACTACCACCATAAAACGCCACTTATAACCCATTTTCACATTTAAAGAAAGATAAAAAAACATATATAAGGATAACGGAAACAATATGCATAAAAAGCATAATACGCCATATCGGCTTTCAACATATCCATCAATGCATTATACTTATTCCAACTTAATGCGTAGAATTGGGGATAAAGTTCCGGTGGTGCTTTAAGAGTCTTATTAAACGCCTAGGATAACCTTGTCATGAACCGCCTTAACAGCCCTTTTAGCATCCTCCATTAGTACTACGAAGGATACGCTTGTCTCTGAGGAGCCTTGGGCTATTGCCAAAACGTTTACGCCTGCTTCGGCGATTGCTGAGAATATTCTCGCCGCCACTCCTCTAGTACCTCTCATTCCTTCTCCGACTGCTGAGATTACTGCCACGTTTCTCTGAATCTTTATTCTTTTAACAATCCTCTCCCTGCTGAATCCTTCTCTTAAACCCTTCAAAGCCCTGTCCAAGTCAGCATCCCTGACTACTAGTGTTATCCCAACTTCTGAAGCATCCTGGCTTATCATGCATATGCTTACTCCTCTCTTAGCGACTTCTCCGAGTATTGCCGATGCTACTCCTGGTGTACCAGCCATGGCGGCGCCTTCAACAGTTAAGATGCTCATGTCAGGTATCATCGCTACAGCTTTAACTATTTGTTTTTCAACGGCTTTCTCAAATCCTATTATCGTAGACTCTTTAAAGGGACTCTTAATATTGGTAACTAGTATTCTTACTCTAAGTTCTTCAGCGAGTTCAACAGCCTGTGGGCTTACAAACCATTCTCCGAGCCTAGAGAGCTCAAGAGCCTCAGCATACGACAGGCTCGGTATTACTCTCGCATTCTCCACGATGCTCGGGTCGGCGGTGTAGACTCCACCATTCGCCTTAGGCACGTAAACCTCCTTTACCCCGATTTCGTTGGCTACTAGCATTGCAATAACGCTTCCCATCCCTTTCCTAAGGGTTGTCTCATTACCCTGTTTGTCGAAGCAGACTCTGCCTGATAAAACTAGTATCCCGGTCGAGGCTTTTCTCAATTCCTCAGGCTTACTCAGGCTTACGTAGTGGCTCCACGGAAGCTCATAGTCTTCGATGAGCGTAAAACCTGCCTGTCCTGCAGTAAGCCATTTCGCATCTTTCCCAAGAGACTTAAAATGTTTTGAGACAATCATGGTAATCGTATTGCAGAAAGTGTTTAACATTAGTGATATGCCCTTCGGCGTTGCCCCGCCGGCTTTCTTCTCAGCACGCAAGTACTCTGATATCTTGTTGAGGCTCTCTACAACCTCTGCTTCAACAACCCTTTTACTTTCCTCCGGAACGTCTTTTGAAAGACTGTTTAATTCAGCTGCTAATTTCTCAACGGCTTCTTCTTCACTAACGCGGGATGAAGCAGCTTCCATTATTATTTTTACAACTTCTTCACGCGGCTCAACGATTAAAACAAGTCCTCCATTAGCTTCTTCAACCAGCTTTCTACAAAGATCTTTTATTTCGAGACCAGTATTCTCAAGGTTTAAACTGACTACTTTCAACGCATAGTCTCCTCCAATATTTCGAATATGTCTCTTATTATTGCTGCAGCAGTCTCAAAGGGCCCGGCGCCCTTTCCGGTTAAGCATACTGGTCCAGCTCTCCTCATCTTGAACTCCACCGCGTTTAATGTCCCGCTTACATCAAGCATGCTCCCCCTCTTAAGCTTTGAAGGCCCTACTCTAAGCTTACCCTCTTCAGTGAACTCTCCCAGAAGCCTTATTGAGTATCCACTCGAAGAGGCCTCGCGCAGATCTTCAAACCTGATGTTTTCAATACCGGTTATTTCAACCTCGTTTACGCTATGTCCCCCTTCTATCGTGTTAGCTATTATAGTTATCTTGTAGGCCGTATCCATTCCTGAAACATCCATAGTCGGGTCTGCTTCGGCAATACCCATTTCCTGCGCGAGCTTAAGGGCTTCATTATAACTCCAGCCCCCCTCCATCAATGTGAGTATATAGTTAGAGGTTGCGTTCAAGACTCCTCGACAGCTTTCCACGACATCGCCAATTTTAAGTGTCCTGAGCATTTTTAAAACAGGCAGTCCTCCTCCCACTGTAGCACTATATTTTACAAGCCTCCCCCTGGATAGTGCTACCTTCATAACAGTATCGTAATCATATGCGAAAGGTGCCTTGTTGGCTGAGACAACATGAGAACCGTTTTCTAACGCTTTAATAATATGCTTCAAAGCAGGCCCAGGCCCCTCCCTACTCGTAGAAGTAGCCTCAACGGTTAAATCCGGCTGAACGGTGCTGATAGCTTCTAAAGCATCCATCTGGGGGAAGCCTCCTTCTTCAGAGTATGCTACGCTTCCCTTCTCTGCCTTGACTGTCAGTACTCTACTGGTTTTAACCCCATCTTGAGATATTGCTGCTCCACCCCTGTCTACTACACCCACAACCTTAGGGTCAACACCCATTCTTTTGAACCTGAGCCTTTCCTCTTCTAAGAGCTGCATGAAAGCCTTTCCGACGTTTCCAAAGCCTATTAGGAGTATCTTCATAATAGCTTCCTCAACGCTTCTACAGGGTTCTCATCAGGCTGTATTACTAGCTCAGCATAAGGACTTATCTTAACCTCTGGGTCTTTCAAACCATGGCCAGTAACCACGGCAACTATAGTATCGTCGCTCTTGAAAAACCCGTCTTTAGATAACTTGATTACTCCAGCTATGGATGCTGCCCCAGCAGGCTCTGCGAAAATCCCTTCTGTCCTCGCCAATTCGACTTGGGCTCTGAGTATTTCCTCGTCGCTTACAATCGCCGCAGCTCCCTTAGAATCTCTTATTGCCCTCAAGGCCTTCTTCCAAGATAAAGGCCTTCCTATCCTTATTGCTGTCGCAACGGTTTCAGGTTTCTCAACAGGATCTATCTCGCTCCTGCCTTCTAAGAAAGCCCTAGCTATTGGAGCAGCGCCCCCGGCTTGAACACCGACCATCTTAGGGAGAGAATTAGAGAGATTCGCTTCCCTAAGCTCAATAAAACCTTTCCAACCTGAGGAAATATTGGCGGCATTTCCAACAGGATATACTACGAATTCAGGGACTGTCCCTAATCCTTCCCATATCTCAAAGGCTGTAGTCTTCTGACCCTCTATCCTATAGGGGTTTACTGAGTTGAGAACGTAGACCCCCAATTCTGCAGAGTGCGAGAGAAGTATTCTTAAAGCATCGTCGAAATTCCCCCTCACCTTGACTATTGCTGCCCCATGTGCGATTGCTTGGAGAAGCTTGCCAGCAGCCACATAGCCGTCTGGGAGGAATACGAAGCTTTTCAAGCCTGCTCTCGCAGCGTAAGCGGCCATGGAAGCAGAAGTGTTGCCGGTTGAAGCGCATGCAACACTTCTCTGGCCGAATTTTAATGCAATGCTCACTCCTACAGTCATGCCCCTATCCTTGAAGGAACCAGTTGGATTAGCCCCTTCAAACTTGATATAGAGGTTTCTTAAGCCTATTTTCTTGCCGAGGTGTTCAGCCTTAACGAGAGGAGTATTGCCTTCATTAAGGGTAATAATCCTCTCTACCTTGGGCAGTAGGCTACTATACCTCCAAACCCCCATTCCTTTGAAAGAAACGTTTCTGAAAATGCTCCTAGGATAAGCTACCTCGAGGAGGCCGCTACACTTCTCGCAAATCAGCACACCCGGCCCCGGCTTATGCACATGTCCGCAGTCTATGCATACCAGGGCCTCGCCGTCAAGACCCATTTACCCGCCTATTCGGCTATCCAGCAGTTTTAAGGTTTTAATATTTCCAAAATCGGTTCCGAACGATGCATACTATACTCTTCATAACTGGGAACAGGGGGAAATTCCTCGAGGCCCAGCGTTTGCTCCAGGGCTTCGGCATAGTGGTTGAACAGGCCGACCTGGATATTGTAGAGCCCCAGGCAGATACGTTGGAGGAGGTAGTTGAGAAATGTGCTAGGGAAGCGTTGGGAATGCTGGAGAAAAGTTTTATCATCGAGGATTCCGGGTTATTCATAAATGCTTTAAACGGGTTTCCAGGTGTCTATTCCTCCTACGTCTATGAGAAAATAGGTTGCGAAGGGATTTTGAAACTCCTATCTGGCGTAACAGATAGGTCAGCATACTTCATGACTGCGTTAGCATACGGTGAGCCTAATGGAGAGATCAGAATATTCAAAGGCAGAATCGACGGGCAGATAGCAATGGAGAAAAGAGGGGGAAGCGGATTTGGTTATGATCCAATCTTCATGCCTCTTGGCTCAAACCTGACCTTTGCTGAGATGAGCATTGAAGAGAAGAACCTTTTCTCTCATAGGGCTAGAGCCCTAAGAGGGTTTGCATCATGGTTTCTGGAATGCGTAGGTAAGAAGAAATAGTATAGTTGATATGGCTACTTTCTTTTTGCTTCAATGCTTAAATAGGGGGCCATGTCTTTTGACCCAGCTTAGAGTTGGCTAGGATGCACAGTCATAAAAAGGGTAAGTCTGGCTCCCATAGACCAGCTTACAGTGGGCCCCCTCCATGGCTGATTTACAAGCCTGAGGAAGTTGAAGAGCTAGTTGTCAAGTTGGCCCAAGAAGGACACGGGCCCTCTGAGATAGGTAGGATACTCAGGGACTACTACGGAATACCCTTGGTAAAGAGTGTCACTGGCAAGAAGGTATCTAGGATTCTTTTGGAAAAAGGCGTTAAATTCTCCAGAACGGAGGATCTCGATAGGCTTGTTGCAAAGGCTGAAAGAATGGTTGCTCACTTGACTAAGCATAGGTCTGACCGTTTCAACGTCCACAACCTACAGCTTGTAGAATCTAAGATCAGGAGGCTTGCCAGATACTACAGCAGGAAGAAAGTTCCCTTGCCTGACCTTAAAGTTCTAGAGGCTAAGGTATGATTAGCCAGTCAGAGGCGCAGAAGAGTTTTATTTCAAAAGCTAGGGAGCTAGCTGGCAGGCTTAACTCCTTAGACTGGGACGATGTTCTCATAGTCTTCCATGCAGATGCTGACGGTACTGCAGCCGCGGCAATAGCATGTATAGCGTTGAGGAATATGGGAGTCTTATTCTGTGCAAAGCCAGTTAGGCAAATCGATAAAGGAACATTAGAAAACATAGCACACTTCTTAAAGCCTGTTATATTCTTAGACATAGGCTCAGGATATTTGGATGAGATAAAGAGTATACTCGACCCTTCTAGAGTCGTAATATTGGATCATCACGAGCCAGAGGGTGATCGTGAAGGGATTCTTATGCTCAACCCTAACGAACATGGTTTAAACGGTAGCTCAGATATCTCAGGTTCAGGAGTCTCGTATCTTGTCTTCAAGAATCTTGTCGAAGACTTTAGCAGGATGAATGAACTAGCCATTGTAGGTGCCTTGGCTGATATGCAGGATGCTGGCCCAAATAGATCTCTTTCAGGTTTAAATTCTACAATAGTACTTGAAGGTGAGGAGAATGGTTCTGTCTCGGTCGAGGAGGATTTTGTCTTCTTCGGCAGGGAGACGCTACCCATACATGTTTCGATTGCATCCTCTTCAAACTTCATCATACCTGGGCTGACTGGAGACGAGAACGTCGCGTTAAACTTCCTGACGAGCTTAGGGATAGATGTTAAGAAGGACGATACTTGGAGGACTTTTAACGATCTTTCAGAAGCTGAGAAGTCTAAGCTTTTAACAGGGTTGATGCAGCATATGTCCGATCTTGGCCTCTCCCCAGAGAGTGTTCAAAACATGTTTGGAACCATATACGTTTTCACGTCAGAACCTAAGGGGACAGTTCTCAGAGACGGGAGGGAGTTTTCAGCACTCTTGAACTCTTGCGCCAGAATGGGTTTTTCACAAATAGGATTGGCCGTGGCAATGGGCGAGAAAGGAAGGCTTTTTGAAGAGGCTCAGCAGATAAGCAAAGAGTATAGGGCAGTGGTGTCGAAGTCTCTTTCCAATATTCTAAGCGTCCCGGGGGCCAGGGTTGAGTCTAAGAGAGTACTGTTGTACAATGGGGATGGTATTGTGGA
This sequence comes from Thermoproteota archaeon, assembly GCA_038883435.1. Classification (GTDB taxonomy): domain Archaea; phylum Thermoproteota; class EX4484-205; order EX4484-205; family JAAOZP01; genus JAAOZP01. Next base: position 7,128 of record JAVZMD010000019.1, read on the forward strand.
TCCACGAGTCTTAAGCCCAGTAGCATCCATAATCTCCACAAGCCTACCGAGGGACTTAGAGAAAATACTCGTAGTCACGGCTGCTGAGGATGATACGCTAAAGGTCTCAATAAGGGTTCCGAAGAGCCTTGTGCAAAAAGGGTTTGACGGTGGATTATTGGCTTCTTCAGCAGCGAGAAGAGTCGGAGGCATGGGCGGTGGCCATGATGTCGCCTCCGGCGCGGTAATACCGAGGAGGAAATTTCAAAGCTTCATGGAGGCTGTTGAAAAAAATGCGGAAGAGCAGTTCAGCAGGCTTCGCAATACTTGAAGTAAACTTTGGAAGCTCCTCCTTAGCCAAGCTGGTATACGTGGCCACTAAGCCGGATGAACTGGTTGAGGCTAAGGGTATTAAAGCGTTCTCGGAGATTAAGAATAGCAAGATCATCTTTAGAGTAGCCTGTAGGAGAGGAGTAATGTCGCTTGCATACACTCTCTGCGAATACTTGCAAAACTTGAAGCTTATTGAGGAGGCTGTTTTAACACTCGAGGCGGCCAAGTGTCCATGAGCAGTAGACCCGGAGACTTCCATAGCCTCCTCACTTCCAAAGGCCAGTCCTCAACGTTGAAACCGTGTCTAGCTAAGAACGCGTAGACCCACCGCTCAAGCCCGTTTCCAGAACAGCCTGTCCAGACTTCTCTGTTCTTCCTCTCCTTAATGTTATACCATTCCACATACTTATCGTAGTGTACAGATGCATTTGCTATTTCAAGCCACTCCGCGGATTCCCTACTTCCTCTGAAGGGGAGGTAGGTTTCTATATCAAGGGTCGCCGGGACCTTCCTCTCCACGTCGCTAACCACACCAGCATGGGCCATCCAAACAGGCGTTACTTCGGCAGTCCTCACTTCTAAGTCTAGTATCCTATCCAATAGGTTAACGTAGTTGTCTATTAGACGGTCTCTTATCTCACTGACTTCTTCGGGCTTGCCCAGGTAGACTATCTCTATCCTAGTGAATGCTGTCAGCCTCTCAAGGCTTCTAAGTCCTCCCGCTTCATGCCGAAAGCTAAATCCCGATCTATCGTACAGCTTAACTGGCGGATTATCAAGGTTAATAATTTCCCCAGAGAAAAGCTCGTAGAAAGGCTCGCATTGAGCATAGGGTAAGCAGAAGGAAGGCTCCTTCAACAAAGGCTTCAAGAGTTCAGGCATAGTGTTATTAAAAACCTTAACTGAATCAACGTATTCTTCAAAGAAGCTTAGTTCTCTCAACCCCGGTTCACAGACGTACAGCATCTCGTGCGGTATACCAGTAAGCTGGCCCTTCTTCTTCATGATTTCAAGTGGTATCAGCTTAGGCAAGACAACCTCTTGGAAGCCCAGGGGATCTAGAACCTTCTCAATAATCAGGCCTTCGAGAATCCTCAGGAGGCGCGTGTATGGTTGAAGGTAGTACCATATTCCAGGGTGGAACCTTTTAACCCAACCCTCCTCCTCCATAACCAGGCCGGGATCTCTGCTGTATTTTAAAGGCTTCTCAGGGCTTTTCCAAACTATCCTGTGAACTTCCCTAGCCTCTCCAAAAGCCTCCTGTTTTTCGACGAATAGGCTTATTATCCTATCGGGCACCTGGTTGTATAGGTCTGCCTCATTAAGATCAAGCCAGTATTTTAAACCGCCCTCAATGGCTTCAACCTTCTTTACGAGCGGTAGCTTAACCTCCTTAAGATTGTCTCCTACAAATGAGATTTCGAAAGACTTTATGCTTATACTCCTAACACCCAATCCCATGCTTGGGCCAAGCTCTTCACCAAGAGCTTTCCTCGCCCTTTTAATAGCTTCATGGGCCCTTACCCTTCTACCAGAGGCTACGGTCATGCTTATCATATTGCCCTTTACCGTCAACTCCTCTATCCGAGGGGCCTCGCCGCCAGCTGTCCCCCTGGAGAATATCCTTGGAAAACTGGATAAAGCATAGTTAACAACCTTCTCAATTTCATCGCCGGCAATATCCCTACTAAGGTTTAATTCTGCTGAAACCCTCAGCCTGATGTCCTTGATACCCCCTTTTTTACCCTCCAACGCTCGTAAAACCTGAGGAGCATAGTTTAAATATCTTGTCTCCGGATGTTTCCCGAGCTTGGTAAAGCAGAAAGGAGTTAAAAAATGGTTTACGGTAATTGCTCCCGACTACCTAGGGGGTAAGATGATTTGCCAATTAGTTACTCACGATGCTAGCGACCTAATAGGTAGGACAACTAGTCTGCTCCTAAGCGAACTCACGGATGACCCCTCTCATACAACCGTTAAGATAAGGTTTAAGGTGATAGGCGTCAGGGGCGAGACCGCCTTAACTGATTTCTGGGGCTATGAGCTGGATAGGGATTTTATTAGAAGCTTGTTGAGAAAGGGTTCTTCTCGAGTTGATAGGATTTTTGAAGCAATAACTAAAGATGGTTACAAGATGAGGATTACAGTCCTGGCAATAACCCGCTATAAGGCTTCTCAGCTTCAGAAGAAGAAGATGAGGAAGGCGATGATGGAAATCATACTGAATAAATGCAGTAAGCTTAATTATGCTCAATTCGTACAGGAGCTCGTTTTTGGGAAAATAGAGTCAGACCTCTACAATGAGGCTAAGAAATTCCATAGGATAAAACTTGCTGGTGTTAAGAAGATGAAGTTACTGGAGGCACCGATTAAACTGGAAGAGATTAAAGCGGGTTTAGCTGAGGCTACTTAAATTGTCCGGGAATCTCAATGAGGAAGAGCTTATGGAGATCGCTTTAAAAGGGTATTCTGAGAAACTTGAGCCTAAATCTCTTAAAGGTTATGCTCCAAACGTCTTCGACTATATAAGAAGATGCGAGAATATTGATGAAGCATTTCAAATAATCGACTTCCTAGTCTCACGCGGCGAGCTATCAGAGAAGGTTGCTCAAGTAGTTAAGAAGACAATAGCCGAGAAGGGTCTTAGGTTCTACGGTCCTAAGAAAGAAGTAGGCTACTACGTTGAAAAATACATGATGGAAGAGGATTAGCTTCTTCTGCCGACTGCAACTATGCTAATTACATCATCATCCTTCAGAGAATAGTCTTCACCGAGCCTTATTTTACTCTTAGCATCTATCGCATATAGAAAGTTTTCCATGAGTTCCGTGTGTATTAGGCCAGCAAATTCTCTAACATTCATTCCCCTCGGCACGAGATAAGCATCCGGCAGAACATTGCCCTTTTTATCCGTAAGCTTATTCACATCCTCTACGGGATATACGGTTATCATATCCAGAACCTTGAAGTATACTCTATTTAGCAATTCTTGCACGCCTGTTGAGCCCCAGGGCTTTAAGACCTTGTTTCTAACCATTTCAAGGGCTTCAAGCTGCTTCTCCCTGAGTACACCAGGGTTTATTATTTTAAAGTCATTATCCCCCGGCAAGTATTCCAATATGCCTGCTTCAGTAGCTCTTCTCAAAACCAGTTCAGCCTCAGCACTGATGGGGATTGGGTCATAACCCGCCTCCCTCATCCTTCTAACCCCCTCCTCAGCACCCTTCTTATCAATCTTGTTTGCAGCTATAACCATCGGCTTAGCCACTATTCTAATACTCCTCGCCAGTTCCAGGACAGTTTCCTTACTCCACTGAGAGGGGTTGTCAGGCGGCCCCACTTCTTCAACGGCTTTCTCAACATGCTTTCTGCTTATCGCCAGACCGCTCAAAACCTGGCTGAGAGCATCTTCAACGCTAGTCCTACTCGGCCTTGCTCTAGGAACCTTTTGAAGCCCCCTTTCCATTATTCCCGCAAGCCAATGATCATACTCTTCTTCAAGAAACCTTATGTCCCTCAAAGTATTCTCGGGATCAGGGTCAACTGGCCTCCCCTCAGCATCCAGGCTACCTGAAGCGTCAACAACATGTATCAACGCATCTGCAATACTTATCTCGGATAGAAACTGGTTTCCAAGGCCTCTTCCCTCATGGGCACCGGGAACAATACCAGGAAGGTCAACAAGCTCCACTGGTATGAATCTGAAGCCGTCGACACACCTGGAGTTAACGGGATTATCTGTAACACCAAGGATCTTGCAAACACACTTCTTCCTCAAGTAGCCAACGCCCTTATTCGGGGTAAGCGTGGTGAAAGGATAATCCGCAATCTTAACAATATTCAGCGTCAAAGCGGAGTATAGTGTGCTTTTTCCAACATTCGGCTTACCAGTTAAGCCGACTAGCCTTGTAACCATTATAGTTAACTTCACACAGCAAGATTTAAACAATATTCCTTCGGAGGAACCTGTTGTCCCAATACGGGGCGCCTAATACAATAGAAGAACCGGAGGCAAATCGAACAATCTACTTGCCATAGGGGTGAATCATACTTTATATTTTTCCACATAATCCCCCCTTAATAGCTTATATAGGGGTTGTTTTAGCGAATACCCGAAATGCATCCAGCGACGCTTAATGATACGAGGATACTCGTGGCCGATCAAATTCACGAGGAAGGGCTACGCATACTTCGGAACGCAGGCCTTAGGGTTGATAATATGGCCGGCATAAATAGAGACGATCTTCTCAAAATTATAGGTGACTATCACGTGCTGATAGTTAGGAGTAGAACACGCGTGGATAAAGAGGTTTTGACTAAAGGCAGGAATCTAATTCTAGTTGGGAGAGCTGGATCTGGACTAGACAATATTGATATTGAGGAAGCAGAGAAGTTGGGAATAAAGGTTGTTAATTGTCCAAACTATGTTGCAAAATCCACGGCTGAGCTTACCGTCGGGTTAATGCTCTGCCTTCTACGAAAAATTGTTTTCTGCGATGCTTGTATGAAATGCGGCGTCTGGAGCAAGAGTGCTCATGAGGGCGAAATGCTCTGGGGTAAGAAGGTCGCGGTAATAGGTTGGGGAAGAGTCGGGAAGAGGGTTTCCAAGCTTCTAAAAACATTCGGATGCGAAGTTGTCGTTGTAGATCCCTTTGTAACCCCCAATGAAGTATTTTCTAAGGGGTTAATATACATGTCTCTTGAAGACGCCCTTAAGACATGCGATATTTTTACAGTACACGTCTCCCTCAATGATAATACTCGCAGGATGTTCGGGGAACGAGAGTTTTCAATGATGAAGCCGGGTGCGTACTTTGTTAACACCTCTAGGGGCGAGGTTGTGGATGAAGAAGCATTAATAGAAGCGTTGAAAACAGGAAGGCTGAAAGGCGTTGCACTAGACGTGTACAGTAGCGAGCCGCCTAGGCTACCGAAGATACCTGAGGGGCTTAACGTCGTCTTCACCCCGCACATCGGTGCTCAGACTGTTGAAGCCCAGAGGGAAACTGCTAAGATGCTGTCCCGAAGAATTATAAAGATGCTTTCGCAGCTTAATGGCATTAAGAGTGTAGGGAGATGAGGAGAGTAAAATTATCCAAGGAGTCGAAGACGCTTTTAATGGAGGCTATTGAAGAGACCCGTAGGAAAGAGCTGATAGAGTGGAGACGCCAACCGGCTGTAATCAGAGTTGAGAGGCCCACTAACGTTAAGGCTGCTAGGAGGCTCGGTTACAAGGCTAAGCCCGGGTTCATAATCGTAAGGTCAAGGGTTAGAAAAGGGGGTAGAAGAAAACTTAGGCCTAGGGCTGGGAGGAGGCCTAAGCATATGGGTGTTGTACTTTTCAAACCGGGAAAGAGTAGGCAGAAGATGGCTGAGGAGAGGGCTGCCAAGAAATATCCTAACATGAAGATACTTGGCTCCTACTGGGTTGGTGAAGACGGGGTTTACAAATGGTTTGAAATAGTAATGGTTGACCCTAATCATCCTGCTGTAATCAAGGACCCAAGGTTTAGGTGGCTCAAGGATGGCTAGTAGAGAGGAGAATAGAATCCTGGTTTTCGACACCACGCTGAGAGACGGTAATCAGGCTGTTGGGGTTAACTTCTCGCTTGAGGATAAGATTAAGATAGCTCTTAAGCTAGACGACTTGGGGGTAGATTACATAGAAGGAGGTTGGCCTAATGAAACCAACCCTATAGACGTTGCCTTCTTCCAAAGAATCTTGAAGTATAGGCTTAGGGCTAGGGTATCAACGTTCGGAAGGACACGTAAGCCGATGGTGAGGGTTGAGGATGATGCGGATTTGAAATACTTGATTCAACCTGAAATACCGACCGTAACGATCTTCGGAAAAGCCTGGGTTCTGCATGTTAAGGATGTTTTAAACACGACGCTTGAAGAGAATCTAAATATGGTTTACGATAGCGTTAAATACTTGAAGGATTGCGGGAAGGAAGTCGTGTTCGACGCGGAGCATTTCTTTGATGGTTACAAGGATAATCCTGACTATTCTATGGAGGTTTTGAAAAGTGCTGAGAAGGCGGGTGCTTCCTTCTTGGTCTTGGCTGATACACGTGGTGCATCAGATCCATTGGAGGTTTACGAAATAACTAAAAGGGTTGTAAACTTTTTCAAAACACCCATAGGTATTCACGCGCATAACGATACTGGAATGGCTGTTGCAAACAGCATTGCTGCAGTCAAGGCGGGGGCTATCATGGTACACGGGACCATAAACGGGATAGGCGAGAGATGCGGGAACGCTGATTTAATACAGGTTATAGGGGTTCTTGCTACTAGGTTCAATTATAGGATGAACGTTAACCTGAGAATGTTATCTACAGTATCGCAATATCTAAGGGATATAGCCTCCCTCGAAGAGAATCCTCGTCAACCGTTTGTAGGCAAGCATGCTTTTTCCCACAAGGGGGGCGTACATGGTGATGCCGTAATAAAGAATAGGGAGGCTTACGAATTTACAGACCCCGCTATCTTTGGTAACACGAGAGCTATAGTTGTTTCCTCACAATCCGGCACCGCCAGCCTCGCTGCCAAGGCTCAGGAAATGGGGTTTGAAATAGACAAGAAAGACCCTAGGATACTTGAGGCTCTTAAAAAAGTAAAGGAGCTGGAGTCGAAGGGGTATGTCTTCGAGAATGCCGATGGGAACCTCTTTCTTTTACTATATGAGTCTCTCTACGGCCTACCTCAGCTTTTCGAACTTGAACACTGGACCTCCATAGTGACTTGGCTGGGTGACAGGCAGGTTGTAGAATGCCTCGTTAAAGTCAAAGTCGGCGGGGTCAGCGTGACTGCTTCAGCAGAAGGAAATGGTCCAGTTAATGCTTTCGACAACGCTTTAAAAAAGGCTTTAAGTCCAATCTACCCTAAGATTTCATACGTGTCTCTCATAGGCTTTAGGGTTAGGGAGATAGATGCCCCTTCTGGCACAGGAGCCTCCGTAAGAATACTCGCGGAATTCGAGTCGAACGGGAGCCGGTGGACAACTACAGGGGTCTCAACCAATATTCTAAAAGCAGCTGAGGAAGCTCTCGTCGCAGGATACAAGTATTTCCTACTTAAGTTCTCAGAAACGTAAGGATTTATAAACGGCAGTAATCTTATATCTAATGCTCTTTAGTAAACTTTTTAAATACACGTAATGAAAGGTGCCCATGCCCGGTCTTGGGAATAATGTGGCAGAGCCTTCCGGAGTCTTGTTAAATGCTCCTGGACAGGCTTTATTCTGGACTTATTATTAGGTTCTAGGCTTGTTTTAGGAGGTGTTACAATGGATTCCAACCGTCTTCTTGTCGTCAAGTTCGGTGGTGCCGCCCTCTCCACAAAGGAGAGGGTTGAGCATGCTGCTGAACTTGTTGCTCAAGAGGTCTCGAACGGGAGTAAAATTATTGTAGTGGTCTCTGCAATGGGTTCTACAACAGATACTCTCATACAGCTTTTCAAAGAAGCTAATGATGCGAAGTTATTAGACGAAATACTTTCCATGGGTGAGAGGACAAGTGCAAGAGTCTTTTCTTCAACTCTGAATGCTAAGGGCGTTAAGGCGACTTTCCTAGATCCTTCCTACGAAGAATGGCCGATAATAACAGATAGTAATTACGGTAATGCAAGAATAATCGTAGAGGAGTCATGTAGAAGGATAAAACAAGTAGTGTGGAATCTGTTAAAAGAATATGATGCCATAGTTTTTCCAGGGTTCATAGGCAGGGATTCGAATAATAACATCACAACCCTAGGCAGGGGAGGAAGTGATTCTACAGCATTCATACTGGCGTCTGCATTAAACCCTGCTGATACAATACTTGTCACAAGCGTATCCGGAATAATGTCTGCTGATCCAAAGCTGATAAAATCAGCGAAGAAACTTGACGAGTTAACTACAGAAGAGCTCGCAGCGCTTGCTGACGTTGGTGTTAAATTCATACATAAGGCCTCGCTTCGTTATCTCCCCCCATCTTTTAAAGTCAGGGTGATAAGCTACGACTCTAAAACGTTGAGGAACGAGGGTACTCTAGTAATGTCTTCAATGCCGCCTTTAAGCATGGAAATCATCGAAAAACCCCTGTCGGCAGTAGTCTTCGTCGGGCGAAGCGTAAATTCGGTGCTGAGGGCAATAGACATAATCAAATCAGTTAATAAAAACAGTGGATTCCTAGGTTTCCTATCTAATAACAAGGAAGTGTTGGCCTATTTTGAAGGTAACGTACCAGAGGATTATGCTCAGAGGATGCATGATATGTTTATGGCTGATGACGATTCGGTTGGGCTGGCCGTTAGACAAGGCCTCAGGGGGATTGTAATACGTGGCACAGACCTGCATGAGACACCAGGCGTGTTATACAGGATATCCGCACCATTGGCTAAGGAAGGTGTAAATATTCACGGCATTATAACACTCGGGTCTTACTTTATAATCATACTGCCTCAAGAGCATGTAGAGGAGGCTTTCAAACTATTGTCGGAGGCGTTTAAGATTGAGGAAGATTAACGTAGCAATACTTGGTGCAACCGGATTAGTCGGCCAGAGGTTCGTCAAACTCCTTTCAAACCACCCGTTCTTCGAAATAAAGGCTTTAACAGCTTCAGAAAGAAGCGTTGGGAAAAAATACAAGGAAGCTGCACACTGGCTTCTCGGCGGGAATCCGCCGGAGCAGGTCTCAGACCTTATAGTTCAGGAAACTAAGCCTGAGTCTTTGAGAGACGTTGACCTAGTCTTCTCAAGTCTTCCAAGCGAAGTTGCTCTCGAAATAGAGCCGAAACTCGCTGAAGAGGGTTTTAAGGTTGTTTCTACAACAAGCGCCTTCAGAATGGACCCTCTTGTCCCAATGATAATCCCGGAAGTAAACCCTGACCATCTGAGTCTAATAGAGAAGCAGCAGGAGGAGAAGCGTTGGAGAGGCTTCCTAGTTACAAAGTCGAATTGTACGACGATGCCGCTTGTCATACCTTTGAAACCACTCTTAGACTCTTTCGGTTTGAAGAGAGTAGTAGTGGTGTCTTTACAGGCGTTAAGTGGGGCAGGCTATCCCGGCGTCCAGTCTTTAGACATAATCGACAACGTAATACCTTTCATAAAGGGTGAAGAAGAGAAACTTCAGACGGAGACTAGCAAAATATTGGGTGAGCCAAATAGGCCGCTGAATATACCGATTTCAGCAAGTGTCAACAGAGTTCCAACTGTAGACGGTCATATGCTTCATGTCTTCGTCGAACTTGAGAAGGATGTTGATGTGGAAGAAGTTAAGAGGGTGATGAGGGAATTTAAACCTCTCCCACAGAGAATGGGCTTGCCCTCAGCGCCGGACCCAGTGATACAGGTTAGGGAAGAAGAAGACAGGCCTCAGACCAGGTTAGATAGGGATTACAAGGGGGGTATGGGCGTTGTAGTAGGCAGAGTCAGAAAATGCAGTGTTTTAACTGTCAAATTCGTTTCGCTTTCACACAATACTGTGAGAGGTGCTGCGGGAGGTTCAATACTGGTGGCTGAACTCATGAAGGAGATGAGGCTTTTATGAACGTTTTAGATTCTCCAGACGCCGGCAAGAGGAGAAGGCTTAGGAGAATATTTAGAGACGACGGGAGAACAGTAATAGTGCCAATGGACCATGGTGTTTCAATAGGCCCAGTGAAGGGCTTGGAAAACATGAGGAAGCTAATGGATGAGCTTGCAAAGGGCGGTGTTGACGCTGTAGTTGTGCATAAAGGTTGGGCTAGGCTCCTCGACTTTTCCAACATGGGTCTTATAATACATGGTTCCGCTGGAACAGATTTGAGCCCAGATAGGCTTAGGAAAACTGCTTGCGCAACCCCGCTGGAAGCCCTTACACTGGGTGCAGACGGTTTCTCGCTTCATGTTAATGTTGGTTCAGATACGGACTACGAACAGATTTCTTTCCTAGCGAGATCGTCCAGGGCTTGCAGTAGACTTGGCCTGCCCCTTCTGGCAATGATGTATCCACGCGGCGCTAAGATACAAGAAGAGCATTCTCCAAAGGAGGTTTCACATGCTGCGAGAATAGGAGTAGAACTCGGTGCAGACGTTATTAAAACCAATTACACCGGCTCACCAGAATCTTTTAGGCTTGTAGTCGAATCATCGCACATACCTGTCGTCATAGCTGGGGGACCGAAAACATCCTCGACAAGAGAGTTTCTCAAAATGGTTTCAGATGCTGTTTCAGCGGGTGCTGCGGGAGTTTCCATCGGTAGGAACGTTTTCCAACATAAGGAGCCCAGGAAGATGGCTGAGGCCCTGAGGGCAATAGTCCACGAAGGAGCCTCGGTAGATTATGCTCTGGAGGTTGCTGAGGGTTGAAGGAGATCTGGGTTTTCAACGACAAGCTTCAAAGCATTCCGAGTGTTGACAGAGTGGTTTCTAGAAGTATGGGTGTTGTTGACGGCAAGGGGGAGAGGCTAAG
>JAVZMD010000020.1:0-17731 GCA_038883435.1 Thermoproteota archaeon
ACCTTATGACCTAGCGATTTCAGGGTTTCAAAGCTTTTTGAAAAAGTCGTATACGTTGAATTTAGTAAAAGACGGATTAAGTCAACCATTACGCTCCTGTTTCTTATACCGTATCTTTCAAAAACGTCTCTAGTCAGGAATGTCTTAAAATATTCGTCTATTATCATGAATTTTTTACTTCTTTCGCTTAAAACTATTTCAGGAAGCCCGCCGAATTCTAAATACTCCTTTAACAAGTTCAAGATCAACCCCTCGCTTAGATTCTCAACACTCTCATTCTTAAAACTGAGGAATTCTCTAAATGATAATGGATACATCTCAATAGGAAGGCTTCTACCTCTAAGCTCCGTCGGCAGCTCTTTTAGCGAGAGCTTTGAGGAAGACCCTGAGAGGATTATCTGGTAACTTCCCGTGTCCAGCATTCTCCTCACCCATTTACTCCACTCCGGAATCTCATGAACCTCGTCGAGTAGCAGAAAAAGTCGCTTCCTCCCATATTCCTCCTTTACTATTCTTGAAAGCTCTGTGAGAACCTCGCTTCTCCTCGGAATCCTCTCGTCCTCGAAATCGATGTAGACTGAATTTTCCTTCCCAACCTTCTTCGCCACGTTGAGGAGGAGGAAAGTCTTACCCGTCCTTCTAAAGCCAACAATCGGAATCGCCTTGATAACATTCCAGTCAATAAGCCTAAGCGGATCATCTTCCCTCTCTATAATAAGCGGAAAATCCCGCTCCTTCCAGTCTTTGAGCACTTCTCTTAAGACTTGTCTCATAAACGAGATATTGTAGTACAAAATTTAAAGTTTTTGTACTACAGCATTCTTATTTAAGGACAACATTATTTTAGAAACCACCATTAACCGCCTGCTTCTTCTTCAAGGATGTTGAACACTTTCTCCAACTCAATTGCCTTTTACACTTATGAAAACTCGTAATAATTGACTGCAAACCTTAACAGTTTACGCAATTCCAATCTTTATGCTGGCTATTTCCATCTCTATCCTTGAACTCCGTCTACATGGGCTTTTAGATTCTCCCTCGGGCCGATGGATTCAGCCATCTCCAAGAGGAAAAACTTGTATTCATCATAATTCTCTCCTTTTACGACTATCTTCCCAGTCAACCTCTTCAAAATAATTGCTGTAGGGAGGCTTTAAACCATATTTTTCAGAAAATCCGAGTTAAGACCAAAAGCTTACAACGACCGTTAAGTCATTTAAACTGGCCTGTGCAGACCGGGTAGTAGGGGCAGTAATCTGGGCAGACAGTAGGCTTGCCAGGGTCCCTAGCGTTAGCAACTATTTCAAAAGCCTCATCCCTGATCTCGAGGAATTCCCTACGGAGCTCGTCGCCTATTAGGAAGAGCTTAGTATTTATGGTTGGAACAGGCCTTTGAGGCGTTAGCTTAACGTAGATTATCATGCCGAAGTTTACAGCAACCTCCTCATCAGCCTCCAGAGCGAGAGCGTAGCCAGTGGGGGCATAGGGATGGAAGTCCCTAACCTCTCCAGTCTTAATGTCTGCAACCGCGTATGCAGGAGTATAAACGTCCACGGAGAGCTCTTTAGACAACCCTATTAAACTACCGTCAACCTTCCTCTCGACGATAGGTGGAACAGCCTGATTAACCAAGCTATCAACATCAATGTGTGGAAACTTGGAGAGGGTCAAATCAATCTGGGAAGCAGCTTGAATGAGAAGATACTTGTAGAAAGTAATGGCATTCTTCCTAACAACCTCAACATCCTTCTCCCCCAGCCTACCGATAGTGTTAGAGGCTTCCCAAAGCAACTTCTCACAAGCATTCTCAACACCAGGCATTAAGCACTCTATCAAGCCGGCACCGTTAATCAAACCCCTCTCGAAAAGAAAAGACTTAACCCTGGTAACAGCATCAGTAGCAACACCATGGTAAACAATGCCCTCAAACATCTTCAAACTAGGAGGAGGCTTAACGTTCTCAACCCTCTTCAAGTAAACATCTCGAAGCGTCTTACAATACCTCGCAGCCAAATCACCAACGCCGAAAAACAAGCTCCTAGAAGGCGGCTCAACCGGTGGAGACTGCCAATTCCAACCCCTAAGCTCCTCAGAAATCCCTAAGCTTTGAAGCTCATTCCTAAGAATTTTGAACTTCTTATCCAAATCCGTTTTATTAAGGAAGAACAATGTTGAAAAGCTATGAAACCGATCTTACTGACTCTATTGCCCGGTGAGCATCAAGTATGGAATCTCGTGAAGGAAGATATACTCGATGACCTCTTTTCAGTAGCTCTTCTGCTAATTTTTCTGCCTTAAATACTGCATCATTCAAACGCCATAGATTCCTTCCAGAAATAGCGTAGAAGAAATCTATCAGAATGTCTAAAATGCGATTCTTAAATTCATTCCATAATGGGCCCCTTATTATGCACAAATCTTCTATCATACATTTAAAATTCCAAAATGAACTTCCGAGTCTTGAATAAAAATTGGCTATATGAAATAAGCTTTGTTCCTCGTACCCTCGTGGGTTCTTAGGGTGCCCACGATCCATATCATAGGCAATTAATAATAGCTCTAACCTCCCTCGTGAAATTTCAGTAATTGAGGGCAAATCCATTCGGGAAAGCATAACAAGTGGCACGATATTTATAGGTAACTCCCCCATACGAATATTCCTCACATCTCTGTTAAACCTCATAACAAGCCTTCTGACTAGACTCATCATTCGGCTAGCTTCCTTATATTCGTGGTATCCTAACAAGGGTGAAAAAATTAGTTCGATGAGCATTCCACTCTTGCCAGGCGGTATAATTATTGCATATTTGCCTAGTGCATAAAGCAGGAGGACTTGAATAGCACTTGGAACGTAAGAGCTTTGTCCTTCCCATTGGGCATTCCACTGTCTAATACCCTTCGACCAGAATGGTGATAATCCTAAATAAAGCGTTTCATAATCTTCTATTCTCTCTTTTGAGATGCAATAGGCATTTAACCAATCAATCGATTTAAGCTTAACTAAATTTTGGAAGAAAACCGCATAGGCAGGAATAACGACTTTGCCACATTTTCCTATTTTACAGGCCAGCTTCACTCTTTCTCCAGCTTCCTCTTCTTCCTTTGTTAAACCTCCTTTCTTATTCCCTCTGCAATATAAACAGGCCAATTGGTTTACTTTCCATTCTTTCCCTACATTCAATTTAAAGTCTAAGCGATTGGCTATAGATATGCTCCTAGCATTCTCCTTAAGAACATTTAACATTTCATCCTTTATTTCTGGTTTATGGGAATAGAGAGAGAATATTATCTCTCCACCAGGGTTCCAAGAGAAAGTTGATCTCGGGTCAGCAGCCTTAACAAGATCACTCAATGCATAAAGAAGTAAAGTGTCTACTACTCTATCCCCTACTCCGTAAAAATGCTCCTCATTCATTTTCCATCACTGCTATAGCTCCTTTCTTGAAGAAGGATATGAGTGCTTTACTTAAATTTGAAGGCATTCCTCTTCTCCTATTTGCAGCCAAATTATCGCAAATCGTAAGAGGATGAAGAACTGCTGCAACACCCATTCGTATTGCAAGTGGATTGGGATGACCATCAACTGAAAATATCATGAGGCTAAGCGTATTGGCTATATCGATTCCCTTGATTAATTTTATAATTGACTGGGCAAACGATGGTGCATATGTAATGAAATGCTGATTAACCCGACTAATCACTTCATTGGAATACACGAGCATATTAAATGTCTTCGAGGAGAGCAAATGTAACAAATAGCTGTATGTTGGTTCTCTCATTTCAAGATAATTATGCGATATTTGTAGTGCTTCATGATGAAGATATACTGCTGAGGCAAAAATTGATGATAGAATACTTGGTTCGTCTTCCCTAAAAATCTTTTTGAGTTGGTTATACACTATATATGCACTAATAATCTCGTGTCTAAAAAACTCTCCTCTCTGATATTCTTCCGTGAGTTTACCCACATCATGATGTAAAATAACCAAATCCATTGCTATCTGAAAATATTTTTCATCAAGTTGAGTATTGGTGACAGACGATAATATACGCTTCACAGAATTTTTCCATCGAGGTGCCAGCTTCTCCCATTCATCCCAACAGCTTATTACATGTTCTACATAGCATTCAGGTATTACTCGTAAATCTGGTTCCGGATGGTAAGAAAGCAGTAACGGCTTACCAGCATCATAACCACAAGACGAGCTTCGGAAAAGTGGACATCGAGCAGTAAGATTACAGGACCAAGCTTTCATTATTTCATCACTCATTCTCCTTACTTATTCTTAAACCTAGTTCTCTGTCATAGAACTCTGGATTTAGAAGGTATGCACCTTCTAATGGTTTCTTTCCTGAAGAGAGTTTATGAACCAAGTAGAAATAACTCCGTTGTCCTTCATTTACTAGGACGTTGACCAGTTCGAGTTCAATTAAGATTTCTTCAGAATTAATTGTATGAAGCAGAGGCTTCTTATCCTGCATAACTGTATGATAATTTAAAGATAATGAATGACGACTTATAAAATCACAATCTAACGCTACATTATCCTTCTCGGATTTCGACAATTGTCTTAAAAACTCGCTATACGATACTTCTTTAACGCTGCTGATTAACTTATATCTGCGGAAACGCCCCTTCTTAAAGTCGATATTCTCTTTGTCTTCTTTAATTTCAAAAAATTGGATTTTCTCGCTCGGAACTACCAGCATTAAAAGAGCATTTGGCCTTACTTTAATTTCTTTTTGAACCTCCCAGTCAATGGTAAATGTAGAGAAGCCAGAACCTTCAAGATATGAAAGGTATATTCGCAATTCTTCATTCAACACTCTTCTTTCAAATACTTCATAGTTTTCATTAATGCAATTCCTAGATTCAATAAAATCGGTCAAGGCCATAACTCTTTCCTTATCAGATAGCTCACTGAGGATTTTGTAGGCTTCTTTGACCAATTCCTTATCATAGGGGCGATAAACATCCTCGTAGTATACGACCTCTAGGAAACCTTTTTGTTGCGGAAATCGGGCACACCTGCCTACTCTTTGTACAAGCGAATCAAGCGGCGAGCATTCAGTTATTAACAAGTCTGAGCTTATATCAAGCCCTGCTTCAACTACTTGAGTCGCAACAACTATAACATAATTCACGAGCTCTAGGTTTTTCTCATTAGAACCACATGATTCACAGAATACCTTAAAACCGTCATCTGTTCGAGTTAAATAAAGCGGAAGGGAAATAGGAGATTTATTTTCCTTACAATTACCTGCGCATCTTACCTTTCCCATTAAAGTCATAATCAATTTCTCTCTTTTTATTCTCTCATCTTTCTCAAGACGCGAGTGAAGAAGTATAACCTTTCCTGGTTTACCTATGTTAGTGATTCTATCTTTTATCTTTCTAAACACTTGTTGAGCGGTAGCTACGGTATTACAAACTATTAGTACTCGCTTATATAGCAACTCATCTAAGTTAATTGTTTCCAGAAAACGGTTCAAGTTATCTTTGATTAGACTTACTTCTTTCACTCTCCCCCTATAGATTTCATTCTTTAGAACATTTTTTATATCCACCGATTCATCTACACTCAGAATTTCGTTTGTTTTCAATCCCTCGAAAACAATATCTTTTATAGGTTGTGGCATGGTTGCAGTCATGACAATTGTTGGGATGCCGCTGAAACTTAAAACACGTAATATCTTATTCATAACACTGTGAGAATAAGCATATTCATCCTGTAACATATGAGCCTCGTCAAAGACGACATATGATGTGGCTATTGTACCCGCAGGAAACTCTAGATGATGTCCTGTTCTAGAATTTCTGGCATATGCGTAGGTAAAAACATCAAATGTTGAAACTGCAAAATCGGCATAAAAGATATTCGTATTATGCTCTTCACCGTGAAATGCTAAGACACTAGCCTCAGGATCAATGAGATGAATGTGGTTTTCAATAACGTCCTCATGATGCTTAGTCAAGGCTCTTGTTGGAAGTATGTAACATGCACCTCGCGTTATCCAATTTTTAGTTTTCAGTTGAGCAATAAACGGAACTTCACCAATAATAGTTTTACCATAGCCGCATGGAAGCTCGACAAGTATTGGCTGAGTTATTAAGGATCCATTTTCGTAGAGGTCTTGGAGTTTATCGATAACTTTCTTTTGGAGCTTCCTTTCTTCAAATGGCTTTCCAGATTGCTCTATAACTTGTTTTATAATGGTCCACCAGTTCAAGGTTTCTTCCAATTCACTTACTAACCTCCTTATGAAGGGAGAGCAATTTTTGTTCCATCGTTGAGTAAATACGCCTTGTAACCTAGCTTTAGCTGGACAGTGACTTCTGCAGGTTCTAAGAACTCTCTTCCTCTGTGATAACCCGTTGCCTGGAGAGGGAGTAAGAAGGGGATTTTCTTTTTTCTTAAGTCCTTATCTTCAATAGACTCTATTCCAAGTCTCTTTTTCATATAATTCTCTATTATGCGAATATTGGGTAGCAATTCTCTGATAAAATAATTACCCGTAATATCCTTTATCCAGTATGTTGGTAGATAAGTATTGATATTCGTACTTTCCCCTTTAATTTCAAGCAATTCAATATTTTTTACATAGCAGATCGACTCAGTCTGACCAATCCTGTCGAGGAATCGAGCAGCACGGTTTAGTCTTATGGTATCCGTTTTAGGTAAATCGTATTTCTCAAAGACTGAATTAACCATGTCAATATCTATAGCATATACTATTTTTAAATTTCCGCAAAAGATGAAATCTGTCTTAAAGGCATCATGAGCTTTTTCCGGTGTTTCTATACTCTCACCTTTTTCTACTGCTGGAACCATTCTTATTATCTGAGAAGTCTTAACTAAGGGTGATAAAGGACGTATTGTAGCAAATATACTCTTTTCAAGCGCATAACAGAGGATGTTCCTTGTGAACTCTCCCTTCAAACGTTCCTCTCCACTTGCAATACCATAGGTGATTCCTAAACCACGTGCGAGAGCTCCAATTAGTGTTCGGGGTGGAGGAAGCAAAAAAGACATTCGTACTCCCCAAGATGCTGGATCACGTATGGTATACAAAGGGGCAAAGACATGAACTCCAAGTATCTTCATAGATTCAGAATGATCCCTCATTCTTACTTGCTGGCTGTATGTACTCATTCTCTTAATTTTTCTATGATTTTTACAAATCCTTCTGCAGGATTGTCCATACGAATGATCTTAAATCCTTTTTCCTCGTGCTTCTCGATCATCTTTTCTTTTGACCAACAGTACATAGTAACATTACATTCTAACGCATTACTTACACCATCATATAGCCTGATATTCTCTTCTATGTAATCTGGATATATGGGGTGAACAGGTGCCGGTATGGGTTTATCTGAAGAAATTACGATGACGTCTAAAACATCTGAAACTGGTAATGCTCTGGCTAATGATGCTCCAACGGCTCCTGTTAACATTGGAATATATGCTTGCACGGCAATTCTCTTACGCCTAGCGATCCTATCCTCTTCTATGTCTTTACTCTCCGTAAATGAATGACCAATATGAGCTAGATCTAATGTAGAGATGAATCCATAGATTCCATCTGCATAAGACCTAGGATAAGGCATTTGAGCCTGTTTAACTTCTTCGGGGGCCTCTTCAGGAATCTCTCTAACATTACGCGAATGTTGTAATACTCTGAACGGAGTTGGTAGACCAAATTTCTCGACGGATTCTTTGCTAATTACAGGCAACATCCAAGAGAATCTTATTAAAGATTCTCTTCTCAATGAGGGTTTTGCCCTAAGAAATCCATGAATATCTTCTCCTGCACATTCCTTAATTATATCTAGTTCCTTTTTTGGCGAGGTCGTATCTTTTTCTGATGGAACTCTTATTGCTTCTAATTTCCTGCAATAGTTACAAAACTCTATTCCTTCCCTATTTCCTAACATGACCATATAGGCAAAATGCCAGTGTTTTAACATGACCCCACTTACTGCAACGGCTTCTTCGAATACGTTCCAATTACCCCTTTCATCACGATAGATTATGGGAATACGTCTAATTTCTTCTGCACGTTCATTGTTTAAATCATGCATATTTAAGACAACCTTAACAGCTACTCCCATATACATGTTCTCGCCTCCTCATTGAGTTTTGCTAAAGCATAACTTGCACATGGCAATACTCATAGCAGCTAGTGCTGTAATAAAACGCCCTCCGAATTTTCTATAAAATTCGAGTACTCTCATTAAATCATCGCTGCTTGGCAACATTAACTGTTTTATCTTCTCCTTATGTTCTTCACTCTTCTTTAACATGTCTAACTCTCTTAACCCTCTGCCTATTATATCCATGAGCCTTTCATCATTACGAACATATTTTACCTCATAGTAATATTGCTTAATATCTGCATGAACAACCAGATAATGGAGAGCCCCTGCGACATTTTTGACTGCTTGTTCCTTCATTAAGTCCTCTAACTCCAATTGATCTTTACTAATCTCTTCTCCATTCATTTTTACCCGATATATTACTTTTGTATCTATATTTATTCTTTTTCCTTCTTGTAAACTTTTATCATTTTATGGAAAACGTTTAATGTTTCTTGAAAACATTTATTTACCTTCACGTATTCAGAGAATTGTAACTATGAAGACTTTCATTGCTACGATCGGTTGGACAGAGTGGCCTATTGCTTCTGCCGTTATTAAGCATGGGTTGTCTAGTGGGGATAGGGTTGTTCTTCTTTGTCCTGAGAAGAGGGATGAGAGGGCTAGGGAGGCTCTTAGCGATGTTAAAGGCTTTGTCTCAAAGTTTACTCAGGGCGTTGAGGTTGTCGACATTCCCATTCCCGTACATAACCCTGTTGAGGCGGTGGTTATGCTGGCTAAAATGATGAAAAACGAGGCTGAAAAGGGTAGGAGACTGATTGTTAACTTGAGCGGCGGTATGAGGATTCTAGTTATCGAGGTCCTATTGGCCTTGACGCTTTTAAGGGTTGATGACTTGGAGTTGGAGATTAGGACTGAGGATAAGGTTGACTTGAGTATTCCGAGGCTTTGGAGGTGCTACCATGATCTTACTAGGGAAGAGTCTATGGTTCTGGAGGCTTTGGCCAGGGGCGAGGGGGTTTCGCTTAGCGAAGTGTCTAAGAGGATTAAGGCCTCTATTGCCACTACTCACAGGATTTTAAAGAGGATGGAGGGGGACGGGTTGATCTTATCTAAGAAGTCGGGTAAAGAAAAACTTGTGGAACTGACTTCTAAGGGCAGGGTTTTCTACGAGCTTTTCTGTAGAAAAAGCTAATGGTAAATCAGGAAATCGGGATTTGTTTTACTGCTTCAGTTGCGCCCAGCTTTACTTTGACCGTTACCGTCTCTCCCTTGTTGGCTGTAATGAGCAATAGTTTGTAAGTAACGTCGGCTGTTTCATTCGGCTTGATTTTTATTTCTTCATTAAGAGAATAGCTTGATTTTTCACGGCCTTTTACTATAAATAAAGTGAGAAGATTGAAAATGAATTTAGACTCCTTTGAAAATTGTTGTTCTCATTATGTGTTGATTGACAATATAATTTGACTAGCTTTGTCTCTTAACCTGAATGGTTTCATGGAGATAGGAGTTTTAGGCCGAAGTTCCTGAAAACGTTAAAATGTTTCAAGTCAAACGTGTAGAGATATGCTCCTTTATTTATTACCATGGCGGCGATCATCGCATCTGTTCTCCTTACGGGCTTTCCTAAACTTTCAGCCTTCAACTCCAGTTTGGCGGATAATTGAGCATCCCTTTTCGTGTATTCAATTACTGGTAGAAGCAGGATATCCTTCACGGGCTTTGCATACTTTTCGAGACCATAGAGGATTTCATGTAGGTTGATGACTGTTGTGGCAATATCCTCGCCTTTTTCAACGAGAATTTTTAAAGCCCCATCGCCTTTAACGGACTGCTTATCAAGGATTTCGATCAACACATCCGTGTCTAAAACAATCATAACCTCCGCTCAGCCCTCGTAGCGTAGATTTCCTTGAGTAAGGTCTCTTTATCTTTGAACTCGACGCACCCCCTAAGCTTCTTTAAAGTTTCGAGGGGGCTAGCGCTCTCAATGAGCCTCTCAAACAAATCGCTGAAACTCTCCTCTTCACGCTTAATCTTTAACAGCTTCTCGTAAACCTCGTCCCTAATCGTTATAGTCTTAGTCAATGGACTTCTCGGAAATATTATGTTTAAACATATATTTAAACATTATCAACGTATCGGTTACATCACATACTAGATCTTGCTTCACCCTTCTCCAAGTTAGGCTAGATGAAACAAGTTGAAAACCAAGAAATACACGTTTAAAAAAGCCTTTAATGAAGTTTTTTATTAAAACTATCAGAATCACCATTTCATCATCCCCTAAACGTCAGAACAGGATTTTCCATGCGTAACTATAACACTTTCCATTCTGCATCGGGGATTTCAATAAAGAGAATTGAAAGTAAGCTAATAGCACATGCCATTTATGATGCTTGAGAATCTTCATCATTCACCTGATGCTTGTTTTTTAAACTGCTTATGAAACTCTTATAGCCTTCTTCCAATCTTAATTCGTCGAATACTCTCTTTATATCGGGGATATCGTCAAACCCTTTATCTAAACTGTATATTTCTCTTATTCTGAGCCTTCTCATTATTGAGAGGTTTATGAGGTCTGAAATCCCAAGCCTATGTTTTCCGAAAAGCCTTGTAGCCTCTAATTCGTCTCCAATCGTTGGCTCAACTATCTTCAAACCAGTTAGGGCCATTAGGCTTCTTAGAAAATCCACTAGCCTTGACGATTTATACCTGGAAAACCATATGAGCGCCTCATCCTTGACTAGTGTACTTGTTACAACCTCTTCTCCATTGTGTATCTTAGCCAATATGTAGCCGCATGTGGATACGTCCTCCTTCAAAGCCTCTGCAATCGTTGCGCTTCCCCATCTTATCAGTATTGACGCATCCAGAAACCTCATTTCCTACTCCCTACTGATTTTTTCCTCTACTTCCGCTGCAACCGCCTCTTCTACTTCGCTTAATTTCCGTTTCGCCCCGCTCGCTATACCAAGCATAGCGATCACCGGGTCCTCGGGGAGATTTCTTATCTTGTAAACCAGCTTATTCCCCTCTACCGTAAGCTCCAGCTCATCTCCCTCCTTGAGGGAGAAGCGTTTCCGAACTTCTTCAGGTATTGTTATACGGTAACCGCTGAGTATCTTGACTTTTATTTTCTCCATTTTGTATTGCCAAAAATACAATATATCGCTACTATAAAAATATTTCCACAATCCTAAAAACCCTCGAGGATAGGAAGACTGAAATAAAGAGATTAGCCCTAAAAAGGCATAAAACACTCCTGAATCTCAATAAGAGAATTGAAAGGATAAAAGATTTGGTTTTTTCCGAGTTTTGTTTTTTAGGATTTTCAAGTGTAGAAGCTTTCATCTATATGGTACGTTTCACTACCTTGTTACCTGTCTTTTGTCTGCTCTTGTAGGTCTCAGGTTACGATTATGAGGTTGCTTGATTTCCAACCCTTCTTTTAAGTCGGCTTCTTCTTCATTGACCTTGGGGTAGTGGATTCTTGGTTACTGGTTATGCTGAGCATCTTCTTAAAAGCTCAACTGCTAAAATATTTCAAACATAAGTCCACGCATTACTCATGCCTCTGTCTATGGAGTATGGGTTTAAGGGGAGAAGATCTACTGAGTTTTATGATGCTAATAATTGTGAGTATGACGTTATGACAATAATTAAATAAGGTATATTAAATTTATTTGAAAACGGAGCTTTCTATTCCTTTATTTTAAACAGCTTTTCGCTTTTCTTACCTTCAACTATCTCCACTATTCCGAGATTTGCTAATTCTTCAAGCTTCCTTGCAACTGTTTTCCTAGATGCCTTGCCTCTTATTTCCCTTAGAAGGTTTGCTATCTGGGAGATGTTTAACGGGCCTTCGCTCATCAGCATTTCAGTTATTTCTCTGGCTAACGCTCCCGCCTTAAGGCTTTTAGAGAGAATGTTTATCTTCTTTGAAGTCTTGTAAGCGTCTGAACTGAAAGACAGGATGTTTCTTACTACGGCCAGTTCTCGCAAAACCTCTCTGTTAAGCTCCTTTTCCTTTTCAAGCTCTTTTTCAAGAAGACTGATCTTTTTGACGAGTTCGTCTATTCTGCTTTCCAACCCGTATTCTCCCCTATTCTCCTCCTGCCCGTAAGGGATATGAATCTTAAAGGCGAGAGCTCTATTCTAGGAAACACGTGCTCAGCTATCTTAACGGAGACGTGCTCCGGCAAACCCTCCCTATTCAGCATCTTCACCATCTTCTTCCTTTTTCTCCCTATCTTATAATTGGCGAGACAAATATTAAGTGAAAACCATAGAAAAGCAGGGATTAATACGATTATGGTTATCAAAAAATCTGCTGCAAGCAATGCTTTCTGCAATGCTTTCCCCATTCCGAATCTTCTACTTTTCTGATGCTTTCTCCTCTTCCTTCCTCATTCTGCCTGTTTGCCCGAACACGTTTTTAATCAAATCCGCTGGACTTATGAACTGGTTTTTAACCAGCTCGATGGCGAATTCCTCTTTCATCCCTGCTGCTATCAATTCCTTGTAGAAAGCGGCTATTGCCCTAGCTCTTTCCCTCGCCTGCTCCTCGGTTAAAGACGTGCCCATCAGCTCTTTGAGAGGACCAACAATATCCTTCAGGAGTCCAGGTACTTCTTCTCTCACCGTCTTTAAGACTTCTCTTAACTCTTCAACATCTTTCTTCTCCTTTTCCATATTTCAACATCACCGTTAACAAGTTGGCATTACGGTTTATAAGACTTGTGCAATTTTTTACTCGCCTTTTTACTCAATATTTCTAATCGAGTTTTAATGTAAACAGCATCTTCTTAACGGACAGGTTTAAACTTCTCCCTTCCCATTTTTTTAAAAAAAAGGACAAAAAGGACAAGCGTTTGAATAATTTAGTATTGATTAGTTAAAAGATGTTTTTAGGTTAAAAACTTCTAGCTCTTCCCCACGGTAGTTGTTAAGCATCAAAGGCTTCGTTTGAACCCCTGTTAAGACATCCCCGTCAAGTATCCTATTCTTTATCTCTCCTTATGGTTTCCCTATTCTTGTACCTGTTCTCTCTTTGGAATAATCTCAATATTCATGTTTATTCTCTTCGCGAACCTGTTAAGCTTCTTGCTAAACCTTTTGACTAGGATTGGAATATCCTCCTTACTTACATATAGCATAAGCCTATCTCCCTCTATTCTAATGTCGAAATCAGATATTTGACTACGTACTATCGTGTCTATCTCGTTTTTAAGCCGGTCTTCATACTCGGTTTTCCTCTTGCGAACTGGAACTATGAATGTCTGTTCTCCGAAAACATATAATTCATACTCTGGCTCCCCTGTCAGGAAGTTTTTGACTACGATAGTCGGCCTTGCTAAGTCAGCGTTCTTCATACCTTTAGGTATTTTTACAACTGTTTCAAGCGTGTAGATTTTTGAAACCTCGCCCTCCTTCATGAATATTACCGTGTCTATTATAGAAGGTATCAGGCCTAAGTCCGTCCTGCCGGTGAAACGTTGAATAGCATCCATGGGGGTTGTAGCATGTATAACCCCAACCATGCCTATTCCTGCAAGCCTGAGGTCTATGAAGATGTTAAAATCCTCCGTGTCTCTAAGCTCATCATATATCGTGTAATCTGGCCTGCTTAGGAGTAAAACGTCATGTAGTTCACTTGGCTCAGCGGCAGTCTTAGAATACTGGGTTACATCGGGGGGTAGTTGAAGGTCTCTCGGGCTCTCTATAGTTTTAACAACTCTGTTCATCGACCTGTAGAATTCTGCTAAAGCTTGTGCAAAAGTGGACTTGCCCATACCAGGGGCCCCTGCTATAAGTATACCTTCCGCCTGAGTCCTAAGCCTTTCAACAAGCCTATTATCTAAATTATACTCTTCAAGATTTCTCTTGATGAGTGGTTTAACAGCAGTTATCTCAAGTCCATCTGAGAAAGGAGGTCTAGTTATAACTATCCTTAGGTCTTTCAATTGTATTATCGTAGAGCCTGCTTTATCTATTTCAATAAATCCCTGGTTTGAAAATTGAACCCTCTCCATTAAATCTGCTATTATCGATTCTAGTTCAGATTTTGAAATGGGTTCTTCGCTAAGCTCTCTGTAAATCCACTTACCTGGACGCCCCTCTTTAGCTCTTGGGGGGACGTCTTCTTTTAGATGTATTGACATTACTCCTGGTCCGAAAAATTCTTCTAGCTTAGCTTTTCCTACGGGACTGAGGTATACCGCCTCTATTCCAATCGCTTTTGCAGTCTTAACTAAAACAGGGTCGCATGAGACTAGGGTTGCTCCCATGTTCATTGCAAGATCTCTCAACACTGAAGAAAGTTCTTCTGAGACTTTAGAGGGGCCTAGGAATTCCAATTGTAAACCGTTTAAAAGAGCTGTTTCGCTTAAAGACTTCAAACCGTTTAAACCGGTTTCGTCGCCAAGCCTGGCCCTATTTTCAAATTCTGAGACTATTGCCTTGTGAACTATTATCTTCCCATAGACTTCCCCACTCGCAACGGCTCTAGCAGCTACTCCAGTAAGTATTGAAGTAGGGTCTAGAACATAGACTTTAGGGGTATTTTTATCCATAATCTATCCTTCTCGTTTCCGAGGGCTTGAAAAGCAAGCTGGTTATAAGCTTTTCCCTTTAAGTTGTTTCCTAACTAAGAACTGCATATTTCCTGCAGTTTTCTTATGCATGATAATGCGGCAAGATAGCTTGTTCTAGGATTGTCTGGGTGTGGAACGTTTTCCACAACGATCTTTATGTTCGAAACATTCGACTCCACATTTATTTCATGAACTATTTTATCCCTGATGGGGTCAGCAACTATTCTGACTAAAACCCCCGCCTTCGAGTACAATGCTAAAGCTGCGGCCACGTTAACGCTCTTGGGGAAATGTTTTAACGCATCTTCAACAGGGCCCTCGTAGACAAGAGTAGGCTTAGTGATATTCTCCAAGTCTATCCTCTTATTCTTGAAATATTCTGAGTATGCTAACGCCTCAGGGGGCTTATGCGTAGTTAAAACTATTTTATCCACGCCCACTAGGCTTATTGCCTGGATGGCATCGAGCCCAGCTATTGCTCCAGCTGGGACATGTATCCTCCCCAGATTCTCTTCGTATATCTTCCTGGTTTCCGGGAATAGGAGGCCGCCTATACTCATAACTAGAACTTCTTTACCTGCTTCGATAATTGGCTTTAGGTATTCTACAATAGCATCGTCACTAGCAGCCTCTACGATTATATCTACGCTCCTATTTCTCAACATTTCATCCATCCTATCAGAAACCTTTGGTTTCCTTCTAAGTTTGTCAACGAGTTTTAAAGCAGCTTCCTTATCAATATCATACACATAAGCTAATTCAGCCTTTACAATACCGTCGTCTATGGCCTTAGCTATAAGAGATCCTATTGCACCACAGCCGAGGAGGCCTATTCTCTTCATTTCTCTACTTTCACCACCTCTAGAGATATGTCTATAATTTTTGCTGAATGGGTTAATTCTCCCGAGCTTATTATATCAGCACCCGTTTTAACATAATCCTCAAGGTTTTCGAGTTTTATCCCCCCGGAAACCTCTACCAAAACTTTGTTTCTCAATCCTTTTTGCTCCAGCATCTTAATTGCACTCTTCACCTTCTCAGGTGTGCAATTGTCAAGCATTATTATGTCTGCCCCAGTTTCAGCAGCCTCGACAGCCTCCTCAGCATTAGAAACCTCAACTTCTATCTTGCTGCTGAAGCTTGCAACCTCTTTGGCTTTTCTAACAGCCTCCCTTACTGAACCGAAATACTTTAAGTGGTTCTCCTTTATGAGAATCATGTCTGAAAGGTTTAGCCTATGAGTATCTCCTCCTGCTGCAATGATTGCTCTTTTCTCGAAGTATTGGAACCCGGGCTTAACCTTCCTGGTTGCAGCTATTCTAATGTTAGGATTAAGCTTTCTAGCTTTCTCTATGAATCTCCTCGTTAAAGTGGCTATGCCAAATGTTTGAGAAAGTATGTTAAGAAGAAGCCTCTCGATATTGAGGAGTTTCCGCATATTTCCTTTAATCCACATTACATGTTCTCCCGCTTTAAACTCCTCTCCGCTTTTCTTCAATATATCCACTTCAAAACCCATCCTCTTCAATACGGGTGCGATGTCTTCGCAGCATGCGGAGACGCCGTCTTCCTTGGCTATTACAACGGCTTCGCAAGAAACGTTTGGAGGTATGAGTTCTGAAGTAAGATCCCAGAACGGTATATCTTCAGAAAGCCATTCCGTAAACTTCTTAAAAGTCATTTCCTCCGCCAAGGAACCTCCACCCCCAGTAGATTGAAGCTCCTCTCAAGCACTGCTCTGGCTTTCTCCGCGATCTTCTCATCAACCTTAACGACAACCTCGTTTGAAACAAGGCTCCTATATACTTTTTCAAGAGTAATCTTCTTCATATTGGGACATATCGTGTCTTCGCTAACCGGGTATGCTTCCTTCCCAGGGTAGAGCTTATTTATCCTATGGACAACTCCGTTCTCGGTTCCTATTATGAAGCGTTTAGCATTAATCTCGCCCGCTGCCTTTATTATCTGGCTGGTGCTTCCCACGAAATCCGCTATCTTTCTCGTCTCCACCGGACACTCGGGGTGAACAAGCACCTTAGCGTCTGGAATCCTTTCCTTAACGGAGAGGACTTTTTCTTTTGTAATGCCTATGTGAACCGGGCAGTAGCTGTTTAATGGAACGGCAACAACCTCTTTACCAGTTGTTTCAGCCACATAAGAGGCAAGATTCCTATCGGGTCCGAACAAGATCTTTTCCGCATCAAGTTTTGACACGAGTTTTGAAGCGCTGCTGCTAGTAACCACGTAATCCGCCATGGATTTAACTTCTGCGAAAGAATTCACGTAAACCACTAATGGAGTATTCGGATGTTTCTTACGGTACTCCCCTACTATAGGAGGATCAAGTTGCCAAGCCATTGGGCATATTGAGCTTGGCTCAGGAGTCAGGAGGGCCTTACCTGGGTTTAGTATTGCTGCTTGCTCAACCATGAAATCGACTCCTGCGAAAACTATAATCTTAGCATCAGTTTCCATCGCCTTAATCGATAATTCAAGACTATCTCCAACGAAATCGGCAACATCCTGAACCTCTGGCCTTTGATAGTTATGAGCAAGTATCACGGCTCCTTTCTCCTTGGCTTTTTCTCTTACTCTACGTGCCAGATCCTCCATTTTTCCCGAAATGGCTCTTACAAGCCTTATTTAAGGGGTTCTATATAGGCAATAATTGTATGCTAATCTTATTACTGGGCAAAAATTGATAATGGAAAAGCTTAAAGAATAACCATTAAATATAACCCTGTAATTTAGTTCGGTAAGTACTTTGGATATAGTGCTTGCTCCAACTAAGGCTGAACGCTCCTTGCTTAAGAAAGTTTTAAAAACAGCCAGTGGCATCGGCTTTGAGATTAAGCGTTTAAAAAGCTTCGAGGAGCTTGAAAAAATCAACGAGGGGCTGCTTCTTATAATTTTTTAGGATAGAGATGCTCTGAAAAGTATTCGTTACTTAAAATCTAGAAATTTACTCGTACTGGGTGTGAGCAAGACGGAGAATAATAGCTTCCTTGGGCTTAACCGTTTCAACTGGTTTCAGACC
>JAVZMD010000021.1:0-10157 GCA_038883435.1 Thermoproteota archaeon
TAGTAGGCTGGTTTAGGCCGGTAATTTTCGTCTAAAACAAGAGGAGCTCCAGACCCGGAGAAAGTATAGGTTATCCAAGAGTATTTATCTGTGAAGCCCCACATTATGAATGTGTTTGGACCAGCATTATCTAGGTATGTCTTAAATATGTTCTTGTATATTTCTGCTTGCTTAACGAGCTCCTCGTTTGAAACGGGGAGTGGAATACTTACGTCCATTTCCGTTATCTCAACCTGGAGGCCGAGTTCTTTGAACCTCTTTATGTTTTCAGCTAGGCTATCCGGATCAGGGTAGTTTTCAATGCTTACATGCATTTGGAAACCCACTCCATGTATTGGTACTCCATGTTCTAGAAGAGTCTTAAGGAGAGTGTAGACGCCGTCGGATTTCCTGTTAATGCTCTCTATGCCGTAATCGTTATAGAATAATAATGCGTCAGGGTCTGCTTCATGCGCCCATCTGAAGGCAAGCTCTATATACTCTGGGCCGATGTTCCTAAGCCAGACACTGCTTCTCAGATACCCGTTTTCAGAGACGGCTTCGTTGACAACATCCCAAGCGTAGACCTTCCCCTTATAACGGCCTACGACCGTCATAATATGGTCACGTAATATTTGAATCCACTCTTCCCTAGTGAAATTCCCTCTCGTTATCCAATCGGGTAATTGCTGATGCCAAACCAGACAATGACCGCGTATTTTTAAACCGTGTTTTTCAGCAAACTCCACTATCCTATCTGCTCTCGAAAAAGTATAAACGCTGGGAAAAGGATGTATGAGAACAAACTTCATCTCATTCTCTGGAGTCACTGTATTAAACTCTTGAGCGATCGCTTCAATATAATTAGGATCGTCAAAGTGTGAAAAACTGATGGTAGTACCTATTCTCAAACCTAGTTTATCAGCCAAGCTTCTCAATGTGAGATTCTTTGCCGGGAGAACGTAATTATTGTTACTGGTCTCGTTTCCACTCGGTTTTACAATCTGCGTATTAATATTGGGTGTTCTCAGCGTTAGGAAAAATATTGATGAGAATGCGATAACTACTATTAGAAAAATTGGAATAAACAGCATTTTTCTCTGGAGCATTTGTAAAATCCCCACTGGGATTGTTTGATATAAGGTTTAACGCTAGCGGGAAAATAGTGGGGAACTGTAATCAGAGTTAAAACATAGAGTTTAAGTTTATCTAGCGGAAGGCTTAGAGAAGGCTTAAAATGAAGAAGCAAATACCTCTAATCGTTTTACTAATCATAGTGTCTTGCATAACAGTTGTCTTCTTAGTCACTAGAAAAAGCGAGAGTAAGGACAGTGGGGGCACAACCATACCAAATCCTCCGAGTACTGGCAGCGTGCAGAATACTGCTGTCAGCATAAGAGTAGACCCGTCAAGAAAGTATCAGGTTATAGAGGGATTTGGAGGATCTGGAGCCTACTTTGAATCCCTAGTTCACAACCTTGAAGAACCCCTTAGAACGCAAGTTGTAGACCTCCTATTCTCAGACCTTGGAGTAGACATCTACAGGATGCGCGTATGGTCTTTAATCGAGTTTTACAATGACGATGATGATCCTAATCATTTTAACTGGGATGGTTTCAATTTCAACACCGACCTAGACCAGGTTTGGAATGCCCAACAGGCTAAAAGTAGAGGAGTAAGCAAGTTTCTGGCTTCAGTCTGGAGCCCGCCTTGGTGGATGAAGAATACTCGTAAAGAGAATGGCGGAGGCTACCTTCTGCCAGAGATGTATGAGGAGTTTGCAGAATGGCTTGCAGCCTACGTAATAGGTTATAAAGAACACCATGGTATAGAAATAGGATGGATAAGTATTCAGAACGAGCCGGACTTCTCGACTGAGGATTGGGAAACATGTGTTTATACGCCCGAGCAATTAAGAGATGTAGTAAAGGTTGTGGGTAGGAAATTCAGAGCTTTAAACCTGACAACGAAGATCCTATTGCCCGAGGTTGCTCAAGTGTCTAAAGCGCCAGATTACATAGAGGTGATAATGTCCGATCCTGAAGCAGCCCAATACGTTGACGTGCTCAATTTCCACCTGTATGACATCGATTACTTTAACCCGGACAGTGAAATAATATACCTTGAGAAGGTTGCAGAATGCGGCTTAAAATACAAAAGGCCCCTATGGGAAACGGAGTATAGCTACCTAGAGTTTGCTAAAGCAGGAACCTTGGAGGAGGCACTTGCAGAAGCTCAACATATTCACAACACGCTTGTTTATGGTAATGCTTCAGCCTACCTAGTTTGGACATTATTCTGGATTGGTAATGGTTTAATAAGCGTTAACCCCTTCAGCGGAGACTATAAGGTTAACACTGTATACTATGCTTTGAAACACTATTCGAAGTTTATTACTCCAGGCTCGAGAAGAATATACTCATTATCCACTGACGGAGACATATTAACATCCGCCTTTCTAGACGAGAACACTAATAGAATAACCGTTGTAATAATAAACAGGGGTAGAAGACAGTTTAATGCAGAACTCAGCATTGATAACATTGTAAAAACATCTATGGAACAGTACCGTACTTCAAGCACGGAGAACTGTGTACGTTTACCTGATGTCCAATCATCAGGCAACGTTTTTAGAATAGTTATTCCACCAGAAAGCATAATAACCCTTGTCGGCTGAAATTCAGGAATTAAAATGAGATAGCGATTGCATTCGTAACAGTCTTACTCCTGTCAATTTCTACATAGTTATGAATCTAAAACCTCATAGTTCCCAACCTTTTTAAGCTCCTCCCCATGATAGATTAAACTTGCCAACACCCCCTCCTTGAAAATCGAGTATAGAAAGCGTTTTCCTATCGATAACATAAATGCTATCCCACATAGAGAAACTTTCAGTCACACAAGCACGTCAAACAAGTAGTCCCCATATCCCAATTACTATGGCGACTACGCCGATCAACGTTTGGAATTCTCTTAACTGCTTAGCGAGCTTTGCTAAATCTCTTCCTATGAGGGGCATGCTGGGCAAAATGCCTAAGGCTAATACTAATCCTGCAATAATTGCCACGAAACCCTGTAATCCTAGGTGTAAAATGCCGAGTATTATAGCTATGATTCCAATGATTGTTTGAAACTCTCCCAATAGTTTGGCGAGCTTAGCCAAATCCTTCCCCAGTAAGGGTATGTTTGGTAGAATACTTGCTGTAAGTATTAATCCAGCTATTATGTTTGTTATCTCTATTATCATAAATTGTTACTGTCTTTTATGCATTTTTAAGACTTTCTAAAGATTTATCCAACTCATCACATGTCTCCATGTAAATCCTATTCTACTCGCTTTTCATGAATACAGAGTAGGCTTTAAGACCTAATGTTAACATGATTTTATAGAGTTCTATAGATTTTTAAGAATAAAAATATGGATTTTGTGGATCCGTTACTTGCGGCGACGCAATACTAGAATTACCAATATGATTGCTATTACTACCAAGGCCACCACTGCAACTATTAACAGCGTTGGGAACGCTTCTACGACGGTGACAGTTGCACTATGGACACCTATGTTCCCAGCCTGGTCCCTTACAGTTAGCGTTACCGTATAAGTTCCAGCTTTCTTATAGACATGCGTTGCTTTCACGCCTATTCCACTTCCCCCGTCTCCGAAGTCCCATTCATAGCTGGCGATCCCTATGTTGTCTGTAGACATGCTGGCGTCGAAGACTACGGTATCGCCGACGTTAACCTTTCTATCTTGCCCAGCATTCGCAACAGGCCTACTCTTGTCAAGTTTTATGCCAGTTATGAATTTGTGGGTCTCTTCGTTTCCAGCATTGTCGACACTCCAGTATTCCAGAGTATTGTTAACACCCTCCACTGTTACGAGTGGATAGCCATCGATACTAACCCTTTTTATAATGCCGCTATTTATCCTGTAATAGGTTTCTGCGACACCACTTATATCATCAGTAGCCTCCAAGGTTATGGTGAAATCTGAATTATGCCATATGTCCTCGTATAAAGCTCTA
Source organism: Thermoproteota archaeon (assembly GCA_038883435.1). GTDB lineage: Archaea > Thermoproteota > EX4484-205 > EX4484-205 > JAAOZP01 > JAAOZP01. Next base: position 4,005 of record JAVZMD010000021.1, read on the forward strand.
GTCACCGGGGGTTTAACGTCTCTTTTCTCAACAACTCGGCAAGTATGCTCCTGTGAAATGATATAATTGCCCACATTATCTATTGCGATAATTCTCCAACTGATTCGTGAGCCAACACGTTGAGCAGGCACTTTACCCACGTATGGTTCCTCACTGAAACCGTATCCGCATACAGGCTCAACCACGTATCTTCTTTCCAACTCCATGTCTACATAATTCCATTTGCCACCGTTAACGCTGTAAGCTAACAGAACCCTATAGATTCCACTCCTATTATCGTAGACTGTTGCCCTCACAGCAAGTTCCTCACCTTCAAATACCTCCTCAACCGCCTCAGCTGAAACGACCACTGGTTTCTCAACATCGTGAAGCTTGTAAAGCACGGATCTCTCGTAAGTATAGAACACGGCGTAAATCCTACCATAGGCTACGCTCACCCTCGGGGAAATGGCTCCATCTCCATAATAGGTTAGGTTAAAGACGGGGGTTATGCCTCTCCAAAGAAGATATAGACGACCATAGCCTTTACCGCATACTGGGAGGGCTACTATGTTTTTAGTAACTACTGCAACTCCATATCCCGAGTAAAAGCCCTCGTCTTCCGGTAGATTAAACTTGCCGATATCTCCTCCTTGAAAATCGAGTATAGAAAGCGTTTTCCTATCGATAACATAAATGCTATTCTCTCCCAAGCAGAAACTATCCATTCTTATTTTCTTTCTCCAGACTAAATCCCCGTCTGAAGAAAGCGCAATAAACTTCTCACCCCACTCCTTGACAAAAATAAGGTTGTTTTTGAACGCAGCCCCCGACAAATAGTCGTCGCCATTGAACGTCCAAACGAGCTCACCGTTTTCAGCATCTAATGCGTAGAGGGTTTTGCTCCATTCAAGATTTACATAGAGCCTACCGTTACCATAAGCCAAGTCCGTAACAACATGGTTCTCCAAAGTTCTTCTCCATAATTCATTACCATTCTCATCTATGCAGGAGACTAGCCCACCCCATGTGCCCACATATATCTTTTTATTACATGTAATGAGCACAGATATGGGATGTTTATCTATTTCTGCTCTCCAAACTATCCTTCCGGTCTCCTTGTCCAATGCTATAAGCAAAGAGGGATCTTCTGTTCCACCTTCTGTTCCCACGTAGTAATATTTTCCCAGCGCGTTTACTTTAATGAATCTGTTGAAAGAGCCATATACATTCGTACGCCAAAGTATTTTCCCTGTAGCCTCATTTAGAGCATACGCATCTCCACCCCTACCATGAGGATCGAATGAGAAAATTATTCCTCCCTCAACTAGAACTCCTTGTGCAGTAGGAATATCATACTCATATGCTGTTTGTGGTATGCAGGGAATAGGCGATGGGGAGGAACGCGTGGACCCTTCATCTCCATCTTTAAGAAGCCATGGATAATTCAGATTCGGAAGGAATTGTTCAACATCATCTTCTATAGCGGGAGACGCGCTGACAGGGTTTGTAAGATGCAAAATTGATGAGATTAGCATTAATAAAGCTAAAAATATACTTAAGCAAATTTTTCTTCTTGTTTTCATGGGAAAAAAATTTTACTATCCTGTATAAAAATATTTCTGTAGAACAAATTTCTTCTTTAAGTAGTTTTTGAAGCTTCACCGTAGCTTTTGCTAATAACTTCTTTTCCAAGATATCTAGCAGTCTTCACTAAATACTTCCCTAGCAGGAGTATTTTAGCAGAACACTATTGTGAGAATCTAGCTATTATGTTTGCCACCTCAATTGTAATAGCGTGTTAACTTTTTTTCATTACATCTTTTTAAGACGCATCATCCGACTAGTCGCAGCATCCATACCGTCTTATCCGGCTTGCCTCTATACATATAAATCTAGTTTAGGTGATGAATGTTGGAATAGGTATGCTTCCATTAAAGGATATAGTTGACAGATACATGCAAAAGGTTTCAGGCTTAAAAGATCATTGTGAAAGATGCCTTAGGACTGAGAGATGGGGAGGAAGCGTAGTCCTAATGGTTGTAGATGCGGCCTTCACATCGATCGGCTTAAATTACTTCACGGCGGTTGTCCCAAAGATTGAGGAATTTAACGAAAAATTCGTTAAGAGCGGGAAAATAAGGAATCTGAAAGGTTTAGCGAAGGCGAACATACGTGAATTAAGAAAGGTCTGGAGAAATAAGAGGTCATGGATTATTGCTAAAGAAATTGCTTCTTACCTATCAACTCTAAGCGACGACGATAAAATAGCCCTTAGAAGCTGGGCGAGGAATGCTAAGCTTGAAAATTGGAGGAAAGATCCTATTGGAAGCATCAAAGGAGTTGGTTTAGTCACTTTTCAATACTTAAGGATGATGGGAGGCATAGATACAGTGATGCCCGATAAAATAGTTAAGAGGGTGATAAACGAGATTTTGAAGAAAGCGGGGTTAGAGCCTGTAAACGATGACATGGAATTTATTAAGAGAGTGGAAGAGGTTGCTTTAAATTGTGGATATAAGCCCATAGAGCTCTGCTGGATGACGTGGCTCATTCAACCAGAAGGAAAAGTGATGAGGATGGAGAAATACTCAAGCATTCTTTCAAAGATTTGAGATCGCCTTAAAAAGCGCTTTCATGAATTCTACACTTAAAATAAATATAGTCTCAGGAAGCTCGGCTTTTGCCCTTATTCTTCTCAATGAGTTTTAGGAATTTTTCGAAGTATATTCTTGCATCGAAGGGTCCCGGCGAAGCCTCTGGGTGAAACTGTACGCCGAACACTGGTTTACCCTCCATTTCAACGCCTTCCACTGTCCCATCGTTTACGTTCAGGTGCGTAAGCCTCAGCCCGGAGCCTCCGAGGCTCTCCTTACTGACTGCGAAGCCATGGTTCTGGCTCGTTATGAGAACCCTGCCTGTCTCAAGGTCTATGGACGGGTGGTTCTGACCCCTATGGCCGAATTTTAACTTGTAAGTGGTCGCTCCAAGAGCTAGGGAAATCAGCTGGTTCCCCAGACAGATCCCGAAGACAGGTAGGCCGTATTCAATAAGCCCCCTCACTGTTTTGAAAGCATGGTCTAGTATCGCCGGATCACCCGGTCCGTTTGAAACCAAGATGCCGTCTGGCTCTAAACCCATTATTTTCTCTAAACTTGTGTCGTGTGGAACCTGGACTACTCTAAAACCTAGTTCCAAGAGGTTTAGCACAATAGACTTCTTAACTCCGAAATCTATTAAGACGATCTTGAAACCATTTTCTTTAACTGGAGCATGTTCAATAATCTTCTTCGTTGAGACTTCTGCAGCGAGATTTCTCTTGTTAGGATCCTGAACCATCTTAGCCCTCTCCAAGAGCTCATCCAAGTCTATACTCTCATCCTCGTAATACACTTTCAGAATACCTAGTTGTGTCCCCTTTACTCTTATCTTCTGCGTAAGCATTCTAGTGTCTACTCTTGAAATACCCGGTATCGACTCCTTCTCCAACCATTCCGAAAGTGACATCACCGAAGTCTTGTGGCTGGGAGTATCTATGCACTCTCTTACTACGAAGCCTCTTATCTTAGGCCCATCAGACTCGAAGTCTTCAGGGTTTACCCCGTAATTGCCTATTAAAGGGTATGTTTGAATAAGTATCTGACCCCAGTAGGAAGGGTCTGTTATAGACTCGACGTAACCAACCATGCCGGTGTTGAAGACGAATTCGCCGTCTACTTCACCTACTGCGCCAAAGCCCTCGCCGTGGACAACAGTACCGTCTGCAAGAACAATAACAGCCTTTTTCCTCTTCCCACCATTCGGCTTTTTCTCCACTAGTGTTATCGAGGCCGTTGAAAAAGCATCCCCGTTATTTAAAGATTGTCCTAATATTTTTAGATTCTCCAAGTAAAGAAAATAAGCCAGCATCGACCATTGGAAACGATGCTTGAAAGCATGTTTAGAAGGAGAATCCTCGACAACTCTTTTAACAGGAAGAGTAGGATCGTCCTGGCTTTCGACGAGTATGGTGATAAAAACGCTGTTTTAAACAGGCTTTGCTGGGTCTGTGAGCATTTGAGCGAGTATTTGGCTTGCGTTAAAATAGGTTATCCAACGATATTATCGACAGGCCTCTCTGAGCTAAAGAGTATTATCGACGAGTTTAGTAGTGAAAACGTCTTCATGGCTGACGTTAAGATAGCAGACGTGTATCATACGAATAGCCTTATTGCAAAACTGCTTTACGAAGCTGGTTTCGACGCTGTCATAGCACACGGCTTCATAGGTTATGAAGGTGGCTTAGAAGGGGTTTTTAAAGAAGCTAAAGGCCTTAACCGGGGCGTTGTAGTCGTAGCCAGCATGAGCCATGCTGGCTCCGTGGAGTTTTTAGACCCGAATATGGAGAGGATCGTTCAAACAGCTTTGAAACATCATGCGGATGGTGTTGTAGCTCCTGCAACTAGGGCCCATATTGTTAAAAGAGTCAGGGAGATTGCTGGCGATAGTCTTCTCATATTCACGCCCGGGGTTGGGGCTCAGGGAGCAGAGTATGGGTCAGGCCTTTCAGCAGGGGCTGATTTCGAGATAATCGGTAGGAGCATAATGTACTCTTCAAATCCTATCGAAACAGTATTGGAGGTTAAGAAGAAACATGACGGGGTCCTCGCTGGCAGAGCTTGTTAAAGACATTTACCTAGCAGGCGGGTTCAAGATAGGGGAGTTTAAACTAACCTCAGGAGGATTAAGCCCCTACTACGTGGACCTTAGGATTCTCATATCCAGACCTAGGCTTTTCGAAAGGCTTGTAGACTCCTACATTGGGAGAATAAGGAGCATAGGCGAAGATTTCGATATTGTCGCCGGCGTTGAGACCGCTGGCATACCCATAGCCACGCTCATATCCAATAAGACTGGCATACCCATGGTTTACGCTAGGAGCATGGAGAGATGGCATGGGACCGGGAGGATGGTTGAAGGGGAATTGAGGGAGGGGAGTAGAGTTGTTATTGTCGACGATGTTCTTACGACGGGTAGGAGCATAGATAACGCTGCTAGAACCATAAGGAACGCGGGGGGTAAAGTAGCGTATGCTCTTGTCTTCTTAGACAGGCTTCAGAACGGTTTTAAAAAGCTAAGAGAATCTGGGATAACTGCTTACTCAGTTACCGATATTAAGATTTTTCTTAAAGTATTACTCGATAGTAAGCTTATACAGGATTACGAGTATGAGAGGATAATGAGATACGTGGAGGAGTCGAGCAATGTGGAGAAATAGGGACCTTATAGAAATAACAGACTTCACGAGGAGGGATATCGAGAGGCTTTTCAAACAGGCAGATATTTTCCTAGAGGCAAAGCTAGCACCCTTGAAGATTCTAGAAGGCAAGATAATGGCAGTAGCATTCTTCGAGCCGAGTACGAGGACTAGGCTCAGCTTCGAGGCTGCGATGCATAGGCTCGGAGGCTCGGTCATAGGCTTTTCATCCAGTAGGGGGACATCCATGGAGAAGGGGGAGAGCCCAGAGGACACTATAAGAATGCTAGATACCTATAGCGATGTTATAGTTGTCAGACATCCTGGCGAGGAGGTTATGGATAAGTTTGCCCGTCTAGCTGAGCATCCCGTGATAAACGCTGGAGAAGGGCAGGCCAGACACCCTACTCAAGCCCTCGTTGACCTCTATACCATTCTAAAGGAGAAGGGCAGAATAGAAGGGTTGGAGTACGGTGTCATGGGCGATGTTAGACATGCTAGGACTGTGAAGGATTTCATAAAGGGATTAAGCATCTTCGGAATTAGGGAAATAACCATAATATCGCCTGGGAAACTTGCTCCAGACGAGAGTTTTGTTAAAAGCATGGGGTGGAGGGGGATAAGTTTAAAGCATTACGAGAAAATCGAAGACGTCATAAACAGTCTTGACGTGCTATACCTCGTTAGACTCCAGGTTGAAAGGTTTAGTAGCTTACGTGAAGCCGAGGAGCTTAGGGGAAGCTATGCTTTAACGTTGAAGACACTGGAATCCGCTAAGAAAGACCTTAAGATCCTACATCCGCTTCCGAGAACTGGGGAATTGCCCAGTGAAGTAGACAATACTCCTTACGCAGCATATTTCAAACAGGTTTTCTACAGCATACCTGTTAGAATGGCAATACTAAGCATAATACTCACAGACATTGAGAGAGCCCAAG
>JAVZMD010000021.1:10167-16879 GCA_038883435.1 Thermoproteota archaeon
ATATGAATGTCCGGTAAAACCCATTATTATGTTGAAGCAGAAGTAGTGAGTAACATAATCGAAACCAGTAGAGTAAATACCCTCGTGTTAAAACTTGGTCAACACATGGAGGTTAAGCCTGGACAGTTCCTAATGGTGTGGAGACCAGGTGATGGAGAAATACCGATAACACCATCACTAACCCAAGGGGAAACTATTTGTCTCACTATAGAGAGGGTCGGCTTCACTTCAAGCAGGCTGGCTAGTCTTAAAGCCGGTGAGAGAGTATTCCTGAGGGGACCTTACGGAAACGGTTTCAACCTAGAATACCCCGGTAAATACCTTCTAGTAGGAGGCGGAACCGGCGCGGCCTCGTTAACACCAGCATATTTAAAACTGGTTGAGAAGGGTATTCAAACCCTCTTCCTAGTCGGAGGCAGGAATAGAGATAATCTTGTCTACGTCAATAAGCTCAGGGAGCTTAATGCGAATATTCGAATAGCCACCGACGATGGTAGTGTAGGGTTTCACGGTACCCTACCGGAGTTCTTCAAGAAGATTATTGCTGAGAGCTTTTTCGAAAACGTCTTAACGATAGGGCCTGAGAAAATGATGGTTAAAATAGCTGAAGAGTGTCATAGGAATGGGATAAGATGCCAGGTTTCTCTAGTTAGGATTGTAAAGTGCGGAATAGGATTCTGCGGCTCATGCGTTCTAGACCCCGTTGGCTTAAGAGTATGCGTAGACGGCCCTGTTTTCAACGCTGAGGAGATAGTGGGCACGGACTTTGGAGCATACATGAGGGATGAGGCGGGTAGGAGAGTAGAGGTTACTCTTTGACTCGTGTCGACACACTCTTCACCGGCAGGGTGTACTACGAGGGCGAATTTAAAGAAGCATGTATTGGAGTGGAGGATGGAATAATATCCTTCATAGGCAAGGAGGCCAATGCGCCTTCTTACGATGAGAAGACAGATTTCAAAGGGCTCTTCATCATACCTGGCTTAATAGACATACATGCGCATTTAAGGGGAATGGGGCTGAAGCATAAGGAGGATTTCTTTACAGGAACATGTGCCGCTGCAGCAGGCGGTTTCACGCTCGTCCTGGACATGCCCAATACCGACCCTCCCACCAACTCCCGTTTAAGGATGATGGAGAAGGTTGAAGAGGTTGAGACGCAGATAATCGTCGATACGGGCTTCTATTTCGGCAGGCCTGAAGAAGCTTCTGAAGCGGAGAAGCTTGTTAAAACACGTGCAATAGGACTTAAACTATACCCTGAGGATTACTCTAAGAAAGTTCAGCCGAGCCTTGTTGAGATAGTCAGCATAGTTAAGAGAAGCAATAGGAAAATAGTTTTCCACCCAGAGGATATTTCGATAATAGAGCAGAAGAGGAAAGCCTATCCGGAGATGCTTAGGGGGGTTGAGAAGCATTCTTTCATAAGGCCCCTGGAAGCAGAGCTCTCTGCCTTAGACGTGTTCTACAAATCCTTCGGGACCAGTGCGCACGCAACCCATTTAACGAGCCTTGAAAGCATTATGAAGGCTAGGGTGAACGGTTTTACTTACGACGTTAGCGTCAACCATTTGACTTTAACAGATAACGACCTTTTGAAGCTAGGTGGAATATGCAAGGTGAATCCTCCTTTGAGAAGCCCTGAGGAGAAACAAAGATTGGTTGAAAGCCTCAACAATGGCATGATTACAATACTTACTACAGACCATGCTCCTCATACGCTGGAGGAGAAGAACCTGACACTCTACGATGAGATACCTTCTGGAATACCTTGCTTCGAAACAGCTTTTCCAGCAATTCTAGACATGTTTCACAAGACGGGGTTGAATATCCACGCTGCTATTAAGGCTTTCACACGTGGGCCAGCCGAGTTCTTAGGCGATAGGAGGCTCGGAGCCGTAACCGAGGGTAATCTGGCAAACCTGACCGTATTCGACCTGAAGGAAGAGTGGAAAGTAAGGCCTGAGGAATTCTACACTAAGGCCAAGTATTCACCGTTCGTCGGAAGGGTTCTAAAAGGCAGGGTTAAAGCAACAGTAATCAGAGGCGTTGTGGTATTCCAAGACGGTGAGATAAAGGTTCAGAGGGGCTTTGGGAAAATATACGGAATGGGCGGTATTAACCGTTCCGATTAAGCATCTTACCCAGATATTTTTGAATCCTTTAAAGGTTAATAATCGACTCGCCGTTTTGAAAAACAATGCATCCGGATATGAAAGTGGAGCTGGCTGGGCTAGTCCTCAGGTCGCCTATCATGGTGGCATCTGGAGTACTGGGTTCTTCAACAGGACTCATCAAGAGGGTTTCTGAAAACCCTAGCGTGGGCGCGGTAGTGACTAAGACAGTGACTTACAATCCTAGGAATGGTTACGAGAATCCCACTGCCATAGACCTGGGGTTCGGCTTCCTAAACGCTATGGGACTCCCAAACCCCGGCTACTTAGATTATAAGAATGAGCTGGCTGAGCTCAAAGATAAAATTGAAATACCTTTGATAGTAAGCATAGGGCCTTCCAATAGTGAAGAGGCTTCTGAAATGGTTAAGGCTCTAAACGAGGTTTCAGACGGCTTCGAGCTCAATCTCTCATGCCCCCATACTGAGAAGCTGGGGTTGGAGGTTGGATCCGATCCTGAGAAGGTCAGGAGAATTACAGCATCTGCTAGAAAATACACTTCGAAACCATTGTTCATCAAAGTAAGCCCTAATGTGACTAGTGTTGTGGAAATAGCCAGAGCCGCCGTAGAGGCCGGCGCCGATGCAATAACTGCAATAAACACTTTGAAAAGCATGGCTATAGATGTTAACGCCATGAAGCCCGTTCTCTCGAATGTTTACGGCGGGCTCTCAGGAAGGGCCATACGCCCAGTCGGCGTCAGAATAGTCTATGAGCTTTACGAGACACTTAGAGTACCCATTGTAGGGTGCGGCGGAATATATGATTGGAGGGATGCCGTAGAGTTTATTCTAGCAGGGGCTTCAGCAATTCAAGTTGGTTCAGCAATAGCATGCAGCAGGAGCGGCTTAAACATCTTCGGCGAGATTGAGAAGGGAATTGTCGAGTATCTAGTGGCTAAAGGATTAAGCAACATCAGGGGGCTAGTGGGGCTGGCACACACCTCCTAGTCTCGTTACACGCTCTTACCATTCTTATAAGTAGGCTATTCTGGTTGAAACAGTCTTCATGCTTGATGAAAAGAGCATAAAAAAGAGGGAAGAATCCTTCACGCTGGCGGCGGTGGAGGAGGTGGGGGCGGTAATCTTCTCCTTCTGAGCAAGAGTACAGCGAGCAGTATAGCGATTATCACTACCACCACTATTGTCAAGAACCATATCAGTAGGCTTGAAACCGTGAGCGTGTTGCTCTGGGTCGCCGCGTTGCCAGCATTGTCAACGGCCTCGACGCTCCACGTGTGAGGCCCTTCCGATAGGCTCACCGTCTTAGCGTAGGTGTCGCCATCCCTGCTCATAGTGCCTTGAGAGACGCCGTCGACTATCAGCCTAACCTCCTTGACGCCTGAGCCAGAGTCCTCAACCCTCACGCTGAAGGTCACCGACGCTGGAGCATATAGAACGTTTAGGCTTCCCGTGGGTGAGGCGCCGCTTATCACTGGAGGCGTAGTATCGGGAAGGAAAGTCAACACAGGGGTTGAAAGATATAGATTCCAAGATGTTTTAGGTACATAGATGCCGACCGTCTGCCCAGAACTCAACCCTAAGGAGCTGAGGGGCGCCTTGAATTCAAGGACGCTGTTGAGGCCGATAGCCCCTTCTATTGAAACTCCTTCCCATTTCTCATCCCGTCCGGTCCCGATATACCTTTGGCATATTAAATAAGGATTACTCTTCGGTTCAGCGTAGAAATACGCCATAATGCGGAATTCAGCCCCTCCATAAAGAAAGCATCCTGTAGCATCATTGTTGTCAATATCGAAATATACCACGAGGAGGCGTGCCAAGCTCCCGGTGCTGAGGCTTGCCGTAGGAGTACCCCTCGTATCCAGCCTGATGTAAAGGTTTTCTGCATCATCAGCGATATAAATGCCCGAAGCCTCCAGCTCAGGCGGGTTTACGGATCTGGGTGTGAATGAAATTAAGGGAGGCATGGTCCCCCAGTCTCCAGGATCACCGTCTACGGTTATCTGCTTCGCCGAGGAGCCCACGACGTAGTTAAGCTCCGTCTTTGGAATAGCCTCAACATGAGACCATGCTTCCATACGGAGGTTCATTCCACCTGGGGTGTAGCCTATGTCCTGCTGGTCGACCCATATCTCCATGTGGTCTAATCCAGGTGCCCGCTTCATGTTCGGCATTAGGTTTTTGCCAAACCAAGATCTGGTTGTGCTGTTCCACCTGTAGTAAAGCCATGCATAAGCGCTGGAGTTGTCGCCAAGAAGGTTGAAGTAGAACCAGGAGTCAACCCCCAACTTATTATAGGGCATGCCTGTCTGATTGTTCCTATCCGTATCAATGTATATGTATATTCCGCTCATAATCTCCGGAGCTAGGTATTGCCCCATAGTACTCGATGTAGAAGTACAGCCTGTTCCCCTCGGTCTTCACGTATACAGCCTTAATTTCCATCCAGTCCACGCCATAGGCCCGCGGCGGGGAGTATACTAGGATGTAGCCCTGGGGCTGGCCGGCGGCTCGTAGGACAACGAGCATCAGCAGGCTTGTCATCGCGATGAAGATGGTTTTAAAAATCCTTTTTTCAGCCTCCAATTTCGCCTACACAGTCTATGACTTCTAACCTGGATTATTTAAAACTTACTTCGACAGATAAGCCAAGCTTTTAGCGCATGATATGAGTACTCCGGCTTTCGTAGAAAGCGTTAAACCGCTTCAAGCCAGTGAGAATACTTCTCGGACTCTCCCTTCACTATTTTGTAGAACTCTTCCTGTATTTTCCTCGTTATTGGCCCTGGCTTGCCGTCTCCAATCTTATAGTTGTCCATTTCAATCACTGGGACTACTTCGGCAGCCGTTCCCGTCATGAAGGCCTCGTCGGCGTAGTAGAAGTCTATCCTCGTCAAATCCCTCTCAACAACTTTAACACCGATGTCTTCAGCTATATGGAAGACGCTGTCCCTCGTTATGCCCTCGAGTATGCCGGATGCTGTTGAGGGAGTATATATCACATTGTTTCTAACCATGAAAATGTTCTCTCCACTCCCCTCTGAAACCATGCCACGCGAATCCAGCATCACCGCCTCGTCGTAACCAGCTATCTTAGCCTCAATCTTAGCAAGGACACTGTTAATATACTGTCCGGTTGCCTTCACACCTGCTGGAATGGTGTTAACATCTATTCTTCTGAAGGAGGATGTTTTAACCCTTATCCCGTTTCTAATTCCTTCATCACCCAGGTATGTACCCCAAGACCATGCTGCAACCACAACATCCACGGGTGAGTTTAAGGGGTAGAGACCCATCTCGCCGTAGCCTCTGAAAGCTATGGGCCTTATATAGGCGCTTTTCAAACCATTCTCTCTAACAACAGCTTTACAGGCTTCCCTCAACTCATCGAGAGAATAGGGTATTTCCATGAAGTATATTTTGGCTGAGCGGTAGAATCTTTTCAAATGGTCTGTCAGCCTGAATACTGCAGTACCCCTCTTAGTCTCGTAAGCTCTTATGCCTTCGAAGACACCGGTGCCGTAGTGGAGGCCGTGTGTGAGGACATGTATCTTAGCATCATGCCAGTTTACCAGCTTACCGTTGAACCAGATCTTACTGACCTCTTGTATTGGCATGGTCGACGTATTATCCTGCCTTAAAAATTAAGAATATAAACTTTCCTAACCTCCTGGGGAAGATTATTTAGATTACGATTACTTCCCTCTTTCTTCCAAACGCGTAAACAAGTATTATGATGGTTACTATGCTAGCGGTGATGAGGAGTATCCTAACCATGTTTAGACCAGTTTTAAAAGACGGGGTTTCCCCGCTTGGTTTAACGACGATGTTGAAACCCTTTCCTAAAGTAGGTTGGACTACTGAGTAACTTAGGGCATCGGACCTGTCGCCTAAGCCTTCGGGAAGGGAGTAGTCCACTTCGACACTTATTTGAGAATTTTTTGAGAAAAGTATGTTCAACGCCTGCCCGTTCCAGAGGGTTAAGATATTCTCCCCATCGTGGAAACGGAATTGGCTGATCGTAATGCTATCCTCAGAGACCACTATGCCTAGCTCTTTCAACCCATCTAGAACCCTGGAATTATTCAGCACTACTCCTTGGAAGGTACCATTGTAACGTATTTTTATTGTTCTCACTCCAATCCTAGTCTTGTTTTCGAGTAAAAGTGCGTCTAATCTAAGCATGCCATCATGCTCAGACAATACAGGCTTGAAGATTAGAATCTTTTCATAACCGACGTCGGGAGCCATTAGGCGTTTCCTATTCTCATCATAGTCGATCAACCTTAGGAATGTAGAGAGCTCGCTGTAAGCCTTTTTTAAAGAAGTCATATTTCCCTCCAAGCCTTCCTTAACACTACTCAGGTTTGAGGAAGCGTTTTCAAGAATCGGTTTTATGCTCGTGATATTCCCGCTCATCATGATATTTGCTTCTCCAATAAGCCTCAGGGCTGAGCTGACTTCGGATAGTGCTGAGGAAACTTGAGAAAGCGCTGAAACACCCGTACTTAATCCTGAGCCCATTTCTAGAGCTTTAGAACGGTATTCCTCAAGCATACTAATGAACGGTTCTAT
>JAVZMD010000022.1:0-16752 GCA_038883435.1 Thermoproteota archaeon
GAAAGACGTTACAATAGAAGCTAAGGTGGTCGCTGCACCAAGATACCTTATAACAATACATTCTCGGGAGCCCAAGAAGATTAAGAAGGTTTCTGAGGAAGTTTTAGCTAGGCTAGGTCAATTAACAAAGGAAAAGGGAGGAGTCTTCAAAGTACTTAAGGAAGAAGCCTAGTGTTTTTTAGCATCTTTTCCTTGCAACGAATTTATTAATGCTTTAACCTTATACTCTAGGAAGGGATCGTCCAGTGAGAATTTTGGAGGATGCGGGTTGCAAGTGTTAACACCGCATTTTTTACATTTCTCTCCTAGAGTATAACTGGCACACTTGGGACATTTACGCAGCTTAACCATCACGAAACTGGTTTGGAAAGGTTTATTAAAAACATTTGGCAGAACGCTAACGTGGTGCAATATATAATCTTCAGACCAAGTTATACAGGAGAGGGCTAGAATGTCAGAGGGACAATCTACAAGGATTTACGTAAAGGATTTGCCACTGATGGAGACTAAAATATGGGTTAAGAAGGGGGTGGAAATTGCAAACCCCGTTGTCATAATCGGCCTACCTGGATTAGGAAGGATAGGTGGTATAATCTCCAGATACTTGATTAGGAAGCTTAATACGAAGCTTGTGAGCATAGTTACATCGCCCTATTTCAGCAATCAAGTGATAGTTAGTAGGAATGGGGTTGCCAGGATTACCGGAGTTAGGATGTATAAGAGTGGAAATATGCTTGAGAACTCTGACCTTCTCATAGTTACGGCAGATGAGCATTTGGAGAATATCTGGGGGGAGTATGATGTTGCAATGAAGATTTTAAGATTCTTAATCAAGAAGAGCGTTAAACTGGTAGTTACTGTCGGAGGGCATGTGTCTGCAACAGGCTCTAAGGGAGTAATAGGCTTTGCTAGCAAGGAGCAATTGTTGAAAAGGCTTGAGGAAGCAGGATGTAGGAAAGCGGAGATGGGAACTCCCGTAGTTGGGCTTTCAGGGATAATCTTGGGGTTAAGCAGTATAATGGGTGTTGACGCTGTCTGTATTCTTGGTGAAACAGTAAGCGTGCGTCCAGATGCTGAGGGGTCGAGGGAAGTCTTAAACGTTCTGAATAAATTCCTGGGTTTGAACGTGGATATTAGCGATTTCCAGTATGAGGAGAAGAGGATAAATGAGATAATAAGCAGATACGAGAGTAAAGTTAAACAATTGATTCAAGACGAGAAGGCGAGGAAAATAGCAGAGGCCTTCATGCCACCCGACTATGTAAGTTAGAATGGTTTAAGGTATTTCTATTCTAATCCTGTATTTAACATAGGCAATCGCATCCCTTGTTATGGTGCCGGTTTCAACACCCTCCGCATAGAGGATGAAACCCTGTTCGATCCTCCTCACTGTACTTGGAAGCGGAATTGTTTCTAGCAGGCTCTGGTTTAGGAGTACCTGTAGAGAATTTTCTAAATATCTTATCCTGTACTCGCCCTTGGAAACAGGATAAACTCTTTCAACCTCCCCGTTTAGCCTTATTACCATCGAGACATTCGCCCTTAGGACCCTCGAAGCATTATCAACCTGAGCCTCGCCCTCGTCCATAATCACACTCTTAACATCCATAATCATGTTGGCACCTTGTACGAGCGGCAAATCGTAAAACGCGGAGGAGTTTCTTAACGCTACCCCCTGAGGTGAACGCAGGCTTATGAACTCCTCCTCGTAAGAAACATTGTAATTCACCTTATAGACTGCTACGAAACCGTTAGATGGTGAGAGGAAGACAAGCTCGTAGAACGGGGACGTTGAGAGCCTGATCTCTTCAGGAGGATTCGGATAAAGCCCTACGTATTTGGGAATTATTTTCGTAATCGCCTCCAGATAAGCGTTAACCATGAGTCTTGTAAGTACTGAGTCTCTCCTAGGCAGAGGCTGCATGTTTTGCGGATAATACCTGACGTCATAGCCTGAGAATATACGTGTTTCCTTCATCTTCTTAGTTAGGTTTAGATCGCCATAGCCTCCTTGAGTATAGTCTAGGCTAGAAATCCAATCGTAAGTCCCGTTTTTCGGTCTTAGGTCGTAGCCTATAGCAGCCATCCAGGGCCACTTGCCCTCGTCACCCCACGTACCAATCCACCAGTACAATGGCAGCGTAGTGAAAACAACTATATACGATATATTGTATTTTTTCAACATAGGTATTGCAAAAGTATCATTAGACATGAATATCCTGCCAACGACAGCAACCTGCGTGGAGTTTATCGTAGCGTTGTCGATGAGCGTAGGCCTCTCCCCAAGTGCTGTAATCCAGTAGCCATAGTCCCACCATGAAAGTATCACTGATCCCGGCGGAGTGTTGTAACGTATCCATGTTACTGTTTCAATCCAGTCGGGAAAAGGAGATTGACCAGGGATTGAGGATGTTGGAAGAGAGGATGCTCCCTCACCCTCCATATGCGATGGGCCTTCTTTATCACCTCTACTAAAACCGTATACGCCTATTCCAGTATTGATCCCGTGAAAACACATGTAGAAAACTAATATTGCGGAGAGCAATAGACTCCATAATCCTATTCTTCTGGTTGGTGCAACTTTCCTACCAAGTTTAATACTTTCTAAAACCGTTGGATAAGAGTAGTTGATTAATGAGTAGCATCCTATTGCAGATATGAAGGAAAGGAAGGGAGAGAAGACAAGTCCTATTCTGACCATCATGTTCGCAAAGTAGAGGGAGCTTAACCCTGCGGAAACTATGAACACTTTACTAACAGTTTCTCCACGTAATAGGCTTGATACAACCCCTATTGCAAAAAGCATGAGGAAAAGTCCGTGGTCTGAGAAAAGATAGTACCATGTACTCATCCTATGCTCAGCAACGGATTCAACTATGGGTTGCTCGAAACGTGCTGCAGGATTTATTACAGCCAGTAGCTTACCCATTAGAGACGAGAACATGTTAGTGTTTAAGACAAGCATCATCGTTGAAAGGACTAGAGCCGAGAAGCCTATTAGAATTGGCAGAGTTAGAGAGCGTTCAACCCGCTTAAGAAGACCCATCGTCAAGATAGCTATGAAGCTGGCGATCACCGCGATATAATATACGGAGAATACTGCACCCTCCCCAGGTCTAGGCAATTGTATTGCTATGAGTATTGCGATTCCAATCGTCAGAACATATGCAATCATGACCTTGTCTATCGCATCGCGGTTTACGAATGGTGCGAGAAGCATTGAGAAAAGGGCTATGAGGCCAATCATGTATACGTATGCTGTCCAAGTAATACAGAGATAACCTAAAACCAGCCCTGATAATATGGAATATGCGAAAACCCTATTCATACTCTTAGCCTTTACCGATTTAAGATAGAGGTATGCGGATAATGCTATCAAGGGTATTCCTAAACATTCATGCTTGAAGAAACCCAGGTGAGACCTGTCGATGAAACTGCCGTTAGCAGCCAAGAATAACATCGCCAATAGGCCTACCCAGTCTTCGCCTGAAAGATCTCTACCCAAGAAGAATATAGTTATGACGGCTATAACTGAAACAAACGGTGGGAAAAGCACTGTAACATCCAGCAACGTCATGGAGATCCCAATAGCGGTCAACATAGAATGGAGAAATACTGCTGCGAGAGGTAGGCCTATTGGTGTTGAAGCTGCGGCATTCCTGCCATATGGGTACCAACTCATATGGTCAACCCATTGCAAAAATGCTGGTATTCCATTATTCATTATGTATTCCGCACTACGATAATGCCACCAAGGGTCGAATTCTCCAAGATAGTACCCAAGAGGCAGGTTATTTAGCCTAACCGATATCGATAATATTATGATCGTTATGAATATCGATGTCTTGACATAGGTCTGAGCATCAATACTTGGAAACAGCCCTGAAATCCTCCTAGCAATTTTCCCGGCTTTCATCATTCTTCCTCTTTTACCTTTCCCCTGGTTTTTCGGAAGGAGGTATAAAAATGTATTTTTCTTGAGGTATAGTGAATGTTTAAAAACGATTTAAGCAGAGCTTCTAGAGAACCGGGCTCTTGCCCAAATACCTTATAATCGCGGAGAAGCCTGAGGCTGCGAGGAGGATTTCGGAAGCCTTAGACTCTAAAGCAAAACCTAAGAAAATAGGTAGAGTGGCCCCGTCTTTCATTGTTAAAAATGGAGAGTGTGAAATACTCGTTACTACTGCACTAGGCCACTTGTATGAACTTACTACTATGATTAGTGATAGGAGGGTCTATCCTGTCCTGGATTACAAATGGGTGCCAAAACACGTTGTTGATAAGAATAGGAGGCTTGAGAAATGGCTTGAAGAAATGGGTAAGATAGGGAACGGTGTGGACTACTATGTTAACGCTTGCGATTACGACATAGAGGGCAGCCTAATAGGATACAATATTCTAAGATTCCTATACGGGGTTTCGGATTACGGAAGGGTTTTCAGGATGAAGCTTTCAACATTGACCAAACGCGAGATACAGGAGGCGTTCCGGAGAATGAAGCCTGGTCTTGACATTGGTCTTGTTAAAGCGGGTGAAACACGCCATGTCATAGACTTTCTCTACGGAATAAACCTCTCAAGGGCATTGACGAGATCAGTATCGCGGTTTCTAAGGACACCCTATGTTTTGAGTGTTGGCAGAGTTCAAACACCCACTTTAAACGTTCTCGTAGAGAGGGAAGTAGCCATAGAGACTTTTATTCCAAACCCCTACTGGGTCTTGCGGGCGGAAATAGTCATAAACGGTGAGACTTACGAAGCGCTCTATGAGGATGAGAGGGTTCAGAGCTTGCCTGAAGTTAAGAGGCTAGTCAAAGAGGCGGATTCAAAAAGGGCTATTGTTGAAAGTGTTGAGAAGCGTTTTGAGAAAATAAGCGTCCCAGATCCATTTGACCTCACTACTCTTCAGAGGGAAGCATACGGGGCCTTTGGGTTCACGCCTTCTAGAACACTTAGCATAGCTGAAACACTCTATCTTAACGCATTAATTTCCTACCCAAGAACATCGTCTCAGAAGCTTCCCCCTGACATAGGATATAGGGAGATACTTGAAAAGATTTCTGAGAATAAGGCTTACGCTAAGGCGGTTGAGAAAATCCTTTCAAGAGGGGTATTAGAACCTAAGCAGGGGGAGAAGGATGATCCTGCACATCCCGCTATCTACCCTACTGGCGAGTGGAAGGAAGGGTTAAGCAGCGACCAGCTTAAACTCTTAGACTTGGTGACTAGGCGCTTCCTAGTTGCTTTTGAAGAAGAGGCTGAGAAAGCAGTATGCAGGAATGTTCTAAGAATCGGCAATGTGAGGTTTATCCTAAAAGGTAGTGAGATAACTAAGAAGGGTTGGTTGGAGGTTTACTCTCCATATTATGCTCCTGATGAGAAAACAATCCCGCCGCTTAAAGAAGGGGATATTCTAACGGTTAAAAGAATAGTTGTGGAGGAGAAGTTTACTAATCCACCGCACCGTTACAATCCAGCTTCCCTGGTAAGGGAAATGGAGAGGCTTGGAATAGGGACTAAAGCAACTAGAGCGGAGATAGTTGAGACTCTTTACAAGAGGCGTTATATAACCGGCAAATCTATCAGCGTAACAGAGCTGGGTTTTAGCATTGTCTCCACGTTAAAAAGGTTCTCTCCAAAGATACTCTCTGTAGAAATGACTAGGAGTGTTGAATCAGATATGGAGAAAATAGAGAGGGGATTACTTGAGGAGGAGAAGGTTGTTAGCGCGGCAAAGAAGGAGTTGATTGAAATTCTGAGAGAAGTCGACAGTAGAGAAGAGGATATTGGAAAGCATCTTTCAAGTTCCATAATCACTATACTTAGGGACAGGAACGTGATTGGAAAGTGCCCAGTTTGCGGAGAAGGGGATCTTAAAATTATTGTCTCAAAGAAAACTGGTAAGAGATTTGGAATGTGCACAAATGTCTTTGAAGGCAAGTGCAGGCTCACAATACCGCTTCCACAGAACCCCAACAAGGTTTACGCTACGGATAAAACCTGTAGCTCATGCGGTTGGCCGATTGTCAGAGTGGTGACGAGGAATAGACCCTGGTCTCTATGCGTTAATCCCTCTTGTCCTGGGAAGACAAGTCTTCCAAAAAGACCTGCATAATATCCCCATGGGAGAGGATTGCCTGCACGACTTCCTTAACCCATCTTCCCGAGTGCTCGTTTTTTACTATCTTTTCCAGGAATTCTCTGGGAGATAATTCGCCATAGGCCCTTTTCCAGTCGCCATACTTGGCTGCTAGATTGCTGTAAGCCCTTATATGAAGGCTGCAAAAGGGCATTTTGGAAGACTCCTCTATGATTCTGCTGCAGACGATGCATTTCAACGGTTTGTTTTCCATTTGACACTTCTCCTACCTGGGAGGTTTAAAACGTTAAGAGAAATCCTTAAATCATGAGTATTAAAGCATAATGGACTGGATGAACCCTCTGCTACTACCAGAATATTTGATGGAGAAAGTTAGAAAATGGAGTGAGAAATTAGCGCTGCGTAGAGAAGAGCTTTGGAATATTGCTATCCTAGCTGGTTTAACGATAGCTTTAGGCGTATTTCTCTCAGGAGCACCTTATGTAATGACTTACTTTGAGGAAGTAAGACGTTATGACAATGGTTTACTATACGGCTATGGTATTTTCTTCCTGCCTAGAGCTGCCGGCGAAACCCTTGTTCAAACGAGTTATGAGATGGTCTACGTATTTATATCATACTTTTTATTGGGAATAGGTGTTTTTATTCTGGCAAAGGGTTCGAAATCAATCTCCCAGAAAGACATTCTCATACTTACTGGGGTGACCCTGCTAACAATATCCCTATTGCTGATAGTAGGGTTGGATTATCTTAAGATAAACACCCGTCTATCTTAAACATCTGCTACCAAGGCACTTTCTTTATTCTAAGAAGAAAGGCAACGAGGTTGGAAATAAGGTGGATTAAAGGAGTTAAGGCCATCACCATGATTATAGAGCGGGGATCCAGATATACCCAAGACTCGGAGAGTAGTGTGGCCCCGAGTATGAAGTCAAATTGGTCGAGAACAGGTGCAGGGTCCCCCGGTCTCATTGACAGCCTCCTCTTAACGAATGCACCCAGCAGATCCCCAATTAGCGCCCCCAAGCTTGTTAGGAAAGAAAGCGAGACCGGGGCCCCAATCAAAACCCCTGCTAGCGTCCCCATTGTAATACCTAGGAAAAACCCTCTAAAGGTTTTACCGCTTCCGAAAATGGGCTTACCGTCTAAAAATGTTTTTCCAAAATCCATTGGTCTCCGTCCCTTGAATATTAGAGCTGAGGCGTTAGCAATGTAAGCAGGGAGGAAGAATAAGACCCCTCGTATTCCAAGCTCAAAAACGCTTTGGACATTCATCCTTCCTACAAGCCCTTATTTCGCTCAGTTCTTTAAGCTTTCCTGATGGTATACATATTTTAATCTCTACTCCGCTTTTTGCCGTTAATCTTCCCAATAGCCTATCTCTGTCGCATTTTTTCAGCTCCAGAAGGTAGTCAGTCCAGTATGTGAATATCCTCTTAGCCGGAATGTTCTCATCCTGCTCCAGACCACGGCCGGAACTGGTAAGAATTCCTATGCACCCATACTCTCTTGAGAGAAATGAAACGAAGGCAAGTATCTTGTTCAGCAAATACAGTATGTTGGAGTGTGAAGAAGAATCGTGAAGCGATATTTCCTGGAGATAAGCATTTGGTAGTGAGCTTATTAGAAGAAGTTTGAAAAAACCCTTCTTGATTAGCATCGTTTCCGATTGTTCAAGAGCCTTATCCAGCTGGACTAGGCTTTCAAACCTAGAAACCATGGTTTTAGACAGTTTTTCACTATTCATGTACTCTAGTTCCTCGAGAAGTGTTCTTGCACTGAAATCATCTAAGAATAAAAGTGCACCATCCATGTTCATCCTTACAAGACTTATGGCGAAGGGAAATACTCCTGAATAGTCTCCGTGGATTAAGATAGTCTTCTCACTTAGGTCTACCTTTGTTTCTCCCAGAGGGATTTCCAATTCTTTGCTTAGGTAAAGCATTTCAGAATATTAAACCCTTACCCAAGGATTTTGGGAAACACCTTTTAATTCAACACATAAGAATAGAACGGGATGGTGAGGATAGGAGACTATTTGGATAAGCTTAGGAATGAGACTATTCTAGACTCGAATAGACATTCTGAGGAGAGTCTTCCAAAGATGATAAGAAAGGCAGATCCTAGGACTATTTTGTTCAAGCAACCTTTTGAGGGTAAAGACCCTCTGATAGCTAATCTCTACTCAAACAGGGAGAAGGTGGAGAGGCTAATGGGGATTGAAATAGGAGGATTGTTTAGGCAAATGACCATTGCTAAGAGAAGATTAGTTAAGCCGATTGAGAAGAAAAGCAGCTGGGTGGAGAATTCTTCAAAACCCGGGAGCATTTCTAAAATACCTATTTTGAAGTACTATGAGGAAGACGCTGGAAAATACGTTACAAGCTCTATAATTGTTGCGAAGGACCCTGAAGACAATGTGGTGAACATGTCGGTACATCGTCTTCTATACCTTGGCTCTAACAGGTTTGCGGTTAGAATGGTTGAGGGAAGGCATTTACATCAGATATTTATTAAACATAGGAATATCGGTGTGGATTTTAAAGTAGCTGTTCTAATAGGAACTCCCGCGCATATAATTCTATCAGCATCGACGCAACTGCCGAAGGAGGTTTCAGAAGTGGAGTACGCTGGCGCGTTGAATAATAGGCCTCTGGAGGTTTCCTACTTCGATGGTTCCGATATCCCAGTGCCATTGGAGTCGGAGTATGTTTTCGAGGGTAGAATAAGGATAGACATTACCGCTAGAGAATGGATGACGGACATATTATGCTTACCTGATAAGCCTAGAGATCAACCCGTCATGGAGGTTGAGAGAGTATATTTCAATGAGAATCCTGTTTACCACGCTATTCTTCCAGGGGGGCTTGAACACAAGTTTCTCATGGGCTATCCAGCAGAAGTTAAGATAAGAGAGAAACTTATTGAAAATGGTGTTGAAGTCAAGGACCTATGGCTTTCGAGTGGCTCAGGAGGATGGCTTCACTGCTTCATAAGCATTTCGAAAAAGAGCGATGAGGAGCCACGTAAGATAATAAATCTCGTCATGGAAGCGCATCGGTCAGTTAAGGGAGTAATTGTCGTTGACGATGATATAGACCCTAGAAGCTATGAAGATGTTGATTTCGCGCTTGCAACAAGGTTCCAAGATAAGGACAAGTTCTACTTTTTCGAGAAGCTTCACGGGTCCTCCCTGGATCCTTCAAGCAATCAAGATAAGCTTCTTACTTCTAAATGGGGGTTGGACTTAACCCTACCCCTTGAAATAGATAGGAAGCGTTTTTTAAGGAGCAAGATTTGAATTGGGAAAAAGCCTTAGTAAACAAGTTTTCAAGAAGATTCTAGATTCCATTCAAATAGGGAAGAAGAGGTATGTAAAGGTATCCAGTGTACATCTTTCTGGCATATCCTACCTTAACATTGGCGACGCCGGTTTGGAATTCCTAGAGGACTTGAGCAGATCTAAACTAAAGTTTAAAGTGAGGACTACGATAAACCCCGGTTGCGTAGATTTCGACTTGCAAGAAGAATGTGATTCTGAGATTTTCAAAAAACAGAAGAGAATAGTTGACAGTCTTAAAAACCTAGGGGCTGTTGAATCATTGACTTGCACACCATACTTGTTCGACAATATTGTAAATAAGAATCAGAAAATAGCTTGGGCAGAGAGCTCCGCAGTACTCTATGCGAATTCTATCCTGGGAGCTCGGACTAATAAAGAGGGGAGTCTAACAGCATTAGCCTCAGCCATACTGGGCTACACCGCTGGAGGCGGGATTCATCTTAAGGAAGGCGATAAACCAGAGATACTCTTCGAATACCGTGGGGAGCTGGATAACGAGTTGGACTACGGTTTACTGGGCTATGCTATGGGACTTAAGGCAGGGTTCAAAATACCCTACCTAATTTTAGGTAACAATGCTAAAACATGTCTCCCATATCTCAAACAGCTCCTAGCAAGCTTTGGAACAAGTGGTGGAGCACCCATGGTCTGGATAGAGGGAGTTACACCTGGCTTCATAAAAGTCCGGAAACCAAGGAAGAGAATCGTCTTAGGTAGGGGCGAATTAGAAGAGACTAGGAAAACGTTGTCTGAAGGAAACTTACCCCCTGAAAATGCGAAGGTCGTCTTCATAGCTGGTTGCCCACATTATTCCATTGAGGAGTTTGAAAGCATGTGTATCACTCTGAATAATGTGAGGAAGCTTTCGGTAGAAACATGGGTTTTCACTTCGCGAGCAACATATTCTCATATGCTTAAAAGGGGCCTGATTGAGAAGCTTAAGAGTAAAGGAGTCAGAATATTCAAGGATTCCTGCGTCATGTATTGCGGCTTAAAGGGGAGCGATATTAATGTTATTACCAATTCGGTTAAAGCTGCATACTACATTAAGAATAGCTTTAGGCTGAGAATTTTTCTAAAATCCCTCGGGGAATTCGTTGAAACATATGGAGTTGAATGATGATGTTAAGGGTTAAGGTCGTTAATGAGGGTTTTGCTAAAGGCCCATTGTTAATAAGCCCACAGCCGATATCCTTCTTAGGTGGAGTAGACCCTTCAACAGGGATTGTCGTTGAGAGTAAACACCCTTTGGAGGGGAAGAGCATTTCGAATAAGATACTTGCAGTATCTTCTAGTAAGGGAAGCACTGTAGGATCCTACGTAATATACGGCCTTGCTAAGAGAGGCATCGCCCCTTCAGGCATAATAATGGGAAAGATGGATAGTATAATATCCTCGGGGGCAATACTTGGTGGAATACCCTTAGTATTAGTGGATATTGGTAAACTATGTTCGTTCTTCAAAGAGGGGGAGATCGTCGTCCTAGATGCTAGGAAGGGCAGGTTGATTAAAGCATGCCTATAGAGAGACCCTGAGAGAATAGGGTCTTTCTCCAAAGATTTTCTTCGACGCCTCGAATACTTTTTCACGGAGCTCAGGGAAAGTGTACACTCTCGCAAGACCGATGAACCCTCTGAGAGACTGGACCATTGGCGAGACCTCGAAAACCTGTTTAAGCTTTTTCCCACCGTTTTCCTTGCCTACTATCTTGACTTCAAAACCGCCATGTCTACCACCGCTGTAGTCAGGATGATAAGGCAAAGAAGGCACTGACGGAAGGTCTAGGAAAACCATGCTAGGATTGATGCCAGCTTCTTGAGCAATTTCGTTTTCTAAACTTTTACGCAATAAGGGTCTAGATATTAAGGAGTGATAGAGAGGGTCATCATGGTGAATAAATATTTCGAACACCGATTTTAAAAGAGACCTGTTCAAGTATCCGGAGATAAGCCTCTTAGCAAGCCTAGTTTCTTCACGGTTTTCATCTATTGACATAATTTTATCGATTACAGAGTAATCGTCCAAGGAGATGTATTCCTCCGGGGTCTTAAAATCCGTCAAGCCTATTATATCGTCAACCAAGAGCATTGCTCTAGAAAGCATTATTACCGCAGCCCTAACCGTCCTGTGGAAGTAAACCGCTTTAAACATCATGTATCTGGCGATGAAAAGAGATTCCAGTGCGTAAAGAGCTGCTTCGTCTATTGCAAGAGAATCATCCCAGAGAACCATAGAGTCTATAATTCTCTCCGCGTCTATTAAACCATATTCAACACCAGTGAAAAACGAGTCTCTCCTAAGGTAGTCGAGGATATCAGCATCAAAGTGGCTTGATATTATTTGGTTGACCCATCTCTCCCTTATACTGCATTTACCAGTGGAGAGGTCTGCGATTTCGTCTGGGTTAAACCCTCCCTGGGAAACTATATCATTAAGCTCAGTTTTCTTTATCAGCATTTTTGCAATATCCTCGTGTGTAATACCCTTTCTCTCAGTAAGCACTTCTTCGAACGTATGCGAAAAAGGACCATGGCCAATATCATGCAACATTCCGGCAAGCCGCACCAACTGTAAGTCATCCCTGTTCGCTCTGTCGGGATTGTAATTAGCGAGGTGAGTAAACATTCTTCCGGCTGTGAACATTACCCCAAGCGAGTGAAGGAAACGGGTATGCATCGCACCAGGATAGGTTAGATGGGCACCTGCAAGCTGTTTTATCCTCCTGAGCCTCTGAAACACGGAAGTATCGATTACGCTCCTTTCCAAGTCGGTGATGTGAATATATTTGTGAACAGGATCTCTTATTTCTCCTACATATTCCAAAACTCTAAGACATGTTTAATAGGAGCAGCTAATAAGCTTTAGGACTAATGGGAGGAGTAAAAAGAGGGTTTCACATAAGTTTCGAGGGAATAGATGGATCTGGTAAAACCACCGTCTCAACAAATCTGTACCTTAGGTTCAAGGAGAAGGGGTATCCGTGCTTTTATACTGTAGAACCAACGTTCATGAGAGTCGGGTCGCTAATAAGGATTCACGCATCTAGAATAAAGAACGTACCCCAATACTATATGGCATTGCTCTTCGCTGCCGATAGGGTTGAACACTATGAGAGAGTTATTAAAAAGAAGCTTGAAAAGGGCTGCCATGTTATTTCAGATAGATATGTACATTCTTCTATAGCCTATCAGGGAGGCTTACTTAATGATGTCGAATGGATACGGACTATTAATAATAGAGTCCCCCTGCCCGATTTGGCAATATACCTTGACATAAATCCTGATAAGGCGCTTAGTAGAAAGAAAGCTTCAGGACTATTCGACGATGTAAAACTTCTTACCAAGATAAGAAATACATATCTCAGTCTTGCAAAGAGGGGGGAGATTGTAATAGTTAATGCCGAAAAACCACTTGAAGATGTTTTGAAAGACGTTGTTGAGATTATTAAAAGCCGATTAAATATTGACCTATAGCCTATCGATTAAAAATAGGTTTTTACCTAGTCAACTCCTCTTCGTTGAATTCTCTTGTAAGAATCTCCCTGACCCTCCGGGCCTTAACATCGCCTATCCCTTCAACTTGTTGAAGCTCCTGTTCGCTTGCGGTAAAAACTCTTAACGGTGTCTTGAAATATTTCAGAAGCTTTATTGCCGTAGACCTTTCAATAAGCGGTAGGCCAGACAATAGGAAAACCTGCTGGTCGGCGATGCTCTCAGGCTTCTTCTCCCCCCTGACCTGAAGACGTTTCTTCAACTCCTTCTGTTCTCTCGACGCTATTGCATAAAGAAGCTCAGCAGACTCCTTAGGGTCTCTAGACCAGAGTAAAACCATTCTGTAGCCAGTTATAACTGCTGCAAGCGCCCCCTTTATTGAACTTTGACGAATGTTGCTTAAAGGAGCATAAATATCCTTACCCTCTATGAGCAATATTGGTATTTCGTAAGAATCAGCCATAAACTTAGCCTGCTGGAAAAGCCTTGAATCAATTATTGAGGATGCGAAATCGTTAACAGTCTTCCTCTCCACACAGATTCTTTCAGAAAGCACGTAGTCTCCAATGTCCAGTTGGCTGAGGATGATCTTCGCCCCAAGCCTAGCAAGCTCATCAACAACTGGAGAATTAGACTCTCTACTATCAACTATTATACTAACCTTACCTTCCCCACCTTCCCCTTCCTCCTGTAGGAATCTGGATAAGCTGAAATTATATTCTTGACTTGAATCCACCTGTGACCTAATGATTTTCATCTCCTCAACCATCCTTCTCTCCCTTCTTCGGGCAATCCAGAGATACTGTTCGTCGCGAGTACCCTGAAAATAGAGAATATACACTTTTCCGGGAGCGTTACGGCCTGTTCTGCCAACTCTTTGAATAAACCTAATTCCGCTCGGAGTGTTGTCGTAGAAGATTATTGTGTCGGAGGAGGATATGTCTAGACCCTCTTCCCCAACCTGCGTAGCTATCAGAACATTAAACTCTCCCTTTCTAAATCTTGAAATTATCTCCTCCTGTTCTCTCTGTGTTTGCCCCTTATCACCAGTTTTAGAGGCCTGGCCTACTAACCTGGTAACTTTAAACCCCTCTATTGATGATAGCTCTTTCTCCACGTCTTTAGAGGCAGCACGGTAACTTACAAAAACAATTATCCTCCTTGCTCCAGACTCGAGCTCTCTTTTAGATAACTCTATTAGCTTTGAAAGCTTAGCATTATCCTTCTGAAGCTTCAGTAATTCTATAGCATCTAGGATTCTTTTATCATTTACTATTTGAGCTAGATATTTGGGCGAACCCGGCCTCTTAGCTCT
Source organism: Thermoproteota archaeon (assembly GCA_038883435.1). Taxonomy (GTDB): domain Archaea; phylum Thermoproteota; class EX4484-205; order EX4484-205; family JAAOZP01; genus JAAOZP01. The sequence goes on from JAVZMD010000022.1 coordinate 14,249, forward strand.
TTCCATCAGCCTATTCACGAATTGGAGGAAGTATTTTGAACCAAGCAGGTCTAACCTCTCTAATGCGGTTATTAAGTACCTTGCTCTCGCAAGTTTTTTTAAAGTCTCTATAAGCTCAGGCTTGTCCAGAAAAGGACGACTCTTTATAGCGTTTATCACTTCAGTTATCTCAGAAAAGCTGTTTGGTTTCCTATCCCATGGAAAAGCCTTGAGGGCTTGGCTAACCTGCTCGTTTATGAAACTCTGAATCAAGGACCTTGCTTCCTTAACCAGCGGGTTTAGCGGTATTGGCACAAGCTTATAGTCAATCTTCTTAACATATGGTGCAACATCTTTATCATTCCTAGTCCTAAACTCGAGGTTTTTTATAAAAAGGTTTTTCATTAAGGCTTCGACATCTTCTCTTTTAGAACCGGGCGATGCTGTTAAGCCCAGTATGAGGGGAGAGGGGCATTCTGCATAGTAGCGTTGAGCAATAGATATGTAAGCATAATTACCCTTAGCCCTATGGGCTTCGTCGAAAACCATTAGCATTACTTTATCTAATTTCACTCTTCCCTTAAATATCTCGTTTCGAAAGAGCTGCGGTGTTGCAAATACAACCCTATAGCTCGTGAAAATCCTTTCTCGATCAGGTGTTTCACCAGTCCATAAGGCTAGGAGGCTTGGCTCAATGTTCAAGCAATCCTTAAAAAACTGATAATGCTGTTCTACAAGCGGCTTTGTAGGAGCCATAATGACGCATATGCCCTCGTTCCTCCGCAGCTTTTCTGCAGTAACAAGGAGGGCTATGACTGTTTTACCGAGTCCTGTAGGTAGAACGACTAGTGTGTTGCCTGTTAGGGCCTTGGATGAGATGCTTAATTGATAATCTCTTGCACGTATCTTCTGGCCCCTTATCAAAGGGTGTTTTATAAATCCCTCCGAATCCACATGGAAAGGATTCAAAGACACGGCCATCTCAACCTATTCCAATAAGCTCATCTATGATTCTCCTTAAACTCTCGATAATGTTTTTCAACCTTTTTTCATCTCCTATCTCTAAAACATGCTTCTCCAAGTTTCTGAGTAAGGAAATCGCCTCATCTCTATTGTATTCTATGGGGGATAATTCTTCAAAGCCTTCTTGCATAGAGGAGGGCTTGTAAAGCTTGTTGCAATTGACACATTTTACCTTCCCATCCTTATACCGGAACAAGGGTGCGCCACATGATCTGCAATGAGCAGCCATCATAACTGCACCACTTTGTAAAGCCTCCGCCATCTTCTTAACGTCAAACCTGCTGAACGACATTCTCCCGATTCCCTTTACAATACTTCCCCTTTAGGAACTAGAAAAACATATATTTTAACCTCTTAAGCTTATGAAAATAAGACAAGGATGATGGAAAATGTCTAAAATGCCTCGTAAAAAGGATTTGGAAAACGAGGAGAAGATCGTTAGAGCAATAGAAATGCTTAGTTTCGTTGTGAACGATGTGACTACTCCACGTAATATTAGAAACAGTATTAAGGAGGTTATTACAAACCTTTCTAAGAAAAACACTACCCCAGGGATAAGGGCAGCAGCAGCCATTAATGTACTGGACGAGATAAGCCAAGACCCTAATCTTTCAACAATATCAAGAACGAGAATATGGAGTTCACTCACTCTTCTTGAAGACATAAAGGATTAGTTTAATTGCCGTATTTAGGAAACCTTTAAATAAAGTTAATTGCCATAAGCAGCGTTTAAAAATATGAGAATATTGGTTACAGGCGGTGCAGGATTCATAGGCTCTCATACTGTTGACTTATTGATAGAAAAAGGATATCAAGTTAGAGTCCTCGACAATATAGAGCCCCAAGTACACGGAGGTAATAAACCGGAATATTTGAATCCTAAAGCAGACTATTTATTCGGAGACATAACGAATAAGAATGATTGGCTTAAAGCTCTCGATGGGGTTGACGCGATTATTCATCTAGCTGCGATGGTAAGCGTGAGTCAAAGCATGTATCAGCCTGTGAGATATCTGACTGTAAACTCTATAGGTACTGCAAACATGTATGAAATACTTCTTGAGAAAGTGGAGATAAGAAGTAGAATTAAGAAAATAGTGGTAGCTAGTTCGAAATCAATCTATGGAGAAGGAACCTATATGTGTAAAACACATGGAATTGTCTATCCGAGCTTAAGGACTAGAGAGCAATTAATGAGAAAGGATTGGGAAGTACATTGTCCACAGTGTAAGGAATATGTTAAGCCTACGGCAATAGTAGAAGAAAAGCCTGTCCAAAACCTTTCTACATACGCCCTTTCAAAATATGATACCGAAAGGATTGCCATTAACTTCGGATTTGCGCTTAAGATACCGACAGTAGCTTTCAGATATTTCAATGTTTACGGTCCTAGGCAAAGCCTTAACAACCCTTATACCGGCGTGGTTGCAATATTCTCGTCAAGGATTAAGAACAATAATCCCCCAATAATTTTTGAAGATGGAAAGCAGATGAGAGATTTC
>JAVZMD010000023.1:0-14027 GCA_038883435.1 Thermoproteota archaeon
ATTGAAACAGGATGTTTCTTGTAAATACTGTTGGTAACTATCTTAACGTACTTATCCCTTTCTTCAATAACAGGGTTTTCAAGCGTTGTACTCCAAACCTGGTCCCAGTCATCGTTCCATAGGAAGTTTCCAGATATTGAGGCTGAACGTTTAGCGAGTACTCTTATCTCTCTTATGCCGCCATTGTTCTCCAGTATTAGAGAGTAGACTTCGCCTCCCTCTTCGTCTTGTGCAGAAACGTTTATTCGCGTACCTTCGGTTGCTACTATTATACTAGCGGCTTCCTGTCCGCTTACAATTATTGTAAGGTTATGTAGGCTAGAGTATGTCGCAAGAAGCAGAGTCAACATCAGGAATGTTAAAATTCTAATTCTTTTTTCAAATCTCATTGCGGAAGAAAAGCTTATAAAGGGACTATTTAAACCTTTAAAAGGAGCGGATTTAAAATATTATTTTAAATCCAACTTTTTAGCAACTTAGTAAGGCAGTACCCTCATAGAGAGAATTTAAGCAGGATCATCATTCTTTCTACGGCAATTGCAAGAATCATCCTTTTCTCCGAAGATTAGCGTTATGCCTCCTCTTCTGCCCATTAGCTCAATCTCTGAAATGCCTATTCCCCTCTCCACCTCCCCCGCCGAATGCTCTGAACCTCCTCTTCTCAACGGGCTTAAGACCTATGGATTCCAGTAGGGCTCTGCCTACAACTGTGTAAATCGTCCCCGTGTCAACAACACCTTCAACGTCTATATGCTTCTCTTTTTCGACAGGGTTTATAATCCTGAACCTAAACTTAACAAAGCCCATTGCCAGCCTGTTTAACAAACCTTTCTCTTAAAGATTTAACATGCGTTCACTCTTTCTTTAGTTTCGGATCTATCCATTGCTTTGGAGAGGGTTCTACCCAGAAAAATTGCATGGAGCTTGCTATCCCTGACAATTAGCCTGACTCCTTTAGAAGGAGCATTGTGAAGCGGCATAGTATCCGCAAGTGTCTCTGCCGAGTTTTCAAGAAAGTCCGTTATCTTAACCACTCTTATTCTTTTTAATTATTAAGCTGGAAAGAAGTAAAAGAGGGTTCATGTCTGAAAAAAGAGTAAAGCAAAATTATTGAGATTGGTTTAAAACGGGTCATCTATGCTCCATTGATAATGATTGCTATTTTTCTAGAAGCTGATTTTCAGCTCAGTTTTCTTCGCAAAGTAGTAAGGTAGCACTTGTACGGATGGTGTTTCAAACGAGTCATCATAATTCTCTACAACTATTGAAAGGAGGTTTTCCTCTCTTAAAAATGGTTCGGGTAGATAAAAGTCTCTTTGAGGACCAGTCTTCATATACCTCCCTATTAACTCACCATTCAAGTATATCTTGCATTTTGTACACATGAAGTTTAGCCTCAGCATTAGTGGAGAAACCATGTCCTCTTTGGGCTTGTATTGGAACTTTTTCCTTAGCCATATTATTCTACACCCTTCTAATGCCTCCCCCAGTCCGATTGTTTTCCAATCGGAATCATTGAACTCCGGCTTAAACCATCCTTTCCTCTCTCCCCGAAGACCCTGAGAAACCTTCCAACCGTCGTCGAGAGCAATATCATAGAGCCTTATACACGGGTCGCTCCATATTGGAGCACTAGGCATATTCTCCAATAGGAAAATAAATTCGTTTTCTTCACCTTGATTTACCAAGCGAGTAACGTCTACTCCTACTCCACCTTCTTCTATTGGAATTGTTCTAATATGTTTCCTGTTTACGAAAATCATTATTCTACCCCATCCTGAGATGCCGGATGGTAGCACTAAGCAGATCTTCTTATCTGTATCTGGAAGCCTAGTCACATATTTGAACAGGAAAATTCCTCTCTGGCCTGTAATCTCGTGGAGGCTTAGCTCCTTCCAGCCTTCTGAGAAGCACTCCGGCGGAAGAACTTCCATGGGCCTGTTTACAAGCCTAGAATAGTCTAAGGCTGCGGGGACACCTGGTTTAAGAGACGAATCTTCTTTCAAAACTTTAAAACATGTATTCTTCAACGGAATAGTCTCTTCTTCACCTATGAAAACAGGTTCGTTCAAACCGTTTGCTATTGGAAGTATGCCGTCATTCCTATGACCGGTCGACTCTACTAGAAGAAGGATTTCATTATCTCCGTCTCTTAGCTTTTTCTCATCGATTTCAATCCTGGCCACGTGTTTAGCGTAGCCCAGGAATTCTCCATTTAGAAAAACCGAAACGTAATCATTAACCCTAGGTATGAACAGTATTATCTTACTCATTCCAGTTTTCTTCTCGAATTTAAATTTGTTAAAGTACCAGAGATGTCCGTTTTCAACAATGCCGAGAGACTCTGGCGGATTGAGTCTCTGGACTTCAATCCAACTACTCGACTTAACGCTCTCCAAGTCTTCCTCAACATACTTCCAATCTTCTTCAAGGCTAAGAACATGACCCTGGAGTTCAAAATCGGGGAGAATTATAGATAGGATCCATTTTTCGTCATCGTAAGTACATTCTACTATCTTCCCGTCTACTTTAACTGCCCTAGGCCTCCAGGGGAGAATCATTCTGATAAGCCTTCCATCCCCCTTCTTGAAATCTATGTCCATTCTAAGAGAATTACCATCAGAAGAGTAGTCCCGAAGAAGGCTAAAGCCGGAGATTAATGCTATTCTTTTACCCAAGTATTCTGCGAACCATGTTCTAGCTGCACGTTCTCTGCTTAAAGCAACCAATAATAGGCTTGAGGAAGAATCGCCGATGAGCTTGAAGAAGTCATCCTCGTAGATCGTGAAGTTTACTGTTTCTCTTACTCCATTAAACGGATGTATTAAAGTGATTTCGTGGCGACTACCGGGGTCTCCGTACACTATCAGGATTGTCCTACCGTTGAGATCGTAAGAGTAGAAGACTTGACAAGTGGAAAACTCTAAAACCCAGCCGTTCGCTAATCTTACGTTTAGAGGAAGTATCAAAGCAGACCTTCCGTTAAGCCTAATTCTCTTTTCACCAAGATCTCTTATGAAAATCATTACATCGGCCCGTTCAGGCTTCTTGTTAGTAACGAGTATGAAATTTCCTTTCTCATGTGTTATTGAAGAGACTTGAAAATCAAGATCTTTACAGGTGATAAGCGTTTTGTCGATTATACAAGATGTGAATATTTTGCTGAAAGATTCTATCAAGGCTCCAATAAGCCTGATTACCCAGTACCTATCCCCCAGCTCACCCCACTCCCTTATTGCAGCCTGGTAATCGTATGTGGAAGCGATATTCTTACCCGTCCAGTAACCGAAATTGGTTCCACCATGAAACATATAGAAGTTTATCAGGCTAAATCCTTTGAATATCATAGTTTTCAATAGCATGTCCGTCCATTCAACTGGAATATCTCCTCTATCTGTAGGAAGCCTGCCTCCGAAAGAACTAAACCAGCCTCCTTCAAACTCCATTATCATATTTGGCTTATCAGGCTGTTCTTCAATCAGGCTTTCAGCCTGCTTTTCCGGACCATCGAGATCCCAGGGATCGGGGTATATGTCTATAGAGTCGATTATTTGAGTCCCTCTCAGAAATCGATCTACATTGTGGACAATGGGGATGTCTACGCCCCTTTCTCTAACAGCCTCGTAAAGACTGAGCAGGTATGGAACATTACCCCAGAAATATTCGTTTTCAATCTGGAAAAGAATCACGTTTCCCCCTTTAGTTACTAGATACCTCCTTATTATTGGGACGATATGATCATAGTAGCGAATGACATACTTCATAAATTTCCTGTCAAGAGACCTAGGAATAACGTTCTTGCCTATTAGCCAATTGGGAAGGCCTCCGAAATCCCATTCTGAACAGATGTAGGGTCCTGGCCTAGCTATAACGTATAGCCCGTGTTTCTCGCATAGTCTTAAAAACTCATCTATATCCCGCCATCCGGAGAAGTCGAAACAGCCCTCCTTCTGCTCATGCCAATTCCAAGCGAAGTATGTACTTATGCAGTTTAAGAATGCTCTTTTGACTTTTATGAGCCGATCCTCCCAAAGCTCCTTCGGGACTCTAAAGTAATGTATCTCCCCACTGTAGGTGAAAATAGGCTTACCTTTTATCCTGAAAGACTTCTCATCAAAATCGACAACGCCACTTTTCGAACCTTCAGACTGCAACATGATGATTGCTCTATTTAAGGCATAGTGGCTAATAATAAACCTAATGTTAACTTGAATGGTCTTAGAGGTTGTTTAGAATTTCCACAAAATCTTCTTTGCTAAGCCTCCATCCCATTGCTCCCACATTCTCTTCCACGTGCTCAATCCTAGAAGCCTTCGGAATCGGTACAACCGGCTCTATGCAGATAAGCCAGTTCAACGCGACTTGAATAGGAGTTTTACTGTATTTGTCTCCGATCTTCTTCAACAACTTGTTTCCTGCTAAGGCTCCTTTTTCTATGGGTGTATAAGCCATGTAAATCATGCCTTCCCTCTGGGCATAGGGAATCACGTCGGAGTAGTCCTTCCTATAGGTTGGGCTAAACCTATTCTGGACAGCAGCTATATCATTACTCTTCAAACAAGCCCTTGCCTCCTCAATCCCCTTCACGTCGAAGTTGCTTAGGCCTATGTGTCTAATCAAGCCCATTTTCACAAGCTCCTCCATAGCCCTCATCGTTTCGCAAATAGGAACATCAGAAGGCCAGTGTAAAAGATAAAGGTCTATGTATGTTCCAAGCCTCCTAGAGCTTTCTCTAGCAGCTTTTATAACATGCTCATAGCGCGCGTGAGTAGGCCATACTTTAGACACTATGAATAACTGATCCCTGTCAAAACCCTTTATTGCCTCACCTACTAGTTCTTCAGCCCTTCCATTAGCATATATTTCAGCAGTATCTATCATCGTAGCCCCTAATTCAATGCCTCTTCTAAGCGCAGCGATACACATATTGTCCATAGACTTGTCTTCACCCATTCTCCACGTACCAAGGCCTAAGCTGGGAACGCTACGCCCCAGTTTTTTGAAAAACTTAGCATCCATAAAGGATGCATTGTAAATGCCTATTGATAAGTCTTTTACGAAGCTTTTTACAGGTTTTTTCGGGATACGTATAAATAGAGGAGATTTATTTTTCAAAGCGTGAATAAAAATGTACCAGCCTAGGAATTTTGAACATCTTTTAGGATTAAAGGGCTTTAGCGATCAATTGTTGAAGAATCACTTCACATTGTATCAAGGATATGTCAACAATACGAATAGATTGATTGAAGGCTTAAACGCTCTATTAAAAGAGGGAAAAACCGGAACACCGGAATATGCCGAGCTCAAACGCAGGCTTGGTTGGGAGTGGAATGGAATGAGACTCCATGAGTACTACTTTGGAAACATGACTAAGGACAGCGTAGAATTAGATAAGGATTCTAAGCTGTACAAGAAGATTGTTGAAGACTTCGGCTCTTATGAAAACTGGGAGAAAGACTTTAAAGGAGTTGGGACAATGCGCGGGATCGGATGGGCCGCATTATACTACGATCAAGCGACAGGAAGACTGTTAAACGTCTGGATTAATGAGCATGATGTAGGACATCTGTCGGGGGCTAAGCTTATCCTAATAATGGATGTTTTTGAGCACGCATATATGATCGACTACGGATTAAAGCGTGTAGATTACATAGAAGCATTCTTTAAAGCCATCGATTGGAAGACCGTTGTTGAAAGGTTTGAAAAACAATAACATGGTAAATAAATCTCTTTAAAACCATCTTTTTTATTTTAAACATTTAATAATTTAAAACCAGATTTTTGAAAGATTAAAAATAGGAGTAACAATGATGTTCTATACCGTCCTATCTCCTGTGCTTCTGGAAACACTCTCTACAGTATACAGGCCTGCCCTCGGTCGGCTTGAAGGGAACTTCCGCTTCTCTACCGCAGTCCGAGCAAATTACCTTATACATTTTCCTCGGCCTGTCACCGTATCCTGAATTCAACTATTTCACCTCCTCCTAAATTTTGGATGCTTGTTTCCTTGTAGAGAAAAACAAGCAGCCCAGGCTAACACGCTATAATACTTGCTTTTAAAGATATCTATTAAACCGGTTTCCGAAAATGAAGCCCTACATCCTTTCTGCGTATATAAATACCCTTTGTGACAGAAATACATCCTTCATTTAGACATAGAGGAGATTTTCCAATTCCATTGCTATTATTATTCCAGGTTGCTATGAAAACGGATTAAAATAACCTTATTTAAACGATTTCTTGCCAACATAATTGATTAAAAACTAAATTTAAAAACTTATAAGTCTGAAGAAGTTATTGTTTAACGACCAGAAATGGTATCTTGGGGAAGAGCCTTTAAAGCAGCACTCGTTCTATTGGCTTTTTCAATTCTTTGGGGAATAATAGGAGGAATCATAATGTTCATTGGTAGCTTTATTGGAGCAATGGGGATGTTCAGAATCTTACCATATCCACCATATGTAGAGATAAATTGGGGTGCTTTCGGAGCCATAATCGTAGTGTGGATAATTGGTTTTCTAATATCGTTTCTGGGAACATGGGCATCTGCCTTCAGAATTGCCACGCAACTTGCAATCGAAGAGATGAGAAAGACAATGCCAGCATCTGTTGCTCAACCTGTAGCAACTCAGGCAGTAAGTACTCCAGCACCACCTTGTCCTAAATGCGGAACCCCATTAACCTATGTGCAACAGTATCAAAGATGGTATTGCACCGTTTGCAGAGAATACCAGTAAAAATTACTTTTACTTTATTGATTTTTCTAATTCCCTAGCAAAGTTTTTAGCTTCTTCAATATCTTTGATATCAGGCTTACCCTTGTTTATCCCGCCGAATGGTTTAACCCAGAAAGGATACGTATCCCAACCCCTGCAATTGAAACTACCTATTATTCTAAAGTCCTTAGCAAGTAATTTATCCTGTAGGGGTTTGTCGAAATCGTGTATCAGCCATATTTTTCTCAACCCACTCGTTGAAAATATGAATGCCCTCTTACCGTTTTGATAAGGCAATTTATCTATGAAACAGAATAAACTTGAATGATGCTTTCCAAAATATATTCCTGAGCCGAATCCGATTAGATCATATTTTGAAATAACTTCCGCATCTACCTCAGTCGGTTTAGCTAGATCAGCTCTAAGAACCTCCCCAATAGCCCTAGCTATCTTCTCAGTATTGCCATGATGCATAGAAACATAGATTATTAAAGTCTTCATTTCTGATGACGTTTTAATAATGTCTAAGGGATTTAAAAATATGCTTGACTATTAAAAAATCATACCCGTAATGGGCTTAGGAGAAGAAGGTCGATTGGTTGAGGAAAACTTTGGAGCAATCATACTGCGATTATAAAACATTCATCTCTTCTGAGAAACCGTTCATATGACACGTTGCTATTGAAGTATTCAAACTGAAAAATCTTTTTCTTCAAGTATTCGATGTTTTTAACGTGGGCAAGACTAAGCAGGAATTGAGAGCAGAGATTTGGAGAAGAATGGAAGAGCTTAAAATAGCTCGTTTCCCAGGAGCATTTGGAAGGATCCCTAATTTCGTAGGTGCTGAAAAAGCAGCTTCCATGCTTACGCAACTAAGAGAATGGAAGAAGGCTCAAGTCATTAAGGTGAATCCTGATTCGCCCCAAGCACCGGTTAGAAAGCTTGCATTGATGAGTAATATTGTTCTCATAATGCCTACTCCAAGGCTTAGAAACGGCTTTTTATTACTGGAGCCAGCGAAAATCGATAAGAAGGATTATGGTTTTGCATCAACCATTAGAGGAGCCTTCATCTACGGTAGGGAAATTAAGCCAGAGGATCTGCCTAGGATCGACTTGGTAGTTGTTGGAAGCGTTGCCGTAAACGAGCAGGGCGAGAGGATAGGTAAAGGAGGAGGATATTCAGAATTGGAGTGGGCAATAGCAAGAGAGTTTAAAAAGGTCGATGAAGAGACTCCGATAATCACAACAATACACGATGTTCAGTTCATCAAGGATGTTTTCGAAACCGCCCCATATGATTTACCCATGGACTATGTTATAACGCCTTCTAAAGCTCTAAGAATTCAGAAGACTAGAGAGAAGCCGAAAGGAGTTTACTGGGAACTAATATCTTTAGAAAAAGTCAGCGAAATACCGATTCTGCTCGAAATGTATAGAAGTAGGAAGGTTGGTTAGTACCTTTTAATCCATATTACGCATCGTGTTAAAAAAATTAAGCTGTCTAATATTTTAAACTTAGATTATGAAAACATAAGGTACAAAACTTAATAATTCATTGATTGAATCGAGAACTTATGAAATATGGTTATTTTGATGATGAAGCCCGCGAATATGTTATAACAAGACCGGATACTCCAACGCCTTGGATAAACTATCTTGGTCAAGAAGACTATTTCGCAATGACCTCCAATACAGCAGGGGGATATAGTTTCTATAGGGATGCACGCTATAGGCGTATTACGCGTTACCGTTACAACTCTGTCCCAGCAGATCAGCCTGGGAGATATATCTACATTAGAAATGTTGAAACTGGAGAGTATTGGTCTCCGACTTGGCAACCAGTTAAGCGTCCTTTAGACCATTATGAGTGTCGTCATGGCCTTGGGTACACTCGAATAAGTTCCTCACATCGTGGAATCGAAACCAGGGTAACATACTTCGTACCATTGGGGCAAGCTATGGAAGTCTGGCGTTTAGAAATAAGGAATAATAATGATAAGCCTGTTGAACTCCAACTCTTCTCCTATGTGGAATTCTGCCTTTGGGATGCTTTAGATGACATGACTAATTTTCAGAGAAATTTCAGCATTGGGGAAGTTGAAGTCGAGGGAAGCGTTATTTATCATAAGACTGGCTACAGGGAGCGCCGGAACCATTTTGCATTCTTCGCCTGTTCAGAGCCTTTAACGGGCTTTGATACTTCAAGGGAAGCGTTCGTCGGACCATACCGAGGACTTGAGAACCCCATAGTTGTTGAAGAGGGTGTTTCGAGAAACTCTATTGCTCATGGATGGGCAGTTATAGGATCACATCAATTGAGAATCAGACTCTCTCCTGGAGAATCCAGAGAAGTAATATTCCTACTAGGATATGCAGAGAATCCTCAAGAAGAGAAATTCATAGCACCCAACGTGATAAACAAGGCTCGTGTCAAGAGGGTCATTGAGGAATACCTAAACCCCACTAAGCTGGACGAGGCTTTTCAAAAACTACGTCAACATTGGGATAGGTTGCTTTCAAAATGCCGAGTAGAAACGCCCGATAAGGATGTTAACAGAATGGTAAACATATGGAATCAGTATCAATGCATGATAACTTTCAATCTCTCACGAAGCGCTTCACTATACGAGTCGGGCATAGGGAGGGGAATCGGCTTCAGAGACTCTAACCAGGATATCTTGGGATTTGTACACATGATACCAGATAGGGCTCGTGAAAGAATACTCGACTTGGCTGCGACACAACTACTGGATGGGGGAGCATACCACCAGTATCAACCTCTTACCAAAAGAGGCAATAAGGAAATAGGGAGCGGTTTTAACGATGATCCACTCTGGTTGGTCTTATCTACTGCAGCCTACATAAAGGAGACCGGTGACTTCACGATACTAGACGAGAAAGTGGTTTACGAAAATACTCCCGGTACTGAACAGCCCCTATACGAGCATTTAACAAGAGCTTTGCAGTATACCATGGATAGACTGGGGCCACATGGCTTACCTTTAATAGGCCATGCTGATTGGAACGATTGCCTAAACCTCAATTGCATGTCGACAATACCAGAAGAATCTTTCCAAACAGCCCCGGATAGGACAGATGGTAAAACAGCAGAATCTGTTTTCATTGGAGGATTATTCGTACTCGCCGCTAGGGAAATAGTCAGTATAGCTGAACATATCGGACGTAAAGAGGATGCTGAAAAGTACCGGAGACTCGCAGATGAAATGGCTGAAAAAGTCTTGAAATACGGTTGGGACGGGGAGTGGTTCCTTAGGGCATACGATGCTTTCGGCGCTAAAGTCGGGTCTAAAGAGTGTGAGGAAGGCCGCATCTACATAGAGCCTCAAGGCATGTGCATAATGGCAGGGATAGGATTAGAAGACGGTAGAGCTATTAAAGCTCTTGATTCAGTAAGGAAGTACCTCGCCACTCCGCATGGCATAGTCCTCCATCAGCCAGCATACACCAAGTATTATGTAAACCTTGGAGAAATATCCAGTTACCCCCCGGGCTATAAGGAGAATGCAAGCGTTTTCTGCCATACAAACCCGTGGATAATGATTGCTGAAACGATAGTTGGACGGGGAGAATACGCTTTCGACTACTACAAGAGGATATGTCCCTCTGCTAGAGAAGAAATAAGCCATATCCACCGTTGCGAACCATATGTCTATGCTCAAATGATCGCAGGCCCAGACGCACCTACTCTTGGAGAAGCAAAGAATTCCTGGTTAACCGGCACAGCAGCCTGGAACCTTGTAGCCATAACCCAGTGGATACTCGGTATTAGGCCGGGTTACGACGGTTTAACAATCGATCCATGTATTCCAAGCGGATGGCCTGGGTTTAAGGTTACAAGAGTATACAGGGGTGCAACATACGTCATAGAAGTTAGGAATGACGAGCATGTCTGTCGTGGAATAAAGCAAATACTTGTCGACGGGGAGCCTATTGAAGGAAATGTTCTTCCAGTCTTCAACGATAATGCTGTCCATCACGTCGTGGTGAAAATGGAAAGGAGAGGGTAGGACTGTTTTAAACTGTCAAAGCTGATAAAAAATCTAACTATCAATATTTTCCCTGCTTTTCTGGAAAAGCAAGACGCTTAAATACCGGGTACTGGTCGAATACGAGCGAATTCAATGTAACTCTGGAAATTATTTTTCAGAAGTATGGGAGAAGATTAGAGTATTCTCATAGCCCAAGCTATTCCGCCCGCGAGATGTTTTCTAAACCATTCCTCACACCAAGTTTCTGGGAAATGGCCGAAGGCGGTATAGAATACTCTCCCCCTGCCGTAATCGTGGCACCAGCTTAAAGCGTAATCATGATCCTCCCTTGTTCCCTTGCTAATGTCTACTGAGGAATTGTCCAGGCTTATCAGAACATGCGTCTTATTTCTACTCCAGTTTTCGAATGTGTAAACCTCTTCCTTAACGCGGAACCTTTCTGGAAGATGTTTAGTAGCGGGGTGAGCATTGTCTTCAACTTTCACTATAGCTTCTTGTGTCCAGGGATGTGCTTTGAAATATCCTCCCAACATTTCACCATAATCCTGAAAATGGTAAAAAGTATCTGCCGCATTGTGAACGCCTATGAATCCTCCCCCGTTTTTGACGAAGCCTATTAACGATTTCTTTTGCCCACTACTCATAGGAAGCTCCCCACTCGTCATAAAGAGGACAGCTGAAAACTCTATCAAAACCTTCTCGTTTACAATCGAGCATTCTTCAGTTGCAAATACTTCGAAGCCATTCTCTTCTCCAAGTCTAACTAATGTCTCGACGGCTGGTGGAAGATAATCATGCTTGAAGCCTGCCGAGTGTGTTAACACGAGTATTCTATTCACGTTCCGAAGTAGGTTGACCCGGAGATTTATATTTTGCAAGACGGATAAGCTAATATATCACTCTAATGAGAAACTGTCCATGGAGCTTGGAAACTGGACATGGCTTATCCTAGCGTTTCTCTCAGCATTTTTCGCAGCGCTAGTAACAATATTCGGTAAGATCGGGTTAAAAACAGTAGATTCCACAGTAGCTGCCGGCGTAAGAGCAGTAATAATGGCTTTAACAATGATCGGCATAATCGTGTTGCTTGGCAAATCCTCTCAGGTAACCGAGTTAAGCAGGAAAGATATGTTTTTCATACTACTCAGTGGTGTTAGCGGTGCACTCTCATGGGTTTTCTACTTTGCAGCCCTAAAGCTTACTGACGCTTCGAAAGTTGCAACCATAGACAGGACGAGCATACTGTTCATAATAATTCTATCATACTTAATTCTAGGAGAAGAAGTCTCTTTGAAAACATTTGTTGCAGGAGCCTTAGTCTTCCTTGGAACACTATTATTACTGTTATGATGTTTTTAATCCCCAGCCGTAGATTCGCATTATCAGGGGGGTGATGAATGTTTCTATTATCCCAGCAATGAGGAACAATGGAATTAGGCTGATAATTATGTATATTGCTTTTTTCAAACTTTCCTGAAAGACCTCGTTTGAACTAACGTTTCTCTTCTTCAAAGCCTTGAGAAAATCGATGCCAAGGTTCAAGCCAATTGAGCCTGCTATTATGAAGGCTGGAAGCTCTATTATGCCATGTGGAAGTATTGCTGCTAGAAACATAGTCGGATTCTGAACAATGTCTTCTACAACACCTAGAATAAAACCGTTGAAGAGCAGAGTTGTTAAAACGGGGACTATGAAAACAAGACCGGAGAAAGCTGTAGCCAGGGAAACCTGCCAATTGTGAAAGGATATGTCTAAAGCAAGAAAAGGCAAGCCTAAATAATTCTTAAACAGAGGGTTGATCTTACCCGGAGCATAACCAATGGCATAGATTACCTGTCTAATACCGGATGATGAAACCTGTCTACCCAGAATAACTCCGAGGAATAAAAGCAATCCGGAAATAACGTGGAATATTAGATTCCTAGGCTCAGTTAAGAACTTAACAAGCTCCCTAAAACCTTTCTTAATCCTATTAACACCGTCTTTTAGAACATTGGGGAAAACGTCTTTAAAAACAGGAGGGCCGATTGGAAGAGGGATTATAGTGTTTTCAGGCTTTGCTTTAAGGAAAAGGGTTGTCTTGAATATGTGGAAAACTGGAACTATGAGAAAACTTAAAACGATCACTAGTATAGAGGAAATTTGGATACTGAGGAGGCTAGCTATAGTCGAGACGATGCTTACCAATATGTTAGATACTACTCTTAGAACGCAGTACAATAAGGTGTTTGCAGGTATATTAAAGCATGTACTTATACTCTTCTTTATCGCATTCAAACCGTAATAACCGTCTGCAACTGCAGGATAAGCATAAAGAGTTAGTACAGAAAAGACGACTATGAAAATCATTGAAAGAATTATAAGTATTAGCCAAAAGATGAATCTATATCCCATTGATGGAATGATCCCTTTTGATATCTGGGATGATAAGTATATTATGTCAGAAATAATCACAGTGACTGTAATTAACAGAGGCAGTATTTTAATAGTTTCAATTATGAAAACCACCCAGGACATTTTAAGCCATTTCTCCTCCATTTCTTCAAAAATGTCTTTAAACGAAACCGTCCCCTTTTTCACCAGTCTCAAGTAAGAGCCGTATTCAGCAGAATTTAAAAAGCCACCGGTTAAAATCGAAGCTAAGTAGTATATTAATATTGTTGCAATCAATAGGGGTACAAGTATATGAATGATTGGATAGATTAGTGAAACTATTCTTTCAAAATCAAACTTACTGATGCTCTCAGCAAAGTCTTTAAGGATACCGGTTGAAGTTAGTTGATAAAGACCAAGCATTATTGCAATGACTATTATGGATTGCTTCAAAACTTCAAAAGCATTACTCAATATTACTGGGAACATCGATAATGTATTAAGACGCCAAAGCCAGTATGATATGTTAAGCAAGTTCTCTATGGAAGCATGTTTTACGGATAATGGATAGGGTGGAGAAGAGAATTCTAAATATTGTCCCGTCGGTTGATTAACATGCATATTGTAAAAATACGTCTAACGAGTATTTAAGTCTTCATGATAAATATTAATCTAACTTTTTTCTTCTCCGAAGATCTTCTCCATCTCCTTCTTAGCCTCTTCCTGAAGCCTCTTTATCTCCTCGATCTTCACCCTAACCTTGTTCAACCAGTCTCGACTTGCCTCTATTCCCTTGTGAGCAAAGAACGCTATTCCCTCATTCCTACTCTTGAATATGCCTGCTTCAACGAGGGCATCTATGAGCTCTAGATCGGCTTTGGGAAGCCTTACTGAGGAAACGACCATTGAAGGCATGCCGCTCCAAG
>JAVZMD010000023.1:14037-16663 GCA_038883435.1 Thermoproteota archaeon
GAGAACTCTCTATGAGTTTACCAATATCAGGGATTCTCACTTCGCTTCCTGGAATCTTTAAAGCCATTAGTGAAACACCCCCTTCCTTCAAATCTCTTATTCTGCTCCTTATCTTTTCCTCGATGTCCTCAGCCTTATTAAGAAACTCGTCCAGCTTATCTTCAGCCTCGTCAAAGCAATCATCCAGAAAAACCCTAAGCTCTGATAACTTATCCTCCATATATTGTCTAAGCTCCTCCGGC
The DNA here is from genome assembly GCA_038883435.1 of Thermoproteota archaeon. GTDB lineage: Archaea > Thermoproteota > EX4484-205 > EX4484-205 > JAAOZP01 > JAAOZP01. The sequence continues at coordinate 14,280 of JAVZMD010000023.1, forward strand.
TCTTTTGAATAGTCCTCACGGACCTTTTTCCTAAAATCTTTAAAGTGTAGGAGGAGCATTTCCCTTGTCTTCTTAGTTTCATCCCTAACCTGTTGTTTAATCTCCTTAACCTCTTTAAGCAACTCCCATAAGCCGGGAGAACCTTTCTCCAACCATATTTTACCTTCTATTTCAGATACTTGTAAAAAACTGGTTTTAAGATGCTCAAAAAGCCTGTTAAAAGTATCTTTAACTCTATCTTTGAATTGAGTAAACTCTCCCTCCAGTTTATCCATATTGTATCAATACAATACAAAATGATTGTATTTAAACTTTACGCTTAGATAATTAACCTTATTCTACAACCATATTCCCTAATTCTGGATGCTTATCCATGTAATGCTTGGCATAGCTGCAGATAGGCACGATTTTAAGGTTCTTATCCAATGCAAATTTAATTACCTCATCCATCAGCTTTGAAGCCAATCCCATACCCCTGTACTCCGGCGGAGTATATGTTGAGAGAACATAGATCTCCCCCTTTTCCAAACGGTATTTCAATAATGCTTTCTGAGAGTTTGGGAGAGGAATGTAGAATGACTCGTCATCTCGGAACACCTTGACTTCACTATTGGCACTCATCGTATCTCACCTTAGTTTACCACCCATTCTCTTTAGAATACTCTCAGCTTTAACATAAATATTCTTAGAGTCTTCGTCTTTTGGGAAGTATACTCGTAGTGTTATGCTTTTAAAGCCAGCAGGTATCTGTTCTCCTACATAGGTTTCTAAAACCTCTACTTTGAAAGCCTCCGGGAGAAGCTTTTCAACTATTTCTCTGCAAAGTTCGGGGTCGAAGTCTAGTGGAAGTACTACGGAGAAATCTAGGCTTGATTCTCCGAATATGTTCCTTCTAATCTCTATAGTAGCTTTTTCATCTAAAAGCGTAACATTAAACAGGCTTAGGGTTACGATCTTCTTCTTACTTTCCTCTATTTCTATGGTATTAGCTGAAACGCGCTTTAAAACTCCGATGTGGATTTTACCCGTCTGAACGTTTTCTAAGCATATTTTCTTTCCAATTAGCCTTTCGAGAATGTTTTTCTCTCTCTGTAGAGTTGAAACCATTCTGTCCGACATAGATAATAGTACGGTAGATGATTCTGTTGCCATAAAGTGTTTACAGGATTCCGCTATTTGCCTGATGATTTCCTTGACGTTCTTTCTCTTTGTTTCTTCGTTCAATTTAATTGCTTGAAGTACGAATTTTTCCTGAACTTCTAAGACATGTGGATTATGCACTTGAAGTTGTGCGTAAAGCTCCGGGTTTTGACAAACAACCCTGTAAACTATTGGTAAGAACGCATTGTAAATGGGTGTTGAAAATTTCCTCGACTGTTTCAAATCGACATTCAGCTCCCTTATAACCCCTGCGAAAACCATGCTTGCAAAATGGGTTAAGCCTTGAACAATACTCATCATCCTATCATGCTCTTCACATGTTGTAACTACGACTTCAGCACCCTCTTTCTCTAAAAAGGATTTTATTTTTTCAAACCATTTCTCAGACCTTACAGGTATTACTACAACAACTTGTCCTTTAACATCTTTAATTCTGGGTCCGAACATTGGATGAATGCTTATTAATTCAATATTGGGAGGAGCGTGTTTCAGCATTGATAAAACAGCTTCGGTCTTTATTGAAGCAATGTCAATAAGTAACGAGCCTTCTTTCATATACGGTGAAACCTCAGCTATAACTTCAGGAGTAACCTCAACCGGAACAGAAATGATTACAACATCCGAATTTTCAACTGCTTTCTTATTATCATTCTCATATTTCACTCCTAGTGTTTTAACTATTCTATATCCTTCAATCTCATCAGGGTCGCTGGCAATAATTTCGAAATCGCCTTTACTTTTAAGATAGCTGATTAACCACTTTCCCATTGCCCCACAACCACCTATGATCGATATCTTCACAGACATGACTACCTGTTTTAGTGTTGTATTACCAATATTTTTAGTTTTAACTCCTTCCAAGAAATTATACGTAAGAATATGAGAAGAGTTGGGGATTAGTAAAACAGAGGTATTTAAAGGGTTGTAGAAAGTAATTACAATACGTAGAGGAATATTTTATGAATATGCTGTCTACCCGATGGAATGCTAATAGATTTTATTGGACTAAATCCTTCAAGAGGATAATCATGCACAATAATTTTTGTACTGCGGTGACACTCATTCAATAGTTTTAGGGAAAGCCTTCTAGTAATAGAGGGAAAAGGATAAACATATATGAGGTTAAACCTAGAAACATCTGCTTGAAAAAGGTCTGTTCTTACAATATCTATCATTTGATTTAAACCAGCTTCCTTGATTCTCTTCATAGCTATTCTTATCAA
>JAVZMD010000024.1:0-16508 GCA_038883435.1 Thermoproteota archaeon
AGTACATCTCAAAAACTCTTCCTTAAAAGCCAGGTTGAACCTCCTTATAATTGTTCTAAGAGCCTCCTGTTCATTCAAGCCCTTGACCATAACTACTGTAATCCCATTGGCTTCAGCATACTTAGCAAGTTCAATGTCAGAAGTAATTAGTATACGCCCTTCAGAAGCAATTCTTACTGCCTCATGGTCTCCTATATTGTTTAGATAAACCGTGTCGTAGCCCATTATTCTCAACCACCTGGCGACGTAGCCGTGCATGCTATCTACCAGAAACCTAAGGCTCAAACCTTAACAGCCTTTAGGAAATCCATTTCGGTTATAAAGCCCTCTAAAGAACCTGATTTAACTACGAGTGCAGAGCCGTAGCTGCTTCTTTTAACTGTCTCCCAAGCTTCTGAAATACTTGTCTCAGGATCGAGAATAGGTATGTCCTTAACCGTGAAACTCATGACGCTCATGGACATTAGTTCGCCTAATGTTTTACTTGCCTCTCTAACTAGTTCTCTTCCTCCTAAAAACCGGATTATGGATCGCGAAGAGAAGAGCCCTATTGGATGGAAATCATCTAAGCAGGGAAGCCTCCTATATCCAGATTTAACCATTATCTCTATACCTTCCCCTAGAGACCTGTCGGAGGAGATGCATACTGGCGACCTGGACATAAAGTCTCTCAAAACACCCCCGCTCAGAGAATAATTGAACTTTTCAAGCACATCTCTAACTGTTAAAACAGCTTTAAGCAGACCTTCATTATCGACAATAGCCAATCCATTGATACCTTTCTGCTTCATCAACCTTAGGGATTCAATCATGCTAGCAGATTCTCTTATGCTAACGATATCCTTGCGCATAACTTTGGAAACGTTAGTGAAAAGAATGTTTAAGACTGGGGTTTCGAGATTTTCTTGCGACTTATACAATAAGTATCGAATAATCTCCATCGGGGTTACTACCCCTTGGAGAATACCGCTGGGAGCTGTTACAAATACCCTCCTAAAACCTCTTGCAACCATTGTTTCAAGAAGCCTTAATAATGGTGTTGTTTTAGTAACCTGTAATGGGGGAGAGGATGCGTAATTCAAAACAGAGCTCTTAGAAGCACGTGAAGGGGGCTTCTTCCGTTGACGCCCCCTCATATATCTTATTCCTCTATCTCTCTCCAAGACTAATCTTCCGAAGCAAGCCTAATGTCTTCCATGCAGTCTTCACATAGGAGCCTTCCTTCTACAACGTTAAGCGAGTCAGACCAGATTCCACATTCTTCACAGAACCCCTCGTAAACTTCCTTCTTTACAATTCCTCGTGAACGTTCCATGGAAGTGGCTTCAATCAATTCATACATGGCAGGTATTGCATATACAAGGTCTCTCTCGGAAACTATTCCAACGAGCTGACCTCCTCTCTCTACACCGAGCTTCTTAATCTTACTCTTTCGCATTTTTTCTAACGCGTCTATTATGCTGCTATCACTGTTAATCTTCTTCAAAGGGTTTGACATCACTTCTTTAACCCTGACTGAATTAGGATCCTTATTCTTTGCAACTACTTTTTCTATAACATCTCTCTCAGTTATTATGCCGATATCATTTCCTTCTTTATCTACTACTATCAGAGAGCTTATGTCATGCTCCACCATTTTAACGGCTGCTTCATAAACACTGTTTTCTGGACTAACTGTTAATACTGGAAAGCTCATTACTTCTTCAACCGTTAACGCTCGTCTACCCGATTTCAACCCTCTCCCCTTTTTGAGTAAGATTATGATGACAAGGTATTTAAGCATAATAGGGTTAGACTTATCTATAGGCATATTGGAGTAATTCTAGAGAAATGGGCGGGTCGAAGAAGCTTCGCCTAAGCCAGCTGGAGAAGAGACAGGAGAAGGAGAAAATTAAGAAGAAAGAAGGGGGCGAGAAGATAGAGAAGAAAACAGGAGAAGTTTTAAGCGATGCTGAGGAGAAGATTCTAGAGAAGCTTAAAGGATTGAAAGTTATAACACCCTACGTGGTTTTCACCCAGACTGGATTGAGACTCGGTGAAGCTAAAAGGCTTCTCAAACGCTTAGAGGAGAAAGGCCTCTTGAAAAAGGTTAATGAGGAAAACAGGCTACCGCTCTACACGCATACCCAGGCGGCCTAACCACGTACAACAGAAACAACCTCCCCCTCTTTAAGAGACCTGAGCTTCTCTACAGGAGTCAGCATCTTACCTATCAGTGTAGTTTTAACAAGGCGACATTCATCGGATGATACTGATGTGAAGAAAACCAGCCCTTGGAGATAGGGAGAGTACCCTACATCTCCGACGGAAGCATCAGTAATAAACTTCTCTATTCCTATTTTTAATCCAATGTTTAAACACACGTACGTATTACCAATGCTTACTACGCCGACTTTTGGCAGTAGAGTACTTAAAGCATGGAAAACCCTTGGCGAGAAACCTCTCTTCACTATAAATCTTCCCAATTCCTCTCCTTTCGTAACTATTTTAGTCTCAAACTCATCCATAGACATAAAAGTTTAACAAGGAGTAAAGCAAGGGTATTAATAAGGCTGGTGGTTGAAGAATGGTCCTTTTAATAGGGCCGCCGGATGCTGAAGACCGTTTAAAAAGCTTGGAGAAGGAAAAGGAGAGACTTGAGAAAGAGTATGAAGAATTGCATAAAAAGTATGAAAGGGGAGATATAAATAAGGAAGAGTACGAGAAGAGGAAGCATGATATAGAGAGAGAGTTTGTGGAGGTTATGGATAGGATAGTTCAATATAAAGCGTTTTCAAGCGGTTTTTAAAGCCCGGAGGAATAAACTTACGGATTTTGAACAGCTTAATCAAAGAAAACGCTGTAAAAAGCTTATTTCAGGGAGTTTAAACGTAGAAACGCTTAAAAACAGGTTTCCTCCGGGTAGGAAACGATGAGTGTAAGGGGCTCTTCATCACCTAAGGTTATACCCTCCATAATTCTCAAAGAAGGCGGTAGAAGGAGCTATGAGAAGGAGGCTCAGCTTTACAACCTACTGGCCTCCGAAGTTATTTTTGAAACAGTAAGGACCGCGCTCGGCCCACTCAGCTACAGAAAGATCATTGTAGATACTTTCGGAGACACGACTATAACCGGTGACGGTGCGACTATACTAAGTGAGCTTGAAGTCGAGCACCCGGCTGCTAAACTCATAGTTGACGCAGCTAAGGCTCAGAACAAGGAGATTGGTGACGGGGTAACAACTCTAGTCGTGTTGACACACCTATTGTTTAAAGAGGCAGATCTGCTTATGAAACAGGGGATACATCCCTCTATAATCCTTGAGAATTATAAGGTTGGTATGGTGAAAGCTTTGGAATCTTTAAAGAGTGAACTCGCCACTAAGATTGATTTGAAAAATACTAGCTTACTTAAGAAGATTGTTCTTTCCGCAATACCGTTGTCGCTGAGCAATGAGACGCGTGAAAAGCTTGCAGAAGTTTCTGTAAGGGCGGTAAGCAAGCTCTTTGAGAAGGGGATAGATAACACGAGAATCTTCGATGAGTATTTGAAGACCGAGAAGAAGAGCGGAGGCACCGTTTTGGATATTCAGTTAATAGAGGGGGTTGCTCTCGATAAGGAGATCGTACATCCTGCAATGCCTAAGAGAATAGAGAATGCTAAAATAGCATTACTCGACTTGCCGATCGAAGTTAAGAAGACTGAGACAGACGAGAGGCTGAAGTTCAGCGACGCTAGGATGATAAGGGAGTTTCTAAAGATGGAGCAGAAGATGATGAGTGACATCATTGACAAGATAGCTGGACTTGGAGTCAATGTTGTTTTTGTCCAAAAGGGTATAGACGACTTCGCACAGTACGTATTGGCGAAGAAAGGCATAATGGCATTGAGAAGAGTTAAGAAATCCGATATGGAGAAACTCTCTCTTGCAACAGGCGCTAAAATAGTTAGTGTAATAGATGATTTAAGCGAAGACAAACTCGGGTTCGCAGGCCTAGTTGAAGAGCGAAGAATAGGAGGAGAGAAGTGGACGTTCGTCGAGAAGACTCCTAATAATGCTGTTCAAACGATTCTAGTGAGAGGCGAGAATGATAAGGTTACCGATGAGACGGAGAGAATCGTTAAGAATTGTATCTCCGTGCTCAGAGTACTCTTCGAAGAACCCTATGTAATCCCTGGTGGAGGAGCCGCAGAGGTGTTTGTTGCACGTAAGCTTATTGAAGCAAGCAGGGGTGGGAAAGAAGGATTGGTTATGGAGGCTTTGAGTAGGGCTTTTGAAGCATTCGTCAAGCAGATAATAGCTAATGCAGGTTATGATCCTGAGGAAATATTAACAATGCTTAAGGCTGCACATGCAGAGGGCAAGAAGACGGCCTGTTTCGATGCTTCCGAGGGGAAGATTTCAGACGCTATTGAGAAAAACATCTTAGACCCTTTGAAGGTAAAGAAGACGGCATACCTTTCTGCGCTTGAAACAGTATCAATACTCACAAGGATTGACGATGTTATAATGGCAGCCAGAATGAAGCCCCCGAAAGGTAAGGAAGGCGAGGAAGAGTATTAGCAACAGTGAGCAAGAATGCTAGGGAGTTAGAATTGTCAGCCTTAAGAAATAGTATTGAGGAAAGAGTGGAGCTTTTAAAAAAGAAATTGACTAAGTTTGAAAAAGCTAGAATAATAGGCTTAAGAGCATTAGAGTTATCTCTGGGAGCCCCCCCTTTAATACCAATCGACCAGGAAGTGGAGAAGATGGGCACTATTGAAATAGCTAAACGCGAAGTGGAGAAGAAAGTACTACCATTAATAATTGGAAGAAGAATGCCTGACAATACCTATGCTTACATACCTTTAAGTGAACTTGAGATTGAAGATTAAACTGCCTTCGGCAAGTAGAAAATGCCGACTTTAATCGGTAATCTAAGGTATCTATTATGCTAAATTATATTAAGAGGAAAGATTTTTATTTAGGTTAAATTAGCTAACTCCTGCTAAAAAAGGAGGTGTAAGGGAAAACCATGTGTGCACAAACTGGACCTATGCCTAACGTCGTACTAGTCGGTAAAAAACCTGCACTAGTCTACGCAGTCGCAGCATTGATGCAGCTGACATCGGAGCACAATGAGGTTATCCTGAAGGCAAGAGGAAGGGCAATATCCAAGGCTGTAGATGTTGTTGAAATATTGAAGAGAAGATTCCTAGGAAACCAAATGGCCTTGAAGAATATCCAAATAGGTACTGAAACATTCCAAACACCAGACAATAGGCAAAGGTTCATCTCAACAATAGAAATCACCATCTCAAAAACCTCTTAAAGGCCAACGCTCAAGTAAAACATCAATATTGTTTTTTACATCAATCTTTTTAACGAAGATTCTTAACCATTAATAATCCTGTCGTCCCATCTAGATAATAGTGGGGAAGCTCCCTAACTACTTTATACCCAAGTTTCTTATAGAGTCTAATAGCCTTCTCGTTGTTAATCCTGACTTCAAGATAGCTTTCATCAATAGAATTACGAACCATTTCTTCCAAAACCGATTTCATTAACATAGTGCCTATGCCCCTATTGTGGAAAGGCTTTCTAACGGCAAGGCTTACAACATGGCCCTTCTTTACTATGGAGAATCCTCCTTCAGATGGAAAACCAGTTTCTATTCTGCATACTACATAACCAACGACTTCGTTAGATCCGGCGAGAACAGCTACAAGAAAATAGTTTGGAAATCTTTCAAGCAAGTCCATGAAAAAGGATGGAGGATAATTCTCAGGCAGCTCAGACCTATTTATTTCAATGACGCTTGGAAGATTATCCGGTTCCGCGTATTTAATGATTACCTCATTAGTCGAAGTGGCGACCATACGGGTTCATGAAAGAGATACGCCTATTTAAAACCGTTATGTTCCTCACCCATCTTAAGCCCGCTTACCGATCTCACGGTAGCGAAAGAAGCATGTGTTACGACGCCTGTTTTCGAACTCTTTGGAAGAAAAAGCCTCGAAGCCTTATAGGCGTCGGAGAGAGTATCATATGCTTTAGAGTCAAGCATCATGTTGATGAGTGGTTCTGGTATTGCTGAAACAATGTGTACAGACTTGCCTTCAAGAAATCTTCTGCAGAGGCTGATGTATCTTAGAATCAGAGGAGCTTCTAATTCACTATTATAATTCAAAACCAGTTCTGTGTCAAGACCCAGGCCCATTGACCCTTCTGCAATCAAAAGGATTCTCTCGCAAACACAACCTTGTAGAAAATTTGGAAATACGCTGAGCGCTCTACTTAGAGATTCGTCAAAGGGGTCTCCGCCAGCAGATATTATCAATAGCTCAACTGGAGAATCTGGGGCTTTTGACAATAATCCTTGTTTAAAAGATGCTATTGCTTCATAGGCTCCAAGCGGGTTGTCCTCTAAGAGAATGCATGGATCCTCAGCCCAAGGAGCAAGCATGATAAGCTTAAGATCAATTAGACTATTGATATCCTTTAGATAGTTCTTTAGATTAACAATTTCACCAGACTTAGAAGCCTCAAGCACATCGGTCTTAAAATCCCTCCATAATGTGGAGTGGAAAGGTATAAGGTTTTCACCCAATCCCTTAAACTCTATTAGTAGATCGAGATGAGGATAGCTGAGTAAGTAGGCTGATTCGATAGATAAAGTGCCAGTAGGGCTGCTGTCGAGCATGTCGAAACAGGGGAGCTCTTTCATGTTTCCATGAAAGTTTCCTCTGAAAAAATCCTTTACTTTAGCGGGGAGACTAGAATCAATTAACAGCATCCTTTTCTCTCTGGATATGGTTTTTAAAACGCTGTTTAATATTTGAGGGTTAAAGAGATTATTTTTGAAATCCCTTGGGAAAACCCATGCTAAATCCTCATGGTCAATCTTAATGCTTACACTCGTCGAGCCATAGGGCAGCCATACCGCTGGCACTACTACACACTCCTGGAAATCTCGAAAACACTCTAAACTTCTGAAGATATTAATAATTATTACGTTAATAGAGAGGCGGATTTTAAACTCTTTGACTATTATGTTTGACTATAGATGAAAAGGTTAAATAGTATTAAGTATGTGATTTAGAATGTATGTTTAGCTGGGAGTCGGATTTCGAAGAGGCTGTTAAGACAATAAATATTTACAGTAAAAAAATTCAAACCCTTAGGACTCTTAGAGAAAGCGGGAAAATATCTGAAAAGACAGCTGATTTCCTTCAGAAGGAGTTTGATAATTATGTTAAGGCTATTGAGGCAAGGAAGCAAACAGTTTTAGAGAAGCTTGAAAATAGGATTAGGGAAGTTCAGCAGCAAATGGATGTCATTGAGAAATTGATTGCAAACAATGAGATCAGGTTCTCAGCCCAAGAGATTTCAGAAGACAGGTATACAAAGATAGCTACAGCCTTAAACTATGCTTTAGAGGAGACTAGAAATGAGTACGAGAGCCTTAGAGAAGCAATATCCATACTTAATAAGCTTCCTGAGCTGATAAGTCAGAGCGAGACGGTTGAGAGTTAGTAGAATCCGCCTCTCTCGACACCTTCTCAAGCCGTATGCCCTTATCGAAAACAAGTTCGTATATCTGGTTTATCTGGGGGCTTCCCAAGGCCCTATACTCTTTCTCCGTAAGATAGACTATTAGTCTAGGAGTGCCGTATTTCGGCACTAGCCCTGCCTGTTGGAGACCGCTTAACAAGCCATGGATCATTTGCTGAGCATACAAGACATCCTCGGATGATTTGTCGATGATACTAGAGGGGGCGATCGATGTGAAATCAACCCTCACACCTGGTTCACCCTCTACATCAACGCTTCCTATGAAAGTCACTTTAACCCTTACCATCTAACTTACCGTTCTATCAACCACCTAATAAAGTTATTTTACGGGAATACTTGAGCAATTCTGCCTCTAACCTAGAAAGATTTTTAAGTAGAATTCTCCGGTTGAGAGCAAAAATGCTTAACAAGAGGATTTTTGAAAAAAATGAGGATGCAAGAAGGAAGATCGTTAAAGAGCTTGTCAACTTGAGCAAGCAGAAATACGATCCAGAGTCTTGGAGTAGGCTTAGGATGATGATTTATCCTCCTAGAAAGCTGGATGTGAATGTTATCATAGATGATTCTACTCTTAGAGAGGGGCTTCAAATGGCTGGTTTAACAACACCTAATGCTGAGGACATGGCTGAGATAGGTGGGCTTCTCTACGAGATTGGTGTTGAGAGAATAGAAGTCATGACCTACACAGATACTGATAAGGAAGCCATAAGGAGGATGATAGATAATGGCTTAGGGGAAATCATAGCGGGATGGAGCAGGGCGGACAAGAGAGATATAGATACTATTCTCGAATTGGATTTGAAGCAGGTTGGAATAAGCCATCCCGTATCTTATTATCACTTTGCTAAATGGCCCGAAGAGCATGTTCACGACCTTACAATGAGGGTTGTTGAAGCCGTTCAATATGCTGTTGACCACGGGCTGAGAGTGTTTGTCCACGGAGAAGACAGTACAAGGGCAGATTGGGACTTCGAGAAGAAGTTTGTAAACGCCGTTGCGGAAGCGGGCGCGGAAGTCTATAGAATATGCGACACTGTCGGCATAGGTTGCTCTCTTCCGGACCATCCTCTTCCAAACGGGATACCGGCTAAAATCAGAGCTCTGAAAAACGAGACTAAGATAAAGAGTGTAGAAATACATACACATGATGATCTTGGTAATGCTGTTGAAAACACGATGGCTGCGATAAGAGCAGCATCAGGGCTTTACGAGGACTTTTACGTGAGCACGACTTTCCTAGGCATAGGTGAGAGGGCGGGCAATGCCGAAACCGAGAAAATAATGCTGAACCTCTATATTCACCACGGTATTGAGAAATGGAACCTGTCCTTATTAAGGGAGACCGCGAATTTCATATCTACAGCTTTAAACTATCATCTTCCAACGAATAAAGCGATAGTTGGAGACTCCGCATTCGCCCATGAGTCGGGAATCCATCTGCACGGAATAAAAATAGCCCCGGCCATCTACGAGCTTTTCCCACCGGAGCTTGTTGGGCAGACCAGAAAGATCATAATAGGAAGGAGGACTGGAAAGCACGGGATAGTGATGAAACTTAGGGAATTGATTAATCATGAAGTGGGAGAAGACGATCCTAGGTTGAAAACTCTCGTAGAGCTTGTGAGAAACACCCTGCTCCGAGTTGATAGAAAGTACTACTTGACCGAAGAAGAGTTTAAGAAATTGGCTGCTGAAGCAGGTTTTAAAGTCTAGCGTACTTACTTATAAAGGGGTCTAATTCTATCTCAAACCCTACAATTGGGTTTTCCAAGCCGTTTAGCTCAAGAACCTCCGGGTGGATCTCGCCAAATACCCCTAGCCACTTGTCTTCGTAGAAAACGTTTGCAGCCCTACCTAGTGTGAACAATGGATCATTGCTCTTTTCAAAACGTAGGTTTTCAACACCGAGACCATTCAGTAGGCTGAGGATAACAGCCTTAGCCTCTGAAAAAGAAGCTGAAGAATGTGCGGAAACACCTGCGACAGCGAGTTTTATAGAAAAGCCTTTATCGCCCCCGGCTTTCACGATCGGCCCTGTTTCAAAGATCCTTTGAGGATATTTCTCATGTCTACTGACGGACAGGTTCCATATTAAGCAGGGTAGTAGAGAATCCCTCAGCATCGTAAGCTCTGTGCTAGAGGAATTCGCCAGCCTCACCCTTTCCGTAACCGGCCTCCTAACCCTACGATAATTGTTCTCCTCACTCGTTATTATGAAGTTGAAGACTTCAGTGTATCCGAGGCCGATCATAATCATCCTAACTCTATCTTGCAGAATTGTCTCAGGATGCTTAGAACCTATAGTGACTGATTTGGGATAGGTAGGCGTGAGCCTCCATAATCCATATCCTATTGCAACTTCCTCAACAAGGTCAACCTTATGCATTACATCCACTCTGTAAGGAGGAATACCGACATGGAAGTTTTCCCCATCATCCTTAACAGAGAATCTGCATTTCAAAAGACTTCTATATATTTCCGTATTGTCTAAATTCTCTCCTAAGAGAGAATTTATGTAATTTGCTTCAACACTCATTTCACGCGGTTTAAAATCAGGATAGGTTTTTACAGACCCATCTTGGTAAACTATTCTAACAGCACCTATATTACCACCCATGTCGCTTAAAGCATAGAGTAGTATGTTGAGAGCTCGTGACGCGTAGTATTCGTCTAAGGCGGTAACGTCTATGAAAAGATTCCTAGTCTCAGGGGTCAGTCTAGTAAGCTCCGAGTTTATTATAGGTGGAAACGATAAAACCTCTCCTGTTGAATCGATTATCAGAGGATACTTGTTAAAACCCTTGATTATATGGCCGTACTCCACACCCTTATCAACTTCGTTTAGAATCTGTTTGAGAGTCATACTCCTATCCATTCCCAGAGGCTTGAAAGAAGTCTTCTCGGGATCAGCAGCAATATAATAAACTGGTGGTTTAATCTTATCCAAGTCATGGATACCGATTGAAACTTTCCTCCGATTTCTTCCGATACCTTGGTGAAGAACCTCTTGAATATTAATTATCTCCTTCAAATCGTCTTCAGAAAGCTGGATATTTCTCACTATTGCGGAGCATAAGACACCTCTTATGTTTTTCAACTCTTCGTTGAAGTGAAAATCTATATTGGGCTCGGCGACGCTAACCTCGGGATAGCCCAGTTTTATTTCTAAGAAGCCAGCGTACGCCCTAGCTATTCCAGGGTGACTGGAGAAATCTGGACGATTCGGATTATACTCTATTTTAACGAAATTCTCTCCGACATCTTCTATGTCTGTAGCAAGCCAGGGGAGATCATTTACTAACTGTTTTAAATCAACTTCTATGCTCAGAAACCTACTGAGCCTCTCGGGATAAACCTCTATCACAGGCATGTTTTAACCCTCCTAAGCCATCCTAAATCGTTCTGATACAGGATGCGAATATCAGTAATGCCGAGTCTCAGCATTAATAGGCGTTCTAACCCGCCTCCCCAAGCGAGAACAGGATGCTCTATTCCTAGGGGTTTAGTAACCTCAGGTCTAAAAATACCCATGCCACATAGCTCAAGCCATCTCCCCGCCTGAGGAACGTAAACAACGGAATTCATACTTGGCTCTGTATATGGGAAGTAAGAAGGCCAGAATTGAACCTTCTCTAATCCTAGTTTCTTATAGAACTCCGTAAGAACACCTTTCAAATCTCTTAAAGTAACATTCTCATCCATGATTATGCCCTCGATCTGGTGGAATTCAGCAAGGCTTTTGAAAGAAATCCTCTCGTTTCTAAAGACCCTGTCAACGCTGAAGACCTTTACGGGAGGGTCTTTATGTTCGGCCAAGTATCTTACTGAAACACAAGTTGTATGAGTCCTTAACACGAGCTTCTTAGCAGCATCTTCAGACCATTTCCCACCCCAACCAGTTGAACCAGTTTCCCAACCGTTCTCATGTGTCTTTTTCACCCTTTCAATGAGTGCTCTATCATTAAGTTCAATGGATGAGGGGTTTGAAAGGTAGAAAGTGTCTTGCATTTCCCTAGCGGGATGATCCTGGGGGGTAAAGAGCGCATCGAAGTTCCAGAAGCATGATTCAATTATCGGACCCTTCACCTCTGTGAAACCCATCTCAGTGAATATCTCCTTGACTTCTTTGATGAACTCTGTTAAAGGATGTATTTTCCCAGGGAATAAGGGCTCGACATCGGCTTTAACATCATAAGGCTTGAGCTCAACCCTTCTCCATTCCCCGCTTCTAATCAACTCTGGCGTCAACTGAGTTACCGCGATCTTCAGCTCTATAGCCCTGCCTGCTTCCGTTATCGATACTAATCTCTCAGCCTTCTCCGTAATCTTAACCAACCCTCTGCTCATTAGGAGCTTAATTCCTTCATGATCCAGTGTATTTTGCTCGAGGGGACCGTGAGAAGCAATTTCCCTAAGAGTTAACTCGTCTACACCTTCCGGGGGGTCTTTCTCAACGGTTACGTAAGGAACGCCATTAAGAACCTGGATTACCCCCCAGCCTTTCTTACGCAACCAGCCTAAAGCTATTGTGAAGAAAGACGCGTCCGAATATGTTTCTCTAGCCTCTTCCAATGGCATTCTACCACCTCTCTCCAGCACCATTTTTACAAGCCTCCTCTCAGGGAGACCGTTCTTAGAGTGATATTCGCCTTCAGGAGTAAGTTGAACATACTTTGTAGCTTTGGAAGATAATTCGACAAACCCCTTTTGGAAAAGCGAAGAAGAAGCACTTGCTACAGATGATTCGCTAACCCTTAATAACCTGCATATTTCGTCGAAGTTTAGAGTCCTATTAGTCTTTCTCAACAAATCTAAGATTTCTAGCTCAAGCCTTGATTCTAAGCTCACCCCTACCACACCGTATCTACGTGTTTAAAAACCAGTTTTTAAATTTGAAACCTTAATAATTCCAATAAAGCATTTTATTTCAATGTACTCTCAAGAAAGACGGATTGAGAAGCTTGTTTTAACAGCTCTCGGAAAAGAGAAAGCGAGCCTCGTTATTGAAAACAGTATTCTCGTAAATGTTTTTACTGGAGAGCTAATCGAAAACACTGGAATAGCCGTAGTGGGTAACAGGATAGCCCTTGTTGGAAAAACCAGTCATACGATAGGAACAGACACGATGATTATTGATGCCAAGGGTAAGTATCTAGTACCGGGATTCTTAGATGGCCACGTCCATATTGAGAGTTCAATGCTTACCGTAACTCAGTTTGCTAAAGCAGTCCTGCCTCATGGAACCACATCGGTATTCATAGACCCTCATGAGATAGCTAATGTAATGGGGATCGATGGAGTTAGAATTATGCATGATGAGGGTTTAAAATTGCCCTTAAAGGTCTACGTTTCAATACCAAGCTGTGTACCAGCTACGGGGCCGGATTTTGAGACAGCCGGTTCAGAGATAGGAGTCAAAGAAGTTGATGAAGGCTTCCTTCTCAGCAATGCAGTAGCCCTTGGAGAAGTAATGAATTACCCTGGAGTATTGTCCCTAGATCCCAAGATGATTGGAGAGATAAAAACAGCTTTAAAGAATCGTAAGGTTGTGGAGGGGCATTTCTACGGAAACCTCGAAGAAGAATTGAATGCGTACACAGCAACTGGAATATCTTCTGACCACGAGTCTATTACCATGGAAGCAGGTCTTGAAAAACTTAGACTCGGAATGCACGTTATGATAAGAGAAGGGTCTGCTTGGAAAGATGTTAAAGAAGTTATTAGAATGGTTACGGAGAAGAAGGTAGACCATAGGAGGGTCTGCTTGGTTACAGACGATAGAGAGCCCAGCGATATCTTGAGAGAGGGGCACGTAGACCATGTTGTTAGGAGGGTTATTGAGGAAGGTGTTGATCCCATTAAGGCGATTCAAATGGCGACTTTAAACACGGCGGAACACTTCAAAGTGGATTTTGACATAGGTTCTCTGGCACCGGGTAGGATCGCAGACATACTCATCCTAAACAATCTAGAGAAGGTGGAGATTGGAAAGGTTGTAGCAAATGGGATGATAGTAGCTGAGAACTATAAGATTTTAATAGACATTCCTGAGTATCATTATCCGGATAACGTAAGGAGAACAGTCAGACTCCATAAGAAGCTAGATGAGGATGATTTTAAAATAAGGGTTGAGGGTAAGGGAAAGTTTAAAGTGAGGATAATAGAGGTTTTGGAAGATAAGACTATAACCAAAAGCACTATAGTTGAAATGGATAGTAAAAGGGGCTTATTGGAAGCAGATCCCGATGGAGATCTATCTAAAGTAGCAGTAGTTGAAAGACATAGAGCTTCGGGAAATATCGGATTGGGCTTCGTCAAGGGCTTTGGCTTTAAAAATGGCGCCGTAGCCTCAACAGTAGCTCACGACAGTCATAATCTTCTAATAGTCGGTACGAACGATAGGGATATGGCTTATGCTGGAAACGTACTATCTGAAGTTGGCGGAGGGATGGTTGCGGTTAAAAACAATAATATTATGGCTCTTGTAGAACTGCCGATAGCTGGATTAATGTCGGATAAGCCGGTTGAGAAAGTCGCGGAGAAAGTCGACAAGCTTTTAGAAGCGTTTAAGCAACTCGGCTGTAGGCTTAAGAGGCCGTTTATGACGATGTCCCTCCTAGCCCTTCCAGTAATGCCTGAGCTAAGGATAACGGATAAGGGGCTTATCGACACCATCAACTTCAAAAGGGCAAGTCTTATAGTCGAATAGCCAATGTTTTTAAAGAGCTGTAAGATGGATTTTCAGCATTGAGTAAAATCTCGCTTGCATGGCTAATTCCAGCATCCCGTAAAATAGACAAGTTTACGAGCAGTGAGTTAAGGAGATTCTATGATGAAGCTACCCGGAAAGGCCTTATTGAAGAGGAAGAGGCTACCGCCGAGCTTGAGAAGGCTTTGAAGCATAGGACCGATTTCGTAACTGCTCTGAAAATAACCATACCGATAAACTGGAGAAGCAGCGTCTCTTATAGGCTTTGGAAGAGTAGAGGCGAGAAGCCCGGTTTCTCAACTATAATTGAAACACTTAGAGACAGGAGGATGTACGAGCTTGCTGCAACCTTCGCAATAGCCTTGAAATCAGGAGACATAAGGGACGAGGCCTTTGACGAGAAGGATCGTTTAAAGCCTGAGGAATACGATTTTAAGATAAGGGTTGCAGACAATCTTGAAAGACTCGTCAACGAAAGAGTGAGAAAAATACACCGTGAGGAGTTCGCTGAAAGGTACTTTAAGGGCAGAGAGGAAGTATTCAACTTTGAGCTGAAGG
Organism: Thermoproteota archaeon; assembly: GCA_038883435.1. Classification (GTDB taxonomy): domain Archaea; phylum Thermoproteota; class EX4484-205; order EX4484-205; family JAAOZP01; genus JAAOZP01. The sequence goes on from JAVZMD010000024.1 coordinate 14,802, forward strand.
ATCTTAAATACTCTGAAATGTTCAGAAACGGAGAATATGATAAAATACTCTCCTCATACGATGATCTTAAGGATTCTTGGCACGGTAAAACCGCTGGGATAGGTGAAAGAGTAGTCTCACTCACTCTCTTTGAAGCCGGTCTTTTAGATGAGGAGCCTGAGGCGTGCGAAGCAATAGTAAGGTATGAATGGGCGATTACTAACGTCTGGATGTGGAGCGACGAGTTAAAAGACTTGCTAAACGACCTTAAGGATGGAAATATAAACATGCTCCTCGTAGAGTGCTTAAAGAGGGGCCTTGAGAATGTGGATGAAAAATCCGTGTTAAACTTCATCTCTACCTATCCCAGTGTCTTAGATGAACCCGCTAAGGATTATTTAGATTTAGCAAGAAAGCTAGAGGAGAAACTCGCGAGATATCCATGGATGAATTTGAATGATTATATTAACGGGGCGAGAATAGTTTTCTCAAAGCTTGAAGAGAGGAAAAGAAGACTTTTGGCTGCTATAAAATCAGGTTAAAAAGCTTTTTTAATTTTACCCCAAAAAGCTTAAAACAATTCATCTCAAAATGTTGTTTATGAAAAAATATGAGAATAGAATGTGCGAAAGCTAGTAGCATCTTGATTATCAGCCTAATAGTGTTAGTCAATGGTATAGTCTTTAAAGCATCTGAAACAGCTCCAAGTTGGGAAGTATATTACTACGAGTCTAAGATAAGTTTTGTTAACAAAGGTTTAAACGATTATGATTTCACGCCTGATGACAAGCTATTCCTCATTTTCTCAAATACATCCATTCAAAAAACTTACATCCTTGAAGCAAGGCCAAGGATTAAGAAGATGCATGAAGATATTGACGGTAACCTTTGGGCAGAACTTGATTTCCCTGAGAAAATAGGCCCTGGGGAAAATTTCACAGCGAGCATTGTCTTCAGGATAAACCTGACTATAAGAAGCCTACCTCATGTTTCTATATATTCCTCAGGAAGCCTTTCTGAAATCCCTACGGAATTAGCAAACTACACCTCGTCGAGCGGAGTATGGAATTATAATAGTACGGAGCTACGTTATATAGCTGAGCTAGCTGCTCAGATAAAAGGTAATGATACGAATGTGCTGAGGATAATTTCTAAAATGGTCAGGTTCATAAGTGAAAGAGTAGAGTATCCCTACGGAGAGGAATTAAGACCACCCCAGTATCCCAATCAAACATTGCCGAGAACAAGCTTAAGGGGCAAGGGGGACTGTGATGATCAGTCTGCACTCCTAATAACGATGCTCAGGTCTGTTGGCATACCTTCCTACTTACAGACTGGCGGGATAATTTCAAACAGCTATGGTATTACAGGGAGCACTTGGAATGGGCATTTATACATTTACTCAAGAAACATCGGGTGGCATGGTTGGGTTGAAGCATATGTTCCCCCTTGGGGCTGGCTTCCAGTCGACATAACTTACGGATACTCATCGTACGAACCGTTATCAGCCATAAGCAAATCGGCTTCAGCAAGAGAATTTGTCTTGCAATCTGAAAAATACTCTAACGTTGACTTCGTAGCAGAGAGCAGGAGTATTGAGGAGAGAATAAGAAAAAGCGACATCTACCTGTACATAGAGGAGAATGTTTCGAAAACATACCCGACACATGATAATGAAACAATAGGCAACTACCAGATTCCACAATTAGTAATCTTGCTGATGGTAGT
>JAVZMD010000025.1:0-16095 GCA_038883435.1 Thermoproteota archaeon
CTCATACTCACACTGGAAGTAATACCGGTGTGAAACAAACTTTAAACCATCTGCCTGTTTTTAAAAGGTCTAAAGCCAACTCCCAGAAAATCCTCTGCATCTTCAAGTAGGTCTTTTGTTCTATTCACTAAGTGAAAATAGGAAGTTTGGAGCCTTTTTATCCTTTTTCCTTTAGAATTGAATTAGAAGATTCAATCTTTTATTGGCTTAATATGTATGTCAAAGGCCCAGTGGTATTTGAAGGGTGCTACTTCCCTTATCTTCCTAGAGTTTAATAGTCTTGCTTCGCATCCGAGTTCTTGGAAAGCCTTCTCAATATTCGCATACTTTTCTTCAAGAGTAACTCCTTTTTCTAAAAATATGTGGAGATGGACTATGCCACCGTCATTCTTGACAGCATTCTTGGCGGCGTCTAAAAACATCTCTGAACTCATAGGCAGGTTCATGATTACTCTGTCTCCAATACCCTTAAGCTCTTTTTGAGAAAGCTTCTTTGCATCTCCCAAGTATGCTTTAACCCTATCCTCAACCTTGTTCAACCTTATGTTTTCAACTAGATAACTATAAGCATCAGGATTTATGTCGCAAGCATAGACTCTAACACTAGGGTTTTTCTTAGCAATGATTATGCTGAATGGCCCTATTCCTGCAAAGAGGTCGCAGACAACTTCTCCGGGTTTGACTAATGAGGCTACTCTAATTCTCTCAGCCGAGAGCCTTGGTGTAAAGAAAACCTTTGAAATATCCAGTTTGAACACGCAACCATGTTCTCTATGGATGGTTTCTGTACCCCCTTCTCCAGCTAGTACCTCATATCCCCCAACTCTATATTCACCGGAAAGAGGCTCGGTTTTGTTTAAGACGATCCTGATGTTTTTCATAGACTTTAGAAAAGCTTCTCCAATAATTCTTCCCTTACCATGGAGCTCTTCGGGCAATTGTAGGATGCAAATATCTCCAATTACGTCGAAAGACCTGGGTACGAGCTTCAGCTCTTCTTCTGTCAAATCCCTCTTGAGAATCTCTATGGGGGTTAGAGTTCTTTCAGACTCTTCGAATTCCTCAAAGACAATCTCGCCATCTACATCTAACTTGTCAAGAGAGGCTCCGTTGACAAGTGGTATTACTATGAAACAGTTTCTTCTCTTTATCAACAAGTTTTTATTAACGAGATTCCTACTCCTTAAAATCTGGAGCATTCTCTCTCCATATTCCTTCTTTACGAGAAGACCCTTAGCAATTCTAACTCTTCTCAACCAACTTTTAGAATAATCTAGTTTGTTATAAAAATTTAATAAACAGTTTGTCCAGCTACAAACGATTGCCCAGTCTATTCGAAATATTGGTGGAAATTGTCCTCTTCCTCAACCTAGGGATATTTCTAAAACGGATACACGTATTAAACGAAATTAGCGGTAGAAGACTACTATCCGTTTCTCTCAACATTCTTCTACCGATAATAGTTTTCCGCTCCTTTGCTGCTGTAAAAGTATCATTAGAAGAATGTTTTCTACCATTAATAGGTCTCATGATTAATCTCTCACTGTTGGCTATTGCATATCTAGTGTCGGGAAGGCTTGCTATGAATAGTTCGAAGAGAGGGGCTTTCCTACTTGCATGTAGCACTCTAAACATTGGTATAATCGGATTACCTTTCATCAGCCTATTCTTTGACACTAAAGGGGTCGCAACGGCTTCCTTACTAGATATAGGTAACTCCATCTACGTCTTTTCCATCGCTTTCCTAGTCGCTTCGCGATTCAACCCGTTGAAGGTTAAAAAGTCTTTAAGAAGCAACATTAAAAGCCTATTGATACAGCCTTACATCATTTCCATAATCGCCGGCTTAGCTGCTAACCTTTTAGGATTAGAGCTGCCGAAGCAGGTTAGTGAATTAATAAGTGTTGTTTCACTGTTAAATGTTATAGTGGTACTCCTTGCAACAGGGGTTTTCATTACGCTTCCCAGTAAAAATATTATGAGAGAGGTTTTTTCATCAGCCTTTGTAAAAATATCGGCCGGAGGTTTAATCGGTTTTACTTTTGCCAGCTTGTTTCGTCTACCTCCAGAGAAGTTGGGGGTTGTGATTATTGTCTCTTCTCTTCCACCTGCTTTTATGACTCTCGCTCATGCCAGCGCCGAGAATCTTGATTTAGAATTCGCCAGTATTCTACTTGGCTCAATGCTTGCATTAGGCATTCCAGTGATAGTGTTTTACGGCCTACTATTCTCATTCCAAGGCTTTTCATGTCTGAGTTAGCCGGCTCCTTAGATAAAAGGCTATATTCTTATTCCGTCGGATTTAAGTGTAACGTCTAGCTGCTCGTGTGCTAAATATTCTGCCATAAAGGTTTTAAGCAGTTAACCCTGAAGGGTGCAGAATTTGCTGGTTGCTAAGCAGGGCTCGAATTGGTTAAAAAGAGGGTTTCGAGGGCTCATAGTTAGGTTAGATAAACTCTCTGAGAATAAAACTGTTTCATATTTAATTTACCTGTCTTCTATTACTTTCTTTTTAGGCATAATTCTCCTACCTTCCTTGCTGGGCGTATTGCTTAAGGTGGGAATTGTTCAAGAGGTTTTTCGAAATGCTGAATTATTTGAAAAGTCGGTTTCAGCAGTTTTTTCCTCAATACTGCTCGCCACTTTCGTTTCAATATTGAATGTAGCTGCTGGACTTCCACTAGCTTGGCTGATTGCTAAAAAGAAGTATAAGTGGATAGGTTTAATAGATTATTTAGCAGATCTTCCAATGATAATCCCAACTGTTATTCTAGGATATTCCGCGTTAATGCTCTGGAGCGAGGAAGCTCCTTTTTCTATTCTCGGCCTCCCCAGAGTATCACCAGGATTCCTCACGGTTCTCCTTCTTCATTTCTCCTTTTCCTACCCAGTAGTGGTCAGGGTCCTAGTTGGAAAGCTTATGGAATTAGATGCCACTTACGAGATTGCGGCAAGAGTCCTAGGAGCACCGCCTTTCACTGCCGCTAGAACGGTAAGTGTTCCAATGATTAAATCGGGAATTATCGCCTCGTTAATACTCTCTTTTGCAAGATCCCTTTCGGAAACGGGTGCAACGATTATGGTTGCAGGAAACTTTGAGAATGGTCCCGTCTTCATAAAGAGGTCTGTAGACGCAGGGCTAGTTTCACCAATGGTTTTCGTAAGCCTTATGCTAATATCATTATCTGTGCTTATACTTTTAGGATTAAGACTATTTGGTTTCAGGTTGAAAATACCTTTTAGAAAAGCCTATAGAATTGAGTCGGTTTTAAGCAGTAAAAAAGTAGTGTATGCTAGGGACATCTTTACCATTCTTGTTTTCATATTCTTCATCTTTCTCCCAGCTTCTTATATTGTCATTTCTAGATTCCCACTGGCGGCTAGGCTGGATTTAATTAAACAGGTAGTTCTCAGTGAAGGAGTATGGGCGTCGTATTGGTCTAGTGTTATCAATTCCTACGTTATAGGCTTACTGGCTACTTTAATCAATGTCCTATTTAGCCTCCCAATGGCCATAATAATATCTAGGAGAAAACTGGGAAGAACATTCTCAAGAATTCTCGACGCTTTGAGTAACGTGTCTATAATAATGCCATCGGTTGCATTAGGTGTCTCAATAGGTTTGTTCTGGGGGTCTGTGGGAATTCCAGATTTCTTCCTGGTGCTTCTTGCTCATCTTTGCATCACTTATCCTTACATGGTTGCTACAATGGTTTCTGCACTTGAAGATTTGCCCATTGAACTCGAAGAAGCCGGGAGAACGCTAGGCGGTGCCCCATTCAAGGTTTTCAGGTCGATTACGCTCCCGGTGGCTAAGTACTCTTTCCTATCTGGAGCAATACTAACTTTTACCAGGAGTGTTAATGAAACTGGAGCTACTCTGGCTGTTTCAAAAACATTCAAAACAGTTTCAGTCTTATTGGTGGAGTGGGTTAAGTCCCCCGTCATGAGGATTGAATCAGGCATGGGCACATTGATACTTATGTTGCTATCGCTAATCTTCCTCATCGTATTTAGGTACATATACTCTAAAGGAGGAGGTATGGTTGCCTAAGGTCTTTCTAGAGAATGTTAAGAAGAGTTTCAACGGCATTGTTGCACTGGAAGATATTAACATCACTTTTGAAAATGGAGAGTATGCCTGTGTACTTGGCCCTACTGGAAGCGGTAAGTCTACTCTTTTAAAAGTGATAGCCGGATTGGTGAAACCCGATTACGGTGAAGTGTATATAGACGACAAACGAGTTACAAATATTCCACCCGAAGCGAGGAACGCTGTCTACATGCATCAGCAGTATGCACTCTTCCCCCACTTAAAGGTAGGCGAGAACATATCATTCGGTCTTCTCGCGAGAGGTGTTAGCAAAGAAGATGCTATGAGAAAAGTATCGGAAGCTCTTGAAATAGTAAAACTGCGCCAATGGGCTGATGCTTATCCTCATGAGCTTAGCGGGGGTATGCAGCAGAGAGTTGCTCTCGCAAGATGCTTGGCGACTGGGGCTAAGCTTCTTCTTTTAGACGAGCCCCTGAGTGCTCTCGACGCTAGGCTTAGGCTCGAAGTCAGGAACGAGCTTGCAAGGATAGCTGAGGAACTTGACTTGACTGTTATCCATGTAACTCACGATCAATCTGAAGCGATGTCTCTAGCTGATAAACTAATACTATTAAGAAATGGAAGGATTGTACAAGCAGGCCCTCCTGAAGAAGTTTATTTAAAGCCAAATAGTATTTTCGCAGCATACTTCGTAGGTGAAAGCATCTTGCTTGATGGTGTGATTAGAAGAATTAACGGAGATGCTGCATTCATAGAGCTTAGAAATGGAATGACTATTGAAACATTTTGCGATGAAAGTTTTAAAGAGGGAGACTTGGCTGTAGTCGCGGTAAGATGTGAAGACGTAATAATAGGCGAGGGGCCATTAATGGGTTTGCTTAAGGAAATCAGTTTCTTAGGAAGTTTTTCAAAAATCATATTTGAACTCCCCGGTGGATTGAAGATACCTGTCAATATTCCGCTCACGGATTTTATTAAAAGCGACCTTAGAGTAGGGATGGCCCTCCAATTAGCAATTCCCAAAGAAAGAACCAGGCTGTTTAAGTATCCGGCAATAGGCATTGCTAAAGAAGTAGAGGCTGTTTGAAAAATGCCGAATGTTAAAGTAGAGAAAGTTACTAAAAAATTTGGCAACTTTACTGCTTTAGAAGATATCAATCTAAGCGTTAACGATGGTGAGTATGTCTCGATAATCGGTCCATCGGGATGTGGTAAAACAACTCTACTGAGGATAATCGCGGGGATAATAAGAGACTACGAGGGACATGTTTACGTTAATGGAGAGCTTTTCGACGACAAGCCTTTAGAGAAAAGAGGTATCGGATACGTTTTTCAAAACATTGCGTTATTTCCAAACATGAACGTCGGCGGAAATGTATCATATAGCCCTAGGGCAAAAGGGTTTAACTCAACTATGATAAGGTCTATGACCCTTGAAATGCTTGAACTCATGAAGCTTACTGAGCGGTATTATGACTATCCGATCCGGCTTAGTGGAGGTATGCAGCAGAAGACTGCTTTAGCAAGAGCACTCGCTTCAGGAGCCAAGCTTTTACTATTGGACGAGCCCCTTTCACTCCTAGACTTGAAAGTAAGGACTGAGCTTAGGTACGAGCTTAGGCGTATCGTTAAAGACCTCGGTCTTACAGCAATCCATGTTACACATGACCAAGAGGAAGCAATGGCAATCTCAGACAGGATTATTGTGATGAGGAAAGCACGTGTTGTTGAGGAAGGTACTCCTTTAAGCCTATATCTCAAGCCTAAGAAAATATTTACTTCTTATTTCTTGGGCGAGTCAAATGTTCTAGAAGGTAAAGTGATGGAAGCAGATGATAGATTCCTAAAAATAGATGTGGGAAGCATTATTCTTAAAGCCAAGAATACTGGTTTTAAGGAAGGCGAGAGGGTTGTAGTTATGATTAGACCCGAATTTATACAACTAGTAAACGATGGTGTTGAGGGTGTTGTAAAGAAGAAGACCATGGAAGGATTATTCACCAGGTTGATAGTTGATATTAAGGACTTGAAGATAACAGTTAAACAACCCTACTGGAGAGTTCATAATATAGACGTTTATTCAATGGTTAAACTGGATTTTCCAGAGGAGCATATATTAGTATACGAGTATCCAGAGAGAGGCTTATATAGTGAGATATCTCTCTATTAGTTTAGAATTGGCTTCAAGGGAAATGGAAAAATGGTTGAAAGATCGTAGGAAGAGAAAGTCTATGGAGCTAATAGTTGAACACGCTGATAAAGTCTTACAAGTTGTCGATGAGCTTTTAAACATGGCTAAGATTTCGATAAGTTCAGGACCGTCAGCTCTTGAAAAAGCATATGAACGGCAGGATCAGATGGAGAAAGATGCTGACTTTCTAAGGAGGAAGCTTATGTATGAGATTGCTCGTAGTGAATTGTCTCCGGATATGAAGAAGTATTTCATGGAGTTGTCACGGGAGGTCGATATGGTTGCAGACTATGCTCACGGAGCCGGGAGGATATTATTCTTCCTACCAGTAAATAATTTGGATCAAGAGATTAAGAACAAGATAGAGCAAATGTGTATTAAAACTAGAGATTGCACGATCTGTTTAAAAGACGCTTTATCTGCGATACTCTCATTAGAACACAAAAGGGCGGCGGAATTAAGCGATAAGGTTGAGGAGTATGAGAAGGAAGTTGATATACTCTACATGGAGGCTAGGAAGCTTCTTCTAAATGAAAAGTATTCTTCACTGGATCCAAGGATGGTTATATTCCTCTCAGAGCTTTTTGAAGCTATTGAAGAAACATCTGACAGATGTGAGGATTCTATAGACCATTTTAGGATCCTGCTTGCTGAATTAACTAAACCTGAGTAAGGACAGGCTTAATCATACTCTGATCTTTCTAACCGTACCCAATCCCCTCGTCCTACCTTCTCTAAATATGAATGTTTCTCCCACTCTAAGATATTCCGGTCTCTTAATGAATTCGAATTCAACAGTATCAGTATCGCCTGTCCTCAAAGCTTCTTTATTCATCTTAATTATCCTAGCGGCTTGTCTAACTGTCCTGGTTTGAATAACTGGTTCGTAGCCAACCATTATTGTAGTGGGGTGGTGGAGAACTCTTATCTCAGCGATAAATCTTCTAACGGCGTAAGTTTTAGCCTTAACGTCCAATAGGACCATCCCAGTCCTGATTTCGTCGTAATCTACATTTGTAATTGCTAATGCTGCAATCTGACCTGCGCTGGCCTTTTCGACATTAACCCTATTTACATGAATCGACTTAACTCTAACATTTCTAAAAGAACCATCGTCAAATGGGCCTAGAACTAGAATCTCATCTCTTTTAACAACGCCCTGTTCAACAAGTCCCCCTACAACTAACCCTACACCCTCAACATAGAACTTTTCATCTATGAAGCATAGTGTTTCCATATTCGATTTTTCACTCCAATCGGTTTTGGGTGGAAGTGCATTCATGAAAAATTTCAATTCTGACAAACCTTTTCCACTAATATTGGAAACTAGGAAGATCGGGCATACTCTTAAATGCGGCATTATCCTTGCTGCCAATGAAGCATCACCAGTATTCTTTATTATGAAGGGTATCTTGTTAACACCTGGAAGCTTCAGAATAGTTTCAACATCGTTTAGCGTTTTTGAAATGATCTCGGGCGGAGTCATATCTATTTTCGTAACTACTATGAAAACAGGTATTTTTAGAGCAACAGAGAGCCCAAGGTGTTCCCTAAATGTTCCTATTGGACCTGCATTCCCACCTACTACTAGGCAAACGTAATCCGGTAAGTTTCCAAGAATTCCCCTTATGGTTGTTTTCAAATACTTCTCGTGTCCAGCCAAGTCTATGAGGGAGATTATCTTAGATCCGTTCAGGAAAATCTTAGACTCATCATAAGAATCCAACGAGTCGTTTATAGAACCTCCCTTAGAGTCGAAGCCTAAAAGGTGAATCGACACAGAAGAAGATCTTCTGAACTTTATCTCATGAAGGTATCTTGCAACCATACTCATTGCTGCCCCGTTCCCATCATCGAGCCTACCGGATACGAGAACCCCTTTCAGAGTTGATTTACCGGAATCAACATTTCCAAGAAGAGCAACTGAAACCTGAACTGGTGGGAAATCAACTGTTCTCCTCACGAGAATTTCTAAGACTTTTCCCCTCTTTCCCTTTTCAACTCTAGTTATCATGTATGAAGCACCCACTATACTTGTTATCCTATCTAGAGTCTTCAAGCACTTTTCAACTTCCTCATTGGTAAGTCCAATAGTCTCTCCTTCGTCGCTTACACCGAGCTCGTAGAAAGCCTCTCCTCTGCCCTCGTTTAACCTGTAATTTAGCTGAGTGGCAAGCTTTTGTAGCCTCTTCTCATCAGTAGTGTCTACTAGAAGTTTATACTCTACATTACCTTCCTCCTTCTCCTTCTCCAACCATCTTATGTAAAAACATAGAGGTTGATTAACTTTAATAGCTTTAAGCCGAGCTTTTAGAGAACTTTCCGAAGTTATTCGTCGGTTATTATTAAATTATTATTAAATTGTCTCTTTAACTATTAAAACACGGGTTTATAAAAAGCTAGGTGCTTATCTCCTTAATCCTAGATTAAAGATAAACTTATTTTTCCTATTTATTGAAGACAATACTTATGTGAGGAGAAGAGGGTCTAGGGATGTTTAAAAAACAGATGACCTTAACTTACCCATCTGATTTCCTCCCATAAGTTGAAACTGTCAATGCTTGGGGAGATATTTAAAACATAGGGGTTTGATAAGGCTGTAATAGTATGATAACTATCCTCGCTAAGATGTGTCCAAACTGTGGCGGGGATATAGACTCAGCTAGGTTAGAAAGGGGACTCCCCTGTAGGAGATGCTTGCCTGACGAGAATTCAGGGCTTGATGAAATAGCTGTCGGAAGGCTTGGGGAGATGATGAAAATTAGAAGGCTTGAAGAAGAATGGTCTCGTTTCTTTAAAGAGTTCATCGGCTCTCCTGCTTGGAGCCTTCAAGTTTCTTGGGCTAGGAAAGTACTTCTTAAAAGGTCTTTTGCGTTAATAGCACCCACTGGTATTGGTAAAACCTCTTTTGGAATATGCATGGCTGCTTTCCTAGCATCTAAAGGCAAAAAGTCCTACATAATAGTCCCCACTAGGATACTTGTTGAACAGGTTAAAGAAAAGTTGGAAAGGGTGATTGATAGCAATTGGATAATCGCGTTCGGTGAAATGAGTGAGAAAGAAAAAGCTGAAGCTAAAGAACGATTGAAAAATGGAGACTTCAGGGTATTGATCTCAACCTCGATGTTCCTATACAAGAATTATGAGATAATACCGAGACCCTTGGACTTCGTATTCATAGATGACGTCGATTCCTTTCTGAAGAGTGCTAAAAACATCGACAAATCACTGTATTTAGTCAATTTCGACAAAGAAGACATTGAGAAGACATTAGGATTCATAAGGATGAGGAGAATTAGAGATAATGAAACTGAGTTCCTTCGAAACGAAATAAAAGAGATTTCTAAAAAGGCGAAGGGTGTGATAGTAGTATCTTCTGCAACCTCTAACCCGAGGACAAGTAGGATAAGGTTGTATAGGGAATTATTGGGTTTCGAAGTGGGAAGGCCCTCTTTCTACACTAGGAATGTTGTTGATGCCTTTTCTTTTTCTAATGAAGAATATGAACTAGTTAAATGGGTTAAGAAACTTGGTAAGGGTGGATTAGTGTTTGTTTCTTCTGATAAGGGTAAGGAATATGTAAGTCATGTTGTAAAACTTCTTTCGGAAAATGGGATACAGGCATTATCTTACGAAGATCTTAACGAAGAGAATTTGAAAAAATACGAGAACGGCGAAATAGACGTTTTAGTTGGAATTTCAAGTTATAGGAATCCATTAGCGAGAGGTCTCGATTTGCCGCATGTAGTTAAATACACCTTGTTCTTCGGAGTTCCCAAAATAATCGTGAGTCTGAGAATAGAGGAGAATGCACTACATCTCATATGGCTCTTAGCATCCATAAGGAGCGTATTTTCTAAAAACGGGTCTTTGAAAAACGTCTTGCCTAAAATAGATGGATGGCTTAGATTCCTCAGGCGTTCAGCACCATTCTTATCGGAAGAGGGTGTAGTAACTAATGAAAAAGCAAGAGCTTATCTAGAAAGGATTAGAAGCGAAATACTAAGGCTTTTAGAAGAAGAGAGTGTTCTAAAGGCAATTGAAAACTCTAAAGAAATATCCTTAAGAAAGACTGAAGAAGGGCTTGTTCTCGTAATTTCAGATGCTACTGCCTACTTACAGGCTAGTGGAAGGGCTTCCAGGCTTTATGCTCAAGGACTTACTAAGGGCTTCTCTCTAATACTTGTCGACGATGAAAAATCTTTTTACCATCTTAAGAAAAAGGTCAGATGGTTCGGAGAGGAAATAAACTTCGTTGACGTTAAAGACATTAGCCTCAGTGTCTTAATGAATGAGATAGAAAAAGAGAGGGAACTTGTCAGAAAAATATTTGAGGGTAAAGCCAAGGGTGAAACCAAAGACATTCTTAAACCAGTACTTCTCATTGTTGAATCTCCCAATAAGGCTAGAACTATTGCCAATTTCTTCGGCAGGCCGATGGTTAGGTTAATTAATGGTCATAAGGTGTATGAGACTACAACTGGAGAAAACTACCTGATGATAACTGCTTCACTAGGCCATATCTTTGACCTTGTAAAAGACAAGCATTTCCATGGAGTTATTGTAAACAATGAGATTATTCCAGAGTATGAAACGATAGAGGGGAAAGAAAACATCATTGAGAGCTTAAAAGGAGTTGGTATGGAGATGGACAGGGTTCTTATAGCAACGGACCCGGATACTGAAGGCGAGAAGATTTCCCACGACCTAATGCTACTGTTGAGACCTTTCGTTAAAAAAGTGGAGAGATCAGAATTCCATGAGGTTACACGTAAAGCTATAATCAAGGCTTTGAAGGAGCCAAGAGACTTTAATTTAAACCTCGTCAAAGCGCAGGTTGTTAGGAGGATTGCAGACAGATGGGTTGGATTTGAACTATCACAGTACCTACAGAAAACCTTTAAGAAGAATTGGCTGTCTGCGGGGAGAGTTCAAACACCCGTTCTAGGATGGATTATAGAAAGGTATGATCTTAGTAGGAAAAAGACTCCAGTAATATTGGTTAATTTGAATAGGGAAGGTAAAACTTTGAGAATAGAATTCTCACGAGAAGACCGGAAACAAGCTGTCGATTTCTTCAACAAGCTGGAAAGAGTTGAAATCAGAGTTTTAGAAGAGAGGGTAGAGAATAGAAGTCCACCCCCACCATATAGGACTGATACGATGCTTAGAGATGCTAGTGAGAAACTAAGATTTAGCTTACCTAAGACTATGCAATTAGCTCAAGACCTATTCGAAATGGGTTACATAACCTATCACAGAACGGATTCGATAAGGGTTTCAGATGCGGGCATAGGTTTGGCGAGAGAATATGTTGGCGAAAACTTTTCATCCAAATGCTTCCATCCTAGAATATGGAGTAAAGAAGGTGCTCACGAGTGTATAAGGCCAACTAGACCATTAGATGCTGAAGATTTAAAGACAATGATTTTCACTGGTCAGGTAGAGGGATTAACGAGAGACCATGTAATGCTGTACGATTTGATATTCAGAAGATTCATAGCAAGTCAGATGAGAGAATGTAAGGTTAAGAGTGTTAAGCTTAATGTTAAAGCTGCAGATTTTGAGAAGGAAATCGAAATAGTAAAGGAAATTGTTGAAGACGGTTTTAATGTAATTCTTCCTGTTGAGACGCATCCTCTATTCGAAGGGTCCATAGAAGTTTCGAATACGAAGAAACTGGTGTATAGGCCAAAAGCATATCCACACACTTGGGCAAGCATAGTTCAAGAAATGAAGGAGAGAGGCTTAGGAAGACCTTCAACATACGCTACAATAATCCAAACGCTTCTTGAAAGAGGATATGTGTTCGAGAATAAAGGCTTCCTGATACCGACTAAGCTCGGTAGAACAGTATACTCGTACCTAAAGGAGAAAGAGGAAATCGTAGGTTTTGTTTCAGAAGGCTTCACCAGAAGGATTGAAGAAGAAATGGATGAAGTCGAATTCGGCAATAAGGATTGGCAAGGAATACTCTTCGAACTCTATAGGGAGATCAAAAACGCGATGGAAAGACTAAACAAAAGTGCAGCGTAATATTAAGAATTTCCTGAGATTTAAGAGAAACCATGTTATGTATGCAGCCTCTATCCAGCTTCTAACACGCTGGTGAATTTATTGTTTTGCAACAAGCCTCATTAACCCTCATAGAGCATTTTATTCATAAAGCTATGTATTACTTATTCTCCACGCAAGCCTCTACAAAACCCTTGAAAAGCGGTGCCGGCTTAAGTGGCCTAGACTTAAACTCCGGGTGGGCTTGCGTTGCAACAAAGAAGGGGTGGTCGTTAAGCTCTATAAACTCCACTAGTCTACCGTCTGGAGAAACTCCGGAGAAAACCATCCCGTGGTTCTGAAGGCTTTCATGATATTGGGGGTTCACTTCGTATCGGTGCCTATGCCTCTCGTAAACTATAGAGGCTCCTCCGTAAAGCCTAGAGACAAGTGTCCCAGGTTTTAAAACAGCGGGGTAAGCCCCAAGCCTCATTGAAGCCCCATACCTCGACTCCTTCAACACCTCCCTCTGCTCCGGAAGAATGTCGATAACGGGGTAGGGCGTATTCGGATCAAACTCTGTTGAATTAGCCCTTTCAAGCCCAATAACGTTCCTTGCATACTCTACAACGGCCAACTGAAGACCTAAACAGAGACCTAGAAAGGGTATTTTCTTCTCCCTAAGGTATTTTATGGCTGTTATCTTGCCTTCAATACCCTTCATACCAAATCCGCCGGGAATAATTACTCCATCGAGCCCATTGAGAATGGAAAGACTATTTAGGTCTTCTTCAAAATCCGTTGAGTCTATAAATTTGAATACTGGCTTTAAAAAATTAGCTGCACAAGCGTGTTTAACAGCCTCTATTACAGATATATAAGCATCTGGAAGCTTGTATTCGCCGATTTCGAAATATTTCCCAACTATCCCTATCTTTACCTTCTGAGTAGCATTGTTCAAAGCATCTACGAAACTTCTCCAGTCGCTGAGCTCAGGTTCCCTCTGCTCCACTCCAAACTTCTCGAGAATCTTGCTGCCAAGATTCTGCTCTTCAAATATTAATGGCAGCTCGTAAACGTTTTCCAAGTCCGGGTTTGAAATAATATGGTCTTTTGGCACATTACAGAATATCGATATTTTCTCCTTCCTAACATTATCTATAAAATCTTCTGCTCTACAAATTATGAAATCTGGCTGTATTCCAAGCTCTCCCAGTCTTTCAACAGATTGTTGAACGGGCTTAGTCTTCATTTCGCCTAAATGCTTGGGAACGGGAAGATAGGCAACGTGTATGAATATCACTTTTTCACCCTCTGCTTTCATAAGCCTCGCAGCCATGTAGTATATTTCACTCTGATACTCTCCTACAGTGCCCCCTATCTCTACGATGGTGAAATCCGCCTTGGCTTCTTCGGCAGCCGCCCTTATCCTGCGCTTTATCTCATCAGTTATGTGGGGTATAACTTCAACGGTTTTACCTAGGTATTCACCTCTTCTCTCCCTCTCTATTACCGTCCCATATATCTGTCCAGTCGTAATATTGTTCTTCTTAGGTATGTTAATATCTAAGAACCTTTCATAATGACCAAGGTCTTGATCTATTTCTCCGGCATCCTCAGTAACCCATACTTCACCATGTTCCGTCGGGCGTAAGGTGCCGGCATCCCAATTAAGGTAAGGGTCTATTTTAACGGCGGTAACGCGATAGCCCCTTGCTTGAAGTATTTTTCCTATGGATGCGGCGGTAATTCCCTTACCTATTCCACTGATTACCCCGCCGGTCACGAAAATATAGTTTGTATGCATATCAAAAATCTCCACAACTTCATAATAAGCGTTTTCCTCTGATGAATAAACTCTGATAATATTTTCCCAGAATTCGGAGATCCTATTACCAACAAGCTTATATTAAGGTTTAATAATGCGGAACTTCGCCTTGAAGTTCCTGAGATGTAAGGAGATATCGCAGCGCTTAAAAGGTAAGGTTGCAATCATAGGTGCGGGACCCGCTGGGCTGGCTGCAGCGGGGTCTTTGATTTGCGACGGGATTGAGGTAGATGTTTTCGACATGCTTCCTGAAGCAGGTGGTCTACTGATATTCGGCATACCCGAATTTAGAATGCCGAAGAATAGTATTAGAGAGGGGATCAAGGAATTGGCAGAGAAAGGAGTTTCATTCCACTTAGGCAAGAAGGTTCATGATTCTGGGGTTTTTGACGTGGATTTCGGAGAATTATTGGAGAAATACGATGCTTTGTTGATTGCAACCGGGGCATGGGAGCCTCGTAGGCTGAACGTTGAAGGTGAGGATCTATCTGGGATTTTTCATGCTGCTCCCTATATTGTAAAATACTACTTGACGAAATTCGGATACTCCCCCGCCTCGGAGCTTCCACGTCTCGGGAGCTCTGTTGCAGTAATAGGAGCGGGCTTAACAGCAGTAGATTCCGCACTATTAGCCTTAGAGGCTAGTGCTAGAGAAGTGTATTTGATTTATAGAAGGACAAGGAAAGAGGCTCCTGCTGGCGAGAAGGAGCTTACAAAGCTTGAGGAAAAAGGTGTTAAGATAATCGAGCTTAAATCCCCGGTTTGCTTCAAGGGAGAAGATGGTAAACTTAAGCAGATGATAACCATTGATATGAAGCTCGGCCCACCTGACAAAAGCGGAAGACCGTCACCAATACCAATCCCAGGTTCGGAGAGAGTATTCGAAATCGATTCCGTAATAATTGCTACTGGAGGGCTTTCAACACCGCCTTTCAAAAAGTATGCTAGTGAAATAAGGATAATGGAAGACGGTAGAATAATAGTGGATGAGAAGAGAAGAACAACTAAAAAGGGAGTTTTCGCAGCTGGAGATGTAGAGTCAGGCCCTTCTCTAATAGGTCCTGCTCTTAAATCCGGGTTAATTGCTTCAGAGTCGATAAAAGAATATTTAGCTCAAAAAGTATGAGTCTTTTTAATTTTTAGCTCAGCTTTTAAACGATTCGTATTCCAGTGCTAAGATGGATTGAACAAGCATAATATACACTCTTATTCTAAATCGAGAAAAATATTAACATTTTTGAAGCATCTATGTCAATAAGTTAACTAGATATTAACCATTTGGATTTTTCCATATCGAGTAAGATTTCTTGAAACCATATTCTCTTCCGTAAGTATATGCCTTATATCCTTGCGTCCATGTGTCAGTCTTTATTTGGACTACTCCATATGGTAAGGCTTCTTTTTCCACACTTAAGCTTATGCCTATGCTTCCACCAGGAGGTGGGAATGAAACACCGAAGCTCACGGTTACTGTGAAAATCCATTGTGAAGTTTTAGTTATAGGTATGTCTGTCCAAGGAGTATTTTGGTCTGTAACGAAGGGATCGGATCCGTAAGCCAAACCACTCCAAGTTTCCCAATAATTACCGTTTTCTATCGGGTCTTTATCTGGAGTGTCGGCTGCGTATATCGTTTCATAATAGTAAGGGGTATAAGGTATGTTGATATAACATAACATGTATTTGAACTTAAAATATCCCTTGTATTTGTTGCTTTGTGTTCCTGTAACCTCTGGGAGGCCAAAACCACGATCAAAAGTAACCGTCGTAGACCCTGCAGATATCCAGTCTGTTAGATACTGGTTTGTTTGAGGATCATAAACTCTCTGTTTTGTTTCAATATCTATTTTGGCTCCTATGGGAAAGATTGCGCGAACCCATATTTGACTCCATGCGGCATATTCAACAACCTGAGTAAATTCCCAAGTTTCACTGCTTGGTAAACTTAGTGTTCTAACTTCTCTTGAAGTTTCTGTTGTTCTTGGAAGCTCTTCTGTTAGTGTGATTTCTATAGTAAGACTGTCAAATG
>JAVZMD010000026.1:0-15150 GCA_038883435.1 Thermoproteota archaeon
GAGCTCTCTCACTCCAGGATTAAGGTCTCTTGTGGCGATATCAATACGTCTCCTCCTATTAAGGGTATCATCAGGCTTATAGACAACCCCCAAACTTGTGTCAATAATTACTCTTGATGAATATAAACTTTAAACTCAAAACTGTATCACTGGTGTATCTCCAAAGAATCCGAGCTTAACTATCTCGCCCGGGTCGGCTGGAGCAAAAATCACCCTAATGCTCAATGCCCTATTCTTTAAGGAGGCTATTTCAAAAAGATCTTTGAAAATCCCTCTTAGAATATTGCTTGGAGTATTATCTGAAATAACAACCATATCTACCCCTGCTACGCATGCTGCTGTTAGGTGTACAAAATCTCTCAACCTGATTTCGTCGGAAGCAATTCTTTCCTTTAGAACATTATCTTCTGCAGCAGGAAGCATAACCTCATTGTAACCAGTAGCCATTACCTTTGAGGCTTTAATGGCGCTTTCTATCAGATTGTTCACTTCTTTTATTGTGCTGAACGTACCTGGAAGGGGAATTCTAACGCCTGACGCAAATTCTATGATTTCTGCAACGCTTTCTTCCATCCATGGAGAGAGGGAAGCATCGATTCCATAGTATTTTATCCCAAGGTTTTCTGAAAGTTTTAAACCAACTTTCTCCGTTGATGCGTATACCTCAGCTAAAATATCTTGGAATTGGCTTAGAAGCTTGTTTCTAAGGAGGCTTGGATAGAGTAGGGACAGTGCTAAGCCATCTTCTCTATGTATGTTACATGCGGAAGGGAAGTATGGTGTGAGAATAATACTGCCAATATTTACAGATATTCTACTTCCATTAGAAGGATCTTCTTCACATGTTTTTCTTAAAACATTCTCAATCCTATCAAAACTGCTCATGCTTTTCATGTTTATAGAAGCGAAAACCCCGTTTCTGACGGCTTCAACAATCTCCTCGAGAGTAGGATGCGTATCCTCAATATGCCCTATTGAAACATAGTTTACGGAATCAAGATCAGCAAGCTGTAACGCTCTTTTTAAAGGTGATTCTTGATTACTAATCGGTGGAAAGGCAACCCTTGTGCTCCAAACGCTATCGGAAAGAAGCATTGATTCTATATTGGCTGAGAGCATTAAACCGAGGTTTGTTGCATATTCTCTAATATCCTGCTCATCTCCAGAAACGAAAAGCGTCACAGACCTTATTTTCATCAATAAAATACTATTATACGATTTTTAAAAACCTTTTTATGTAATGAATCACCTAGATATTTCTGTTTCTTTTAAAACATTATATAGCGTTCTAGCCTTACTGTCTTCTTCAAAATGTTTTCTTATCGGATGAATAATCTTGTCCAAAGCGTCTGCTACTGCATTCTTAAGGTCAAGTGGGTGAAGCATACCTTTAGAATACGCTGATTCTAATTCTTCATACGAGTAGAACTCGATAGGGCCTCCATATTTCGATGGCCTTTCAACCTTAAAGCTCTTGAACTTCCTGAAGATTATATGCTTAGTCCAGTCTAAAACCGGGTTGTTCTCTACAACCTTCTCAGGACAATATGCTGACCGGATCTTTTTGAATATCGTTTCTCTCGGATCATGAACAAATATACCCGATTCAGGCTTGCTCTTACTCATCTTAGAGCTTATCATAATGTCTATCTGCTTATCCTCATCAAAACCTTCAGGTTCCTTAACACCCTGCAGACCCATTAGCATGTGATGACTTACTACAACTGGTTTCCAGTATCCAAGCCTTGGCCCAACTTCCCTTGCAAGCATATTTGCCCTCCTCTGGTCTAGGCCTAGCTGGCATATGTCTGCGCCTAGCATAAATATGTCAGTGACTTGCATCATGGGATAGAAGTACTGAGCAACTTCTTTCAATTCCCCCTTCTTCCTACCCATTATACTCAACGCTCTTTCTGCGCGAGATACTGTTGTCAATTTAGCAACTTGTATTACTGTCTTCCAATATTCACTTGACTTAACAAGATCGCTTGCCCAAACTATTTCGACATTATTAAAGTCTACGCCAGCAGCCTTCCATACTTCGATGAAATACTCTCCGCAAAGCCTTATTTTCTCCAAGTCTCCTCCAAGTTTTCTGTTTATCCATGCGAACCAGTCAGCCAGATAGAGTTTGAAACGTATACCTGCTTTCACCAATGACTCTAAAAGTAAGGGTCTGAATACACCGAATGCGATGTTTGAAAGACCGGACGGTTCAAAACCGTCATAAGCTATGGGATGATCTTTGGTTTCAAGAAGCGTTCTAAGCTCTTCGAGGGTTATTATTTCTTCACCAACGCTTTTAACCAGCTCAAGCCTCTCCTCTATGTCCAAGACTAGGAATCCTGAAATATACCCCTGCTTAAATCTTTAACCCATTTTGCTTTAAGATTTTTTCCTAGTAGACCCGTAGGCAGGGTACCATTTCTCGAACCATAATGTGAAGGCGAAAGCCGGGATTAATAGAAGATTGCGGATTACGATTAGAATAAGCATCCACTCTTGATAAACATGCCCTGCTAAGGCTAAAACGGCTTGCGTCAAGTAGACCCAGCCCCACACCGTTGTTATTATAGCATTGGTACGTATGAAAACCTGGTGTTTCCATAGTGCTTGAGGATATGACCATTTAGAATACTCTGCAGTTAAGGGGGATTCGGCTGCGAGAGTCCCAAGCCAGATCCCCGCTAGAGCCACGTAGCTTATGACATCACCGTATGTTTGAAATAGCCTATTCCCAAATAGTGAGGTAAGCCAGCATGTTGCGAAGTATATGAAAGTACCTGTCTCCATCCAAGTCGGCTCCTCGAATAAACGCCTATATATCCAAATCAACATTCCCGCGAGAAGTGAAAGCCCTAGGCTTTCAAACAAGTCTAGGAAACCATGCGTAGCCCAATTAATAATCCACGGTATGAACGATATGGTTAGCCAAGCCATACCGGGTAATCGGACGGGTCCTCTTTTTACAGTTTCAGCCATTTGAGAAGCTTCTGTTACTCTTTTTTCAGGCCCGGAGAATAAGTCTCCAAGCTTCAAGAGTAGGCTGAAATCCCCCTCGACCCTATACATGTTTTTCAAATAGGCTGTTTGCCCGCTCAATTCGCCTCGCGCAATCTTAAGCCATACTTCTGAAGGAGTGTATATGGTTAAAGCAGGGTTGGAAACCCTGCCTTCATGAGCTGTACAACGCCCGTTGCGGATACGTAACACATACTCACCAGGCTCGCTTCCAGTAACATGGAACTGTATGTCTGCATTGAG
The DNA here is from genome assembly GCA_038883435.1 of Thermoproteota archaeon. Taxonomy (GTDB): domain Archaea; phylum Thermoproteota; class EX4484-205; order EX4484-205; family JAAOZP01; genus JAAOZP01. The sequence continues at coordinate 3,265 of JAVZMD010000026.1, forward strand.
GCTTCCTGCAGCAGACGGGTTAAATGCATAAGGCATGCCTAAGATGGCTTCTCGACAGCTTTCAGGAAGCTTCCCCTCTTCGATGGTTATTGAAATGGGTGTGGAAATGTCTTCAAAAGCTTCAGACAAAGCTTTTCCTTCACGTGGAATCTGACTATCCCACCAGAGGTTTGCCATGTTAGCATATGTCTCTGCATCAGCCAAGGGAGTGTCTAGAATCCTCTGTGTCTCAGGAAAGATTTTTCCATAAGTGATTACCTCGCTGCCTGCTTTACGGGCTGCGTCAAGATACCAACGGAGGCTTTCGGAGAGAGCTGGCTGAGAGAGGAGCTCGCCCCCCGCGCACAGTATTGTAGCCACTAACTCCATATCGGGGTTGTCTGTAAAACGTTTAAACGTTTCAATGAGGGCTGAGAAATGATGAGACTCTGGGAAGCCGCAGTTAGATATCAATACTATCTTCTGAACCTTTGGACCATTGGAGTAACGCGGCGGATGAATAAAATGTTTACCCCTCTTAACTATGTGAGGGTCAATATTTGGAATGAGGCGGTCCATGAAGTTTTTCATTAAACCGCTTACAGTAAAAACGTAAAGAGGCGTTGCGTAAACAACAACATCAGCCTCTCGAATCTTCGGGAGAATCCAGGCCATATCATCATTATGAATACAAACACCCGGTGTCTTAGTCCAACAGGTAAAGCATCCTAAACATGGATTAATCTTAAGATCTTTCAAATATATCGTTTCGACTTCAGCACCTGCCTCTCTAACTCCTTGGAGGAAGGATTGGAGAATTCGATCAGTATTTCCATTCTTGCCTCGCGGACTTCCGTTGACGGCTAAAACCTTCATTCACCGTTTGTTGCAGTAACAACTACTTAAGGTTTTCAAAATAACAAATAATTCTTCCTTAAAGATATAAATTGGGCTCTTTTAAAAATGCTTAAGTATGCCGCTTACGAGCAACGACTTAGAGTATTTTCTTAAAAAACTGGGTGTAGAATACAGAATTTTTTTCCATGGTGAGACATACTCTGCAGAAAAAGCAAGCAAGGAACTGGGGGTGAGCCTTGAAAACATTGCTAAAACTATTGTTTTCATAAACGAAAGGAGAGAGCCGCTTTTAGTTATCATGCGTGGGGGTTACAAGGTAAATCAGGACAAGCTCGCTAAAATACTTGGTTTTAAAAAGCTTAGGCTTGCTACTCCGGAAGAAGTCTTAAAACATACTGGTTACGAAGCAGGTGGAGTCCCGCCTGTGGGACACTTGAAACAAATACCCTCTATAGTTGAAGAGTCGTTGCTTTCTAAGGATAAGGTTCACGCTGGCGGGGGTGCTGTAAACGCAACCCTAGAAATATCTCCAAAAGACATAGTTAGAATCCTTAGTGCTAGAGTCATGAGTATCCCCTGTTTTCCGAAGAAATCCAATTAACAAATAATTGTAGAATTAGGACTGTTTCATAGTTTCTTAATGCTCTTCAATGTTTTTCAACGCCAAGAGTGGTTTTAAGTTTAAATTAAACATGCTCTGAGTGTCTAGGAATATTGAACGTGTACGAGGTTGTGATCAAGCGTAGAACCATCCGTAGGTTTCTTCAGAAGCCGATCCCCATGGAAATACTTATGAAGCTTTTGAATGCTGCTAGGCTTGCACCTTCTGCAGGAAACCTTCAACCATGCGAATACATTTTAGTAACTGATAAGGCGCTTTTAGACAGTGTTTTCTCAACTTTAAAATGGGCCAGGTATATTGCTCCAGAGGGTACTCCAAAAGAGGGTGAAAGGCCAGTTGCATACGTTGTCGTACTGGTTAACACGAAGAAGGCAAGCGAAGGGGGAGAAATTGATTGTGCAGCAGCAATTGAAAACATGATTCTAACAGCCTGGGAAGAGGGTATTGGATCATGCTGGATCGCTTCAGTTGACAGGGATCGGCTCAGAGAAATACTTTCAATACCTGAGTATTGCAAGATATGCTTCGTCGTAGCACTAGGCTATAAAGCTGAAGAGCCTGTTGTTGAAGAAATGAAGGATGATGATGTGAAGTATTGGAAGGATGAGAAGGGTGTTCTTCACGTCCCTAAGCGTAGGCTTGACAATATCGCATTTATGAATCGCTATGGCAATAAATATGCTTTTACTGAAAATCAGTAATACTAGAACAGATGTTTATTGTTTTAAAAATTATCGAGTAAAAGATTTATATACTGAAATATAATAGTAAAAAGGCTATGACCAAAGATAAATCGCAAGAGGAAATGACTCCACTGATTTCACAAGTTAAGAGCATTGGTTACTATGCTGGTCTAACATTCGGCACAGGATATTCGCTAGTATTCCTTGGAATAATTTTCATATTTATAGAGATGGTTTTAAGGATGCTTCAAACAGGCTTTCTGAGTAGTTACCTAGTTAATATACCGCCCTGGAGAATTGTTACTTTAATCTTTATATTCATAGGGTTGTTCTTTGGAGTAGGTTTTGGCTCGACTATTACTGGAAATGCTAAATCGGCAAAAGAAGGAGTACTGAATATTGAAAAAATATCCTCCTCAGTATCTGCATTCTCACTAATGCTCCTTTTCCTGTGGCTTGGCTCTACGCTTTCAGCTTTTGTAAATAGACAATCGCCATTCTCTCCTGTTTCTGGAGTTGTAGGTTCAGCATTGCTTCTCATAGGCTTGGGGAGGTATCGTGATAAAACATCAAGGTTTTTAGGTGCAATAATAATGCTCATCTCCATAGTCATAATATACTTTGTTGCTTACTGGAATATTTTACACAAGCCAGTTAACGGATTGCTCTTCTCAGAGTTGACAATAGAAGTTTCTTCATTAATAATACTCGGATTATGCGCAGTAATGTTCTCGCTGCCCGTTGTTCAAGAAGATTTGAAACAGGCTGTTATAGGAACAATACTCTCTGTCGTGGGAATCGTATTCTCAGCCGGCGTCATATACTTGAATTTTTCAGCTCTTTCAACCTTCAGCATATCCACTCCTATATTAAGAATTCCATATATAGATAACTTGCCAGGGTGTTCAATTCTCTTAAATAGCGTACTCGCATTCTACGGAGAAGCTTATTCCGCTCTACTAATCTTCACAGGATTCTTATTGCTTGGAGTATCTGGAATAATCAGCATCATAACCGCCTGTTTAACACTCACAGTCTCCATAAGACAGCTTGCAATAGGGCCAAAAACACTATTACCACCAGCACCCCCGCCACCACCTCCATGATTTTGTAATTCTAAAACCACTCGGTTTATATCTTAGTCTTTAAATTGTTTTTCGATGGAAATAAAGGATGAAATATTCAGAGCATACGACATAAGAGGAGTATATGGAAGAGACATTGATGATCATGATGCTAAAATAATAGGGCTTGCGTTTGCCACTTACTTGGGTGGTGAAGGAAAGACAATTGCCGTAGGTTGGGATGTTAGGAAGAGTAGTAAAGGCCTTGCTACTTCGCTCATAGAAGGCATTGTCTCAACCGGTGCCAATGTTTTAAACATGGGACTAGTGCCCACCCCCCTGGTTTATTTTGCTGTCGCACACTTAAAGCTAGATGGCGGAGCTATAGTTACTGCAAGTCATAACCCTCCTGAGTGGAACGGGTTTAAACTCTGCCGTGAGAAAGCCAGACTCTGCGGGATGGGTTCCGGATTGGAGCAGGTGAAGAAGATAATAGAAGAAAAATCTTGGAAAAGTGCTTCTAAGGGTTTTGTGAAGGAAGCTGGAAGTGAAATTCTTGAAGAATATGAGAGTTACTTGCTTGAAAAATTCAAAGGCAAAATAGGCGGGATTAAAATACTGATAGATCCTGGAAACGGTTCTTGTTCTAAAATAGGTAGTGAAATACTTCGTAAGTTTGGGCTGACTGTAGATTCTATAAACGATTGTCCTGACGGAAGCTTTCCATCACGATCTCCGGAGCCAACGGAAGAATCACTTGTGATTTTGAGAAGAATGGTTAAGGAGAACAGCTATGATTTTGGAGTGGGCTACGATGGAGATTGTGATAGAGCACTTTTCGTAGATGATGAAGGCAACGTTATACGGGGGGACGTGATGCTAGCACTTTTTATAAAACACCTTTTGAAGAATAGGCCTGGAGAGAAGATTGTTTACGAAGTAAGCTGTTCTAAGCTTGTTGACGAGGTCTGTAGGGAAAACAGTATTATCCCGATCATGAGTAGGGTTGGGCACACTTTCATACTTGAAAAAATGCTCTCGGAGAAAGCTGTATTCGGCGGAGAAATATCCAGTCACCTCTACTTTGGCGAAATATACGGTTTAGACGATGCTGTTTTTGCAACGCTTCAAGTAGCTGAGCTATTAACTTTAACTGGAAGAAAACTCTCGCAACTAGTCGGAGAATTCCCCAGATACGAGTCTTTTCGAAAGAATTACGATGTTCCCGATGAGATTAAGTTTAAGGTTGTTAGCGACTTAACTTCTTTCTTCAAAGAGGCCGGATACAAGACTATAACTTTAGACGGCGTCAGAGTTGAGCTTGAGGAAGGCTGGTTCATCCTCAGAGCTTCAAACACTCTTCCACAAATCAAGCTTACGGCGGAAGCAAGGAGCAAGCAGGCCTTGGAAGAAATAGTGTCATATGCCGAGAAGAGCCTTAGAGAAATGCTCTCTAAACATCCTGGGAACCCTTAAAGGCTTTTATCTAAAACCAATCAATACTTTTTCAGAAATCTTGGGTTTGATAACTCCTTTCGACCCATGGCGCGGTAGGATGTGTACTTGCCCAGAGAAATATAGTTTCTCACCCTACACGGGCTGTGGGCACAAATGTGCTTATTGCTACATAACGTCGTACATTCCAAGAGCATTCCAGCCCAGGGCTAAGAGCTTCACTATTTTACAGCTTGAAAGAGAGTTAAAGAGGCTTGACAAGAATAAGCCGATATCGATAGCAAATAGCTCCGATCCTTATACGCCCGGGGAAATGCGAAACCTCCTAATGAGAGAGGCTCTAACAGTATTCGTCAGAAATAGCTTAAAACTACTCATAGTTACCAAATCAGATATTGTAGTGCGAGATATCGACATTTTATCCAAGGGAAAAGTTTGCGTAAGCATAACTATAACTACACTCGAAGAAAAAATTGCTAAGAGGCTCGAGCCAAATACTCCTGTCCCATTGAGAAGGCTGAAAGCCCTTAAGGTCCTTAATAACGCTGGAATACCGACCCTAGTAAGATTAGACCCTATCATCCCAGGGATTAATGACGATACCCGTTCTATTCGTATGCTAATTAAAGCCGCTTATGAAGCCGGTGTAAGACAAGTCACCACATCGACCTATAAAGCCAGGCCCGATAGTCTCTCTAGAGTCGTATCAGCATTCCCTGAGCTTAAAGAGAAACTTGAAACACTCTATTCTGAGGGTGAACGCATAAACAGGTCTATGTACTTACCAGAAAAGTTGAGGAGAGAACTTATTTTAAAAGTAAGGGAAGCCGCTCAAGAATTTTCAATAGATTTTGCAACATGTAGAGAAGGATTCTTCGAGCTTCATACAGCTAAGACTTGTGACGGATCACACATGCTCTAGCTTCTTAAAACCCGTTGTATGAATTCTTCGGTAAAGAGGAATTCCCTGTAGAGGCTTTTAAAACAGCTTGTTAATCTATAATCTAAATTCTTATCAACGATTAATAACCGTATGATGCAAAGGTTCGATTAACCATGAATAACAAGTACCTCATACTTATTGAAAGCTTAAAAAGAGGAATGTTCCTATTTGTTTAAATTGCGATTTGTAAAACTTATTGTAGGAATGGTTTTAGCAGTAATTGGCATTATCATACTATTCTGGTCTCTTCAATCAGAGCGTTTATCGCATTATAGTGGGGGAGTGCCTTCAAAGGATTTTCGAGTAGAATTCCTTGAGAAGCGGAATCACACGTATGTCCTAAGCCAATGCTTCTTACTTAAGAATCCGTTTAATAGTACTATGTCCGACCTTGTTTATACTTGGCTTCCTGTTAATGCAAGCAATCAGTTTGTTAAACTTATTGAAACGAAAATAGAGCCCTTGCATAAGAAAAGTGGCGAAGACGGTGTTGAAATGCTTGTTTTCAACATCACTATTCCCGCTGGTGAAACAACTTGGATCAACATGACGCTTCAAGTAACTGTCGAATCCTACAATGTTTTGATTGAAAACGCTCCTTGGCTGCCTTTTTCAGAAGTCGAGGAGAATACAGGAGGCAAAAGGTATTGGGCAGTTGAAAATGAAACATATGTCTCGTTGGCCAAGGAAATATGCCTCAATGCTAGAGACCCAATATCAGCATCGAGGGCAATTGGGAAATGGATAGTCGACAACAAGATCTATGAGCCAATGCTAAGAAAAGGAGCTGAACAGGCATTAATAATTGAAGACGGAAGGTTGAAAGTTTATGGGGATTGTGAAGAAGTTGCTGACGTCTTCGTTACGCTCACTAGAATACTTGGCATCCGTTCAAGAGTCGTACATGGTATTTATCTTCTTGAGGATAAAGAAGTCGTAACAATGTGGATTAGGATGAGCGATCAGGGCCTAGAGCTCTCTGATAATTGGGGTGGTCACGCTTGGCCACAGATATATGTGCCTCAAGTGGGTTGGGTTGACGTAGAGCTTCTCGAAGGAGATGTTGCTAAGATAGGAGACTTTTCCAAGCATCACATTAAGTATGGCTTCGAAGAGAAGAGCTTCTTAGGCTCAACAGTATCTTATTGCAGAGCGATGTTTCTCGAAACAAATGCCTTATACTTTACCTTTAGGAGGGTTGGAAGTTGAGAGTTACTAGAAAAATAGTGTTAGTCATGGTTGTTTTCATAACGGTCTCGTTAACGATTAGAATTAGTCCGCAACAAAACTTCCTAATAGGATTGAACATGGTTATTGAATTTACCGACGGAGGTATTGCTAGGATTATTTTAAAACAACATCCTTTTGATGTTAATGGTGCTAGTTTACTTTCTGACGAAGATGTTGTTAAGGAGATTGTAGATGATGAGGAGTCGATCGTGCAGTTAATCCTCCTCTTCTTCACCCCCAATCCTTCTAAGGCAAAGTATGAAGTGGTTTCCCATATTTCTCTGGATGATAATGAAGAGGTTTTTTCAAACACTGGTAAACCGGGGGTTATGGATGGGTTTAAGGGAGCATTAGTATTAGTTGTTGACGTGTTTTTGAATTCTACTTCCAGCTTTATGAAGGTCGATGAAGATACGTATCAGGTCTCTATATCGGATTATTTCACTTTGAGAAGTCCAGGCAGTTGGTTAGACGTCATGGAAATAAGGTTTTCTGGAAACGTTAAAATGCTCAACTTTTCCACGGAACCAGCATGGGCAAAGCCTCCTCTTGTACTTGAAGAAAACGTTTTGAAATGGTTTAACTTGAACGAGGCAGATGCTCCCGATAGTTACGTTCTGACTTTAAAGATTCCAGGGGTCTTCTTCTCTAAGGTTATTAGAAATCTTAGAGCAGAGGTTTATAGACCATTCTTCTCCAATATAGACTCAACGCTTTGGCTGAATATTAAGAATACGGGTATGGAAGGAGGGTTCTTCATAGTTAGCCTTTCAGAACCATGTTGCGAACAGGCTAGGAAGATATTTCTTAAACCAGGAGAAGAAGTCTCGGTAGGGTTTCCAATACATGTTTCAGAGGGGGAGGTTATTGTAAGGGTTTTCGGAGACGGAGATAAACTGGTTGAGAAAACAATCCAGTTGAAAAGCTTTCCACTTCTCAGCCTATTGGGCTTTGTCTTAATCATAATCGGCGCCTTCCTGTTACATATTCATATTAGTGAACAGTTTAAAAAGCAGAACATGCCCACATTAACTAAAGAGCAATAACACAATCTAAAAGTCTAAAAGCAACTATTTTATTTCTTCTTTTAATGGACGGGATTAGGAAAAACGTTGAAGGCTTGATTACTATCACCGTACTCGTTTCCTTGGCTATTTCTATAGTGAATGCTTTCGCATTCGTATACTACCCAATGGTCGTAGGTTTTGAGGAAGGCCATACGTTACTTTTTAAAAAAGGCACTAACGCAGGCATGCCAGATTTAGAAGGTGTGATAATGATTGATTTTGAGAAGAATAAGGGTATATCAGTAGTTGTACACCCGTCGAAAAGAGGAGTGACATACTATAAGGACCTTATTAGAATAGTTAATGTTAATACGTATGCGTGCAACATAACTTTCATAGTAGATGATGTTTTCCAAGACCCTGTTAAGGAAGCACAATTAATCCTGATAGATGTTGCCACATCACTTGTAATCAGAGTAATCGACCTTAAAAAAGAAGGAGGCCTGTATAAATCCATACTCTTAGATGCTGGGAGAGAAGCTCGTATAGATCTGAGACTAGCAATATCAAGTAGTGCTGAAGGTAGTGATACGGCACTGGTACAAATAACATGCTAACTTGTAGGTAATTATTGCAAAACAGATCTCGATTTTCACATACGCCTATCCATCATATGATTGTATATTTTTGAACGCTGAAAACCTTAAAAATAACAATTTTCGCTTGGTTGAGCAACTATGAGAAGAAAATACTATGTTCCACCGAATGTAAGCGATCATGCAATATACCATGAAGACTGGATTGATTTCAACAAGAATGGTGTTAAAGACCCGTTTGAAGACCCTAAGCTACCCGTTGAAAAACGCGTCGAAGACCTCCTTGGAAAGATGACTATTAGGGAGAAGCTTGCCCAACTAAGGTCTGGCAGGGAAATACCTGAAGAAGGCATGGGTAACTTGTCTTTCATAAACAGACATTTACCGGCAAGGGAGGGTGCTGAGAAAGCTAACGAATTCCAAGTTAAGTCTATCGAGGAAACACGCCTGGGCATTCCAGCAATAATTCACGATGAGTGTTTACACGGATGTGTAGCAAAATTCTCCACGAGTTTCCCACAGGCAATAGGATTGGCAGCCACGTGGAACCCGGAGCTGATTTATAGAGTCTCAAAAGCAATAGCGAAGGAGACTAGGAGCCGGGGTATTCATCAGTGTCTTTCACCAGTTGTTAACATTGCTAGAGATGTTAGAGCGGGCAGGACCGAGGAATCGTATGGTGAAGACCCTTACTTAACATCGGTAATGGGAGCAGCATACTGTAAGGCGATGTTTGAAGAAGGAGTAATAGCTACACCAAAGCATTTCGCCGCTAACTTCGTAGGAGACGGTGGAAGAGACAGTAATGAGATCCACTTTTCAGAGAGGATTCTTAGAGAAGTCTATTTCCCAGGTTTCAGAGCGTGTATAAAGGCAGGGGCACTATCTCTTATGGCTGCTTACAACTCGCTTGATGGTATTCCCTGCTCCAGCAATAAATGGTTGCTGACAGAGGTTTTAAGAGACGAGTGGGGTTTTCAAGGCTTTGTAGTCTCAGACTACGGTTCTGTCGCAGGAATATTCCATAAGCATTGCGTAGCAAATTCACTTGAAGAAACCGCAAAGCTAGCTTTAGAAGCCGGACTAGAAGTAGAGCTTCCTTGGCCATATGTATATGGAGAGCCTCTTCTGAAAGCGGTTGAAAAAGGTTTAATATCGGAAGAGGTGATAGATGAGGCCGTCAGAAGGGTTTTAAGAGTTAAATTCCTCATAGGTCTTTTCGACAACCCGTTTGTAAACCCTGAGGATGCTGATAAATTCTGCAGTTGCGAAGAACATGCTCAGCTAGCGCTTCAAGCTGCCAGGGAATCGATAGTTCTACTTAAAAACGAGAACGGGATACTCCCATTAGACAAAGAGAAAATTAAGACGATAGCGGTCTTAGGATCTGCCTCAAATAAGGTTAAACTGGGCGGTTATAGTACTATTCCTAAGAGCACAATTACTCCACTGGAAGCGATTAAGAGTAGTGTGAAGCCGGGGACAATAGTCTACCATGCTAGTGGCCCGTTTGGCATAGGGAAATACACCCCAATACCTTCAAAGTTTCTGATTCCTTCATCCAAGACAGAGGGTCAAGGTCTTACAGGAGAGTATTATGCTAATACTGATTTAAGCGGTAAACCAGTTCTGGTCAGAGTTGACCCACAGGTGAATTTCTACTGGGGTATGGGTTCACCTGATCCAGCTCTACCGGATGATAATTTCTCAGTCCGTTGGTCTGGAAAACTTATTGCACCAAAAAGCGGCACTTACGAAATTGCTCTGGCTACAGACGATGGTGTTAGGTTCTGGTTCGATGGCAAGCTGTTAATCGACTCTTGGCACGATAGGGCACTTACAGTTAATAATGTTACTGTCCATCTTGAAAAGGGTAAGCAATATGATATTAAGATTGAATATTACGAGCACCTTTATGAAGCAGCCGCATTTCTAATGTGGAATTATGTAGAAGAGTCTATTCTAGACGATTCTCTTTCGGAAATAGAAGAGGCTACGAAACTTGCAGAGAAATCGGATGTTGCAATAATTTTCACTGAGATAATGGAAGGTGAGGGTAAGGATAGAGCTATATTAAACCTTCCAAGGCCTCAAGAGCTTCTGATTGAAAAAGTTGTTAAAACAGGAAAGCCGACAATAGTGGTCTTAATGACTGGTAGTGCCATAACCGGCGATTGGATAGAAAAGGTTCCAGCGATAATCCAAGCATGGTACCCTGGCCAAGAGGGTGGGAAAGCTATTGCAGAAGTGCTCTTTGGAGACTATAATCCTGGCGGCAGGCTTCCATTCACCTGGCCTAAGTACGTTGGTCAACTCCCATTGTATTACAACTATAAGCCAACGGGCCGTGGTTACGACTATGTTGACATGACTGGAAACCCGCTTTTCCCATTTGGACACGGTCTGAGTTATACAAGGTTTGAATACAAAAATCTGAACATTAAGAAACAGGGAGAAGAAGGCCCCTTTGAAATCAGCTTCGACGTTACCAATGTGGGTGAGAAAGAAGGTGACGAAGTAGTTCAACTATACGTTCAAGACCCTATTGCCAGTGTCGCTAGACCGGTTAAAGAGCTCAAAAGATTCCAAAGAGTAAGATTGAAACCAAGGGAGAGTAAGAGAATCGTATTCAATCTCACAGTCGACGACTTGGCTTTCTTCGATATAAACATGAGGAGGGTAGTGGAGCCTGGAGAGTTCAAAATAATGATTGGAGCTTCTTCGGAGGACATAAGACTTCAATCATCATTAAACATTGAGAAGAAAATAGTTGCAGACATAAAATGTTTAAGCGTGAAGGCAGATAGGAATATAGTGAAATCAGGAGAACCGTTCACTTTAACCGTCAAGCTTAAGAACAATGGCCCCATTACAGACATTATTCCGATCAAAGTGCTATGCGACAATGAGGAGTTAGCTCGAAAAACCATAGATCTTTCTCCAAGTGAAACGAGGGAAGAAAGAATCAAGCTACTGCTTAAAGGAAAAGGGAAGAAAAACCTGGTTGTTGGAATGCCGAAGCCAAGTAAGTGGTTAACAATAGTTATTCGTGAAAGAAGTAGAAAGTAGTAACATACTGGAAGATAAGGCCATCTTTAAGTATTTTTCGTTTTTAAGCTTCTGTCTTGTAGGCTTAGGATGGTTTTTTATCAGTATTTTCGATATTTTTCGAAAGCTTTATAAATCAATCTCTTTAAAATAGAAACATGAAAAAGGAGCGCGTATACAGAGAAATCCTATATGGCGTACTCGAGAGAAAAAACAGATTTTTTAAACAGCTAGAACTTAAAGAGGCTTGCAAACTGTCTCTAAGCACTGTAAACTATACCCTAAAGCCATTGGAACAGATGAATGCAATAGAAAAAAAGAGGTTTGGTTTCAACGTGTTAGATCCAAAGAAAGTTCTACTATATTGGGCATCAATCAGAAGGTTAGAAAAAGACATTGTT
>JAVZMD010000027.1:0-14747 GCA_038883435.1 Thermoproteota archaeon
AACGGCGAGCTTAAAACCGTAGGCTTTGATGAGGTTTCTAACACACTGGGTTTCATCCCTAGAGGAGTAGAAAAATTCTGGAAATGCAAGTCTTGCGGTAAAGTATACTGGAGGGGTTCCCATTGGAGAAACATAACCCGCCAGATTTCTAGGCTTTTCGCTGCCGAGTCATCCGGTAATACTGTTTAACACTTAAATATTTTGTCTCAACCTTATTCTACGGCAGATGAAAACCGCCTCAACAATCTGAAGAAGGATGAGGATAAGATGGGCGGATTGATGCCTTATCTAAGACATGGGTGCTTATTAGAAGCATAATCCGGTTTTTAATGGAGTTGAACAAGAGTATAGGAATCTATTCCACAATGCTCTTAATGCTACTTATTCAAATCCCGATCGAATTAGTTGGGGCTGACTATAGCGCAATGGCAAATTCTACACTAGTCTCTATACGTGTTGCCGGATTATTATCCAACGGGGTATTGGTCGAGACTAGCATAGACAATGTAGTGCCTCGAAACGTTTCAATAGCTTTTAGACCTGAATACTTAAGTCTCAATACGCAAGGCTCAACACTAGTAATCTCGTATGATGCAAGGCTTCCTGAGGATGCTCTCTTAAAATCAACCAGTATTGAGGAGGCTGAAAGGAAATTTGACGAAGAATGGATGAGAATTGTTCAACTACTCATAGTTTTCGCAACAGGTTTAATCATCCTTATTTTAGAAATGTTCTTCTTAAAAATACGGGGTAAGGATGCTCTTGAAACAATCGATAGGAATAAGACTGGTTCGAATAACTCTACAATCGATGAGGAATCTCTATTGATGCTTTCCTCTAAGAACCCGGAGGAGTATAGGAAGGCTGTCGACATGATTTTAAAAGGAGAGTTGAAAGTTAAGAAGAAGAGGTTTTGGAAAATGTTTTCAAAAATCAAGAAATTCGTTAATCTCAGAAGATGATTTCTATTTTAGACTATTTTAACACTGCCCTTTTAACAGGCATTCTTACAAAAACCTTTAAAAAACTTAACTTGTTTAAAAATGCAGCTTGCATAGTCGTGAAACAACACTGATAATCTCCTTTCTAATCTTATTGACAATAATCCTTATAAGAGCTCCAACTGTTGAAGCAGCACCCACCCTATGTTTCCTACGTGCTTACAATGTTTCCTTTGAAAACAACCTGGGTTTTTTCATTCCATCTGGTACTCTTGAATACACCCCAAACGGTTTTAAAAACTCATGTGTTAACCTGTCTGCTCCTGTAACCATAGGTGCAAACCTAGATGTCAAGGGTTCTTTCAAAATGAGCTTTGTGATGAAGATAGATGCTAACGTATTTTTAAACTTCACCAGGCTTCGTTTAAGTCTGGATGGTTCAACAAACTATGTTGAAGTAGTTTTAGGTAGGAAAAGCAATGGTAAACTCGCCATTTTCAAAGAGGGGGGTGTAAGAGAAAGTGTCAACCTCGACCCTGGGAAATGGTATAATATTACTGTAGAACTGGATGTTTCAAATGACTTCCTGATTGTTTCTGGCAATGGCAGTATGCCTGTTTCTATTTCAACTGGGGTTAGCATACAGTATCTTAAGACGGTCTATCTCCAAATTGGGATTATGAATCCGAATAGCACTGTTAAAGCATACTTTGATGAATTCTCGATGTGGGTTTCTCCAATAATTTTCACTGATAAACCCGTATATGCTTCCTCCAGTAGTGTTACTGTAAGAATTTCAGGAGACCAGTTTCCTTCAACCTACATGGAGATCGCTATACTTCGACCAGATGGTTCAACAGTTGAAAAACGCGCTGTACAAAATGTTAACAATAGTTATATAACAGGATTCTATGGATTCTATTATTCAACTAGTTTAAACAATCCTGTTCCGGGAACTTACACAGTGCGTGTAAACGGTAGTGGGTTCAGAGTGGAATACCATTTCGGCGTCTGGGACATACCTAGAGTGTGGGAGCGTAAATCTATTGTTAATATTAAGGCAGGAGGGTTTGCATCCAATTCTTTAATAACGCTTTCAGTCAGGAACTCTACTCATGAGATTATAAATCGGAGGTTAAACGTTGATCAATACGGAAAAGTCAATCAGAACGTTACTGTTCCAGTAGACCTTCAGCTTGGTGTTTTAAGAGCCTTCTTGATATACGACGGTACTTACGACTTTTCGAAAAGAAGCGGGAGTACTGATTTTATTGAAATAACTGTCACGAGAGCTGTTATAAACGTAACAGTAATCACTGATGCCGATATGTATGAGAGAGTCAGCCCAATAAACATACGTGCATATACAAAATATAAGGATGGTTCCACTATTCCGTGGAATAGTGGAGTTAAGCTCAGCCTCATTTACAATGAGGCTGTTAAGCAAACAATGTATATGGATTACACTCATGATAGTTACTGGTCTAAAACCATTAGGCTTAGGCCATTTGACGAACGTGGAAACTACTTGATTAAGGTCGAAGCTTCAGACCCATACGGCAATTTTGGAACCGGAAATAAAACAATAACCATTACTGCTGCTAAGCTGATTATTACCATTATGAATCAACTTGAGGAGAGTTACCAGAAATCCACTAAACTAAACATCTCGGTAAGCGTAAAGTATAAAGATGAAAATCCCGTTGAATCTGGTGAAGTAACTCTGGAAATGAGCATGGGGAATAGGAAGCTGGGTCCCTTCAACTTCATTAAAACCGGCTTGGGTCAATGGGCGATTTCATATAAGATTCCGATAGCTGAACAAACAGGTGAATGGGATTTGAAGATTAGTGCTGTAGATAACTCTGATAATACTGGTGATGTTTCTTTAAGCATATTCATTGTCCCCGCCGAATTAATCATCCAGACAATGGGGCAGATTAACCAAGAATTCTCCAGGACGCAAAGCATACCCCTCAGAATAACAGTAAGATACCCCTCCTATGAGCTTCTCCGAGAAGAAAATGGAGTGGTTAATGCTTCATTGATACATTCTGAGAAGGGGTTAGTATTGAGCAGGCTCCTTGGGTTTTCAGCAGGAATATGGCATGGCAATATTACTATTCCAAAGAATGCTCCTCTTGGAGATTACGTTTTAAGGATTTCAGGAAAGGATCCCTATGGAAACTCTGGTTATTTTGACAATGCTATAAAAATATCTAAAGCAATCCTGAGTGTAAAAATAGAAGGTTTAGGAACTGTTTATCAAGTTGGATTTGACACTGTCCGCTTAAAATGCGTAATAAAATACTTAGATGGCTCAATTATGGATAGTGGAAATGTAACTGCTACTATCTCCTCGAACACGGTTTCCTCCAATATAATCCTGAAGTATAGTGATGGAGAATGGATTGGAGAATACGGCATCCCATTGACTGCTCCAACTGGAGACTATACAGTGAATATAAGTGCTGAGGATCCATATGGCAATACCGGATCATACGAGGATAATTTCCGAGTCAGCAACCTCTACTTAGTTCTAATAGTCATCAGCGTTGCAACAGCATTGAGCATTACAGTCTCCATACTAGTTATAAGAAGGCGTAGATTGAGAGCACCCGTAGTCCCCATGGCAGAAGATTACGACGTATACGGTTAGTAACGACAAGGCTTAATATTTTCTATTATAGCGAATATAGGAATACTCATGCCGCGTAGGGGGAGGGTTAGGGAAGAGCGTAAGGGAACAACGGTTCTTTTTAAAGCAGGACGGGTACCGGCCACTGTTGACGAAATGTTTTCAAGAATCTTCTGGAGAAGCCCATTACTTGCTTCAGAAGCAAAGGTGTTCTGTGAAGAGCTGGTTTCAAGAGAACCATCTGGTATCAGCACTAAGGAATGGAAAAATTGGATTAAGAAAAGGAGGATTACAGTAGGCCAGTTCTACAACATGATTAGGGGGCTTGTGGGGGCGGGGGTTATTGAGAAGAGAGAGGGATCCTGGCATATAAGCACGGGTTTTCTGAGAGAGCTTGAACAATTCATAATAATATATACTTCTCTAACAAACTTTAAGCATAGGCTAAGTTAACGCTTCCCCCTTTTCTTCTCATTCTCCACTACAAGCTTGTTAGATACTATTTTCACCACAAGATTCCCTTTCTTCTTTAAGGGAAACGCCGAATCGTTTACTATCTTACTAGGTAAGTATAGCATAGTTGCAGAATATACTTTGCCGCTTAGCTTCTTTCTAAGAGTGTAGAGTCGAGTCAGAGCCTTCTTGACCATCTCTTTCCTAAGCATAGAAGGACGTATTAAATGTTTATCTAAGCTTTCTAAGCTTTATTCCATGAAATATTGAAACTAGTGGATTCACATGCTCATTTGAGTGATAGTGCATTTGAAAAAGACTTAGAGCAGGTAGTCGTCAGAGCTAGGGAAAATGGTTTAGCAGCTATCGTCGACTCCGGCCTTGGTAGAGAGGGTGCGTTGAAGTCTTTAAGCATTTCAGGAAAGTTCAGAGACTATGTTTATTCAACAATAGGAATAGATTACGGTGCACCGTTTATGGATGATTTGGAGGAATTTAAACGTTTAATCTTAGATAATAGGAATAGCATAATCGGAATAGGCGAAGTTGGTTTGGATTACTACACCGTTAAGAAACAAGATGAAAGAGTTAGGCTCATTGATTATTTTAAGGAGTTCATAGATCTTTCGAAAAAACTAGACCTGCCTTTGATAGTGCACTCTAGAAGTGCTGGTCGAGAAGCTATAGAGCTACTCATCGAAAGCGGTGCTAGAAAAGTCCTTATGCATGCTTTCGACGGAAAAGCCTCGCACGCTATGAAGGGTGTTGAATCAGGATTCTTCTTCAGCATACCTCCTTCCATAGTTAGGTCGCCGCAGAAACAGAAACTGGTCAGTAAGCTGCCTATTGAAAACATTCTCCTAGAATCGGATTCACCGGTACTTGGAACCGACCCGCTTAAGAGGAATGAGCCTGCAAACATAGTTTTCAGCCTGAGGGAGATAGCTAGGATAAAGAATATTGATCCAGAGCTTGTTGCAGAAGAGACTACTAGGAATGCGTGTAGGCTTTTCAGGTTGAAAATATGAAGATGTTCTTCATAGGCATAGACCTTGCTGGTGTTGAGACTAGGCCTAGTGGGTTTGCCGCATTAGATGAATCAATGAAGGTTGTAACAATGACTCTGTACAGTGATGAAGATATTGTGAACGAGGTTAATCGTTTTAAACCTACTATAATAGCTATAGATGCCCCTCTCTCATTGCCAAAGGGTAGGACCAGTCTAGACGTGAGAAGTGACATTCACCTGAGAGAGTGTGACAGGGAACTGCTTAGAAGAGGCATAAGGTTTTTCCCAATAACCCTTGGCCCAATGAGGACTTTGACGAAAAGAGGCATCAGGCTGAAGAACGCTTTAGAGTCATTAGGTTACGATGTGATAGAGGTTTATCCAGGTGGTGCTCAAGACGTATTGGGGATTCCTCGTAAAACAACCAGTGTAGAGGGCCTACGCAAGGGCCTTGCCCGGCTTAAGATAAAGGGAATAGAGGGTTTTCAGTCCCATCATGAACTGGATGCTGTTACTGCAGCACTAGTGGCTAAAATGTTCTACGATGGTGATTATGAAGCATACGGCGACCCTATGGAAGGCCAAATAATAATGCCGATTAAAAAACAGGTTAGGGGAAAGTTTATCAATACTCCTTAGAGTAAAAGGCTTAAAAGAGTAAAAACTCATGTCAACAAGTCCGTATAGGTTCTACGCTGTTAAGAGCAGTTTCGAAGAAATCGTTGGGCTACTTCATCCTGTTGTAGCCGAGTGGTTTAGGAAGAGGTTTAGAGATTTAACCCCGCCCCAGGCATATGGGATAAAACCGATTGTTAAAGGTGAGAATACCCTAATATCTGCACCTACTGGAAGTGGAAAGACGCTTGCCTGCTTCCTCACAATACTCAACTACCTGGTGAAAAGGGGTTTTGAAGGAATGCTTGAAGACAGGGTTTACTGTGTTTACGTCTCGCCCTTAAGATCATTAAACAATGATATCAGGAAAAACCTTTCACAACCCTTAGAGGAGATTAAGGAGATTGCAAAAGCTGAGGGTTATGATTTTCCAGATATAAGGATTCACGTAAGGACTGGGGATACTAAAACCTCTGAAAGGAGCAGAATGTTGAAGAAGCCTCCACACATACTGATAACGACCCCCGAGAGCCTCTCGATAATACTTGTCGCACCTAAATTCAGATCTTTCTTGAAAGAAGTTCAATGGGTGGTAGTGGATGAAATACACGAGCTTTGTAGTTCGAAGAGAGGCGCACACCTTTCTTTAAGCCTCGAAAGACTGAGAAGCTTTTCAGGCAGAGATTTTCAGAGAATAGGCTTGTCTGCAACAATACATCCGTTAGAGAAAGTAGCTGCCTATTTGGTTGGATATGAAAACGGTTCTCCAAGGCGATGCACGATAGTGGATGTACATGCTTCAAAGAGGTTCGAGCTTAAAGTCGTGTCTCCTCACTTCGACCTCGTCCATACTCCTGCTGAAGAGCTCAGTGGAAGGATGTATAAGCTGATAAACAGCATAATAAGGCGGAATAGGACTACGTTAATATTCACTAATACGCGTAGCAGTACTGAGAGAGTCGTATACCATTTAAAAAAGCTCAGGCCGAAGAGCGTTTTAAACGAGGACGAGTACGCTGCCCACCATTCTTCCTTATCACGTGAAGTCAGGCTCGATGTGGAAGACAAGTTGAAAAAAGGTAAGCTTAAAGCTGTAGTAACCAGCACTTCCCTAGAGCTCGGCATCGACATTGGCTACATAGATTGCGTTGTTCAAATAGGCTCGCCAAAATCGGTTACGAGGGCTATTCAAAGAATCGGCCGTTCAGGCCATTCGCTAGAAGCCGTGTCAAAAGGCGTTTTCATACCTATGGAGAGAGATGATCTTGTTGAAGTACTTGTAATGTCTAAGGCTGCTGAAGCAGGGAAGCTTGACGAAGTCTATATTCCAGAGAACCCTCTGGATGTTCTTGCCCAACACATAGTGGGGATGTCTATTGAGAAGAAATGGAGTATTCAAGAAGCCTATAATCTTGTCAAAAGGTCTTACAATTTCCGGAACCTGAGCCTAGAAGACTTCATGAGCGTCCTAAGGTATTTAAGTGGATATTACAGACAGTTAGAAGGCTATAAGGTATATGGAAAGATATGGCTGGATGAGGAAGACGGTGTCTTCGGGAGAAGAGGCAATCTTGTCAGAGTCATATACATGACTAATACTGGAACAATACCCGACATGGCTATGGTTAAAGTCTTCACCAAGGACAATAAGCCTGTCGGAAATATTGAGGAAGAGTTTTTCGAAAGGCTCTCTCCGGGAGATATTTTCCTCCTAGGCGGTAGACCCTACAAGTGTATCAAGAGCCGATTGATGAAGCTTATCGTAGAACCTGCTGAAGGAGAGAAGCCTACAGTGCCGCAATGGTTCTCGGAGATGCTTCCGCTTTCATATGATTTAGCTAACATGATAGATGAATTCAGAATAAGAGAGCTTCAAACAATACTATTTGACAAGAAGGAGGATAGGATTAGGCATTACATGGATTACTTTAAGGTAGATAGGAAGACGGCCGTAGCCCTTTACGAGTACCTGAGGATAACAGCAGAATACTTCAACAACATAGGTGTCCTCCCATATTTGAGAAAGGGCTCGCTGATAGTTGAGAACTATATCGACGAATCTGATAGGCAGATAATAGTTTTCCATAGCCTCGTAGGTAGAAGGGTAAACGATGTTCTCTCCAGGGCTTTTGCAGTAGCGGCTTCAAATCTTCTAGGATCGGTCTCAGTGCAAATCTCAGTCGGAGACAACGGTTTCCTCCTCATACTCCCACCAAAGTACAGAGTTGACCCGGATGGAATTATTAAGTCGGTTAATTCTTCGAACTTGTATAGCCTAGCCATATCTTCAATAGAAAGAACTGAGATGTTAAAACACAGGTTTAGACACGTCGCGGTAAGGAGTCTCATGATACTCAGAAACTATAAGGGTCATGAGGTTATGGTTTCAAAACTTCAACTCAATTCAGAGCATATTCTAAAGGCAATAAGAGACTTAAAGAATTTTCCGGTTATGAAGGAAACGTACAGGGAGATACTTGAGGATGCTATGGATATTAAGAATGCTCTAAGATTCGTATCTGAATTGGAAAGCAACATTAGGATTCCACTTGTCTGTCAGCCTAGCAGGGTTGCGTCCCCAATCGCCCACTCCCTATTGTTGTCAAGCTTCACGGACGTAGTTCTCATGGAGGATAAGAGAGCATTGCTGGAAAGACTCCACAAGGAGGTTTTGGCAGCCATACATGCAGCTAACTGAGGATATTGAAATAGTAGAGTTTGAACCAGCACTCTATGTTAAGAGCCTCAATGCTATAGTTGTGGCGGATATACATCTTGGTCTAGAGTGGGAGCTAGAAGAGAAAGGGGTACACATACCTTTCCCGACCTATGAACCAATAGTGAAATCGCTCAGGAACATGTTCAACTACAGGTCTGCAAGAAGATTGATAATCCTTGGAGATATAAAGAACGAATTCGGAGACATAAACCCCGAAGAATGGACTCAAGTCCAAGACTTCGTAAACGATGTGCGTAGCTTAGGTGCGGAGCCTATTCTAATAAGGGGTAATCACGATAATTTTGTTAGAATAGTGCTTAAAAGGCTGAATGTCGAGTTTCAAGACCCGCCCGTTAGAATAGGGAAGTACTTTCTCATACATGGTGACAAGGATCATGAACTACCCGGAGAGGATAGTGTTGTTCTAATGGGGCATGAACACCCAGTAATAACCATAAGAGACTCCATAGGTGTTAAACACAGGTTTAAGAGCTTCTTGTACGGTGAACACAATGACACTAGAATAATCGTACTTCCTTCCATGAACCCTCTAACAATGGGGACTGCTGTAAACGAGGTTGAGGTCAGCGAATTGCTCTCCCCCGTCCTCAGAAAAGTAGACATAATGTCCTTTACACCGATACTACTAGCCCAGGGGGAAGTGTTGAAAAAATTCCCAAAAATAAGCAACCTGATTGCTTAACTGAGTTCTAGGGTTTAAGCAGAATCAGTGTTGAGGCAGTTGCTAAAAAACCTACAAGGGCTCCTAGTGCTGTTTGTGGATAAGTATGTTCACCAGTGTTTACGCGTGCCCACGCCAATAAAGGCAGGAACATTAATACTATAGCTCCTGGAGCCCCATAGAAGTAGGAAATAAGCGTACCTACTGTTGCTAATCCCGATACGTGAATACTGATCTTGGTTTTGAAGGTGAAAAAGAGGAGGAAGAGGGATGTTAAGAAGTACGAGGCTGATGTGACCGCTAAGAGGCCTGCCCCTCTTGATTTAAAGAGGAATGCTGATATGAAGTAGCCAAGTAGACCGGGTATGAAGTGCCTAGGCCTCCTCGCTCTCTCACTCATAAATATATCCGTCTTCCCCCGTAGCCTAAGGTAATACACACTTGAAAATGGCAGGATGCTGTAAAAGAAAACTATCATAGCAATGCTTACAGCAGCATCGTTCAGCACTGCTTCTTCCTTATACAATATCGCTAGCCCGCCAAGGCCTCCTGTGACAGGGTTTGATAATACGTAAGAAACAATCTCCGCAATTTTCCGCCGCATAAGTCTTCAGGGGAGAAAGAGATGTTTAAAAAAGTTCATAAAGTCCTATATTCTTATTTGACAAAGATGTTTGCTACAGAATTGCCGATAGTAAGAAGGGGAATGCTGTTTAAATGTAAGCTTTGTGGACAAAAATGCTGCAATCTAAATCCTGAGATAAGTGGGGATGAGTTAGAGAAAATCAGGAAAATTCACCCGTCTTTTAAGCCGTATGTTTCCCCCGAGGGAAGGATGCTCCTGATGGGTAGAGGGGGATACTGTCCTTTCTTAGAGAACGGTTTATGCACAATACATGAGTATAAGCCTGTTGCATGCCAACTCTATCCTTTCTATCCCGTTGAAAAAAGGGTTCTGGATGATATTTTAGAATTTCCAGAAGACGTTGAAACAGTTAGATACGGGTCAGAGGAATATGTTTTCATATTCGACGAAAAATGCCCCGGGGTTGGCGGAGGGGAACCAGTTAACTTCACGGAAATTCTTGAAAAATTCCTAAGGGCAAAGCACTTTTTGAAAAACCCGTTATAGGGGTTTTCCATCATAAGGTTTCGCTCTTTAAAGTGGAGAAAAGACCGTTTGAGAAACGTTTTTACCCTCCTATGAGGTGATTATTCCATGGTTATGCTTTTCAAAGAAGTCGCGGAAGCCATGGAGCAGGTGGAATCTACTACGAAAAGGCTTGAAATGACAAGTCTCTTAGTAGACCTTTTCAAGAAGGCTAGTCCCACCGAGCTCGAGAAGCTCGTGTACCTTCTCCAGGGCAAGGTTAGGCCCGACTATGAGGGTTTAGAGTTCGGCGTTGCTGAGAAACTCGTTTTAAGATCGTTATCGGAGTTCTCAGGTGTAGATGATGAGGCTGTAGAGAAATTATACAAGGAGGCTGGTGACCTAGGCAGCGTTGCTGAGATACTCGCGCAAAGGAAGATTCAGAAGAAGCTTCTGAGTAGGGAACCCACCCTAACAGATGTTTACGAGAAGCTTTACAAGCTTGCGAAGCTAGGTGGAAAGGGTTCAGTCACCCAGAAGACGGGCCTGCTTTCTTCTCTTCTGATAGACATGTCTCCAAAGGAGGCGAAGTATGCTGTCAGAATCGTCACCGGAAGGCTTAGGCTCGGCATTGCTGATTACACTATTCTCGACGCTATTGCTCAAGCATTCACCGGAGATAAGTCTAATAGACCGGTGATAGAACGTGCCTACAATATCTCCAGCGACCTTGGAGCTGTTGCTAAGGCGATTGCGGAAAAAGGGCTTGAGGGGGTCTATGGTTTCAAGATAACAGTGGGCAAGCCTATTAGGCCTATGCTTGCAGAACGCTTGACTACAGTACAGGAGGTTTTGGAGAAGACAGGTGGCGAGGCTGCTGCAGAGTACAAGCTGGATGGGGAGCGTGTTCAAATACACAAGAATAATAGCGACGTCCTGCTTTTTTCTAGAAGGCTAGAGAATATTACGAATCATTATCCCGATGCGATAGAAATGGTGAGGAAGAATGTTAAGGCTAGAGAGGCGGTTCTGGAAGCAGAATGCGTAGCGATAAATCCTGATACAGGTGAGCTGTTGCCGTTCCAGGAGCTTATGCATAGAAGGAGGAAGTATGGCATCGAGGAGGCTATGAAAGAGTATCCGGTTGCTCTCTTCTTCTTCGACTTGTTATATGCTGATGGTGTCGACTATACTGAAAAAACCTATTTAGAGAGGAGGAATGCCTTAAAGAATGTTATTATTGAAGACGAGAGGGTTAAGCTAGTCAGGCAGATAATATCCCGCGATCCAGAACAGATAGAAGCTTTTATGGAAGAAGCGATCTCAGAAGGCTGTGAGGGCCTTGTAGTAAAGGACCTTAAAGCATCCTATAGAGCAGGGGCTAGGGAATGGAGCTGGATAAAACTGAAGAGAGAGTATAAGGCTGAGGTTGCTGACACTTTTGACCTTGTCATAGTAGGCGGCTTCCACGGCAGGGGTAAGAGAACAGGCAGGTATGGCGCATACCTGCTTGCCGCATACGATCCTGAGGAAGACGTTTTCAGGACTTTCGCTAAATGCGGCACGGGCTTTACAGATGAGGACTTGGCTAGTTTCACTGATTTGATGAACAATTATAGGATTAGCCACAAGCATCCTAGAGTTGACTCGAAGATAGAAGCAGACGTATGGTTTGAGCCCAGAATAGTAATCGAGATAATCGCCTCAGAAATAACCTTAAGCCCCGTCCACACGTGTGGGCTTGACGTGATTAGAAGGGGCTCGGGCTTAGCAGGGCGTTTCCCCAAGTATACAGGTAGACTACGGGATGATAAGGCTCCGGAACAAGCCACTACGGTAAGGGAGATCGTCGAAATGTACAGAAATCAACTTAAGAAGGTCGAAGAGCAGTCGCAGGAATCCACGTAAAACCCATTAGTTTTTAGTAAAAAGCTTAAATTTAGGCGTTTTAGAAAGGCTTTTTGAAATGAGTGAAATCCAGCTTTTAGTTGCTGAAGCAAAGCCTAGAGACGCTGGGAGAAGGATTGTTAGAATAGGTAAGAAGGAGATGGCTCAGATAAAAGCTGATACTGGAGATGTTGTTGAGATAATAGGCAGGAGGTCTGCCTCCGCCATAGTTTGGCCCGGTTACGCTGAGGACGAGGGTCAGAAAATAATCAGGATGGACGGGTTGATAAGGAGGAGTGCTGGAGTAGCAATAGGCGACTACGTTAAGATTAGGAAGGTTGAGAAGGTTGAGAACGCTATCGAGGTTGTTTTCGCTCCGATGGGTGTCAGGGTATCTAATGTCGACGAGGAGTTTCTGAGTTATGTCAAGGATAAGCTTATCGATACTCCCCTTACTGAAGGTGATATTGTTGCAATACCCGTCTTCGGCGGGCAGGCTCTCGGCCTAACAGTGGTCAGGGTCAGGCCGAGGGGAGTGGTAAAAGTTTCTCCTGACACAAAACTGCAATTTGTAAGCGAGGAGGCTGCTGAGAAGCTTGCTATTCCAAGGGTTACTTACGAGGACATAGGTGGGCTACATGAGGAGATACAGAGAATAAGAGAGATGGTTGAGCTCCCCCTTAGGCATCCTGAACTGTTCCAGAGGCTCGGCATAGAGCCACCTAAAGGAGTGCTCTTACACGGCCCACCGGGGACTGGTAAGACGCTCTTGGCCAAGGCTGTTGCCAACGAGTCTGACGCAACCTTCCTCTCGATAAACGGGCCGGAGATAATGAGCAAGTTCTATGGCGAGTCCGAGGAGAGGCTTAGGAGAGTATTCCAGGAGGCTCAGGAGAGGGCTCCCAGCATAATATTCATCGATGAGATAGATGCTATCGCTCCAAAGAGGGAGGAGGTTGGTGGCGAGGTTGAGAGAAGAGTAGTGGCCCAGCTGCTGGCGCTTATGGATGGTTTAAAGGGTAGAGGTGAGGTGATTGTTATAGGCGCCACTAATGTTCCAAACATGATAGACCCTGCTCTACGGAGACCAGGAAGGTTCGACAGGGAGATTGAGATAGGTGTTCCAGATAAGCAAGGCAGGCTTGAGATACTCCAAATACATACGAGGTCAATGCCACTTGATAAGGATGTCGACTTGAAGAAGCTGGCTGAGATAACTCACGGCTACACTGGTGCGGACCTAGCTGCGCTATGCAGGGAGGCTGCTATGAAGGCTTTAAGAAGATACCTCCCTGAGATTAAGCTGGAGGAGAAAATACCGCCATCAGTCTTGGAGAAAATGGTTGTCAAGGAGGAGGATTTCATGAATGCTTTCAAAGAGATAACTCCGACGGCGATGAGGGAAGTATACGTTGAAGTCCCTACGGTTAGATGGAGCGACGTAGGGGGGCTTGAGGAGATTAAGATGAGGCTGAGGGAGACTGTGGAGCTTCCCATAAAGAGCCCTGAGAAGTTTGAGAAATTGGGAATAACTCCACCTAAAGCAATACTCCTATACGGGCCCCCGGGATGCGGAAAAACACTTTTGGCGAGGGCCGTCGCAACCGAGAGCGAGGCCAACTTCATAAGCATAAAGGGCCCGGAGGTTTTCTCTAAATGGGTTGGGGAATCAGAGAAGGCTATAAGAGAGGTCTTCAGAAAGGCAAGGCTGGCATCGCCCTCGATAATCTTCTTGGATGAGGTTGACGCGATCGCTCCCAGGAGAGGTATGAGTATGGCTGACAGTGGCGTAACTGAAAGGGTTGTAAGCCAACTCCTCACGGAAATGGACGGCCTCACTCCTATTGAGAGGATAGTGGTGATAGGAGCAACCAATAGGCCTGAGCTCTTAGACCATGCGATAATGAGGCCGGGAAGGTTTGAAGTAATACTTTACGTCCCTCCGCCCGACGAGGCTTCAAGGCTCCAGATACTTAGGATTCATACGAGGAAAATGCCCCTGGAGGGCGTTAGCTTGGAGGAGGTTGCTAAGAGGACTGAGGGCTACTCCGGGGCTGACTTGGAGGCGCTCTGCAGAGAAGCTGGTTTAAACGCTTTGAGGAGGGACGCTGACAAGGTAACCAAAGATGATTTTGAAAAAGCTCTTCAAACTATTAAACCCAGTTTAAAAGAGGATATGCTGATGAAATACAAGAAGTTCGGTGAGAGGGAGGAGTTTTTTCTCGTCTGAAAAGAAATGATTTCATCATTCCATCTTCTTTTTGAATATTTTTGTCTATTTCATCTAAACAATGAGTATATGAGTTCAAAATTCGAATAGCTAGTGTATATCTGTCTCTATCTGATGCGATTGTTCTTAATTGGCTCTCTACATGTTTCTTCTGTCAATGGAATAGCAAAATAGACCAGCTCACACACTATCATCTTATAGATTTCTTTTTAATCTCGATTTTATAGCTTTTGGAATTCTCTCAACTCTTCACTTCTTTTTCTAGTCATGATTTTTAAAAAGTTCTGTTTTTCATAAGCAACGTCTTTTTTCTCAAAGAAATGCATAGCTCTTTAATAGAAATTTTTAAATATTAGTTTAACAAACGTTTCTCTTGGAGGTGAAAAACATGACAACACCTCAAGAGTTCAAGTGTCCTAATTGCGGAGCCACTTTCAAGACCAAAGATGAGCTGGATAAACACCTGAAGGGTTGCAAGCCTAA
>JAVZMD010000027.1:14757-15049 GCA_038883435.1 Thermoproteota archaeon
TTTGAAATGGTTAGGTGGAGCGATCTTCCTAGTCACCTTTTTCCTCGTTCTTAACCCTCTAGGAATGAAAGTATAAAAAACTAGCCTTGGAGAGGAAGGGTGTGAAGAAGACCTTAAGCCAGGAGCAGTCAACGACGGAGACTAGGGAGCTTCTAGCTCTTCCCATCGGCCAGCTCCTTGTTCGTCTCGATATTTCTTAGTCGGGCCTCACTTCTCAGGAGGCAGAACGTCGTCTCAAAATCTATGGCTATAACGAACTTGCAAAAAGAAAGAAACGGGCCATTGTTATCCA
>JAVZMD010000028.1:0-14945 GCA_038883435.1 Thermoproteota archaeon
AACACGTTTAAGTTGACTCTCTTGACGGTATTATCGGGATTTGGACCTGCCCCTGAGCACCCAATACTCCAATAGTCAACGTGTGTACATCAGTTGTGTCAAGATTATCATGCTCAGTTCTGAAACTATTAAAGGAGGAAGAATCAGATCTGTATCCACCCATCTAGCCTCCATTATATGCATGCCTGGAGCAAGCCTAGCGTTCATGCACGACCTGAGCCATAGTACACTCCGTCGATCTTTATCTCTACTTCCTCTAATGGTAGCCTTCTCGGCGTCTTTAAGTAAAGTGTGATATTAACCGTGGAAGTTTGAGAAAAGCATCCTATAAAAATGGGAAATAGAAAAATTGACGATAGCACTGTAGAAATAGTAAGCGCAATTATCCATTTCGTAATGTATAATCTCTGAAACATCAAATATTTATACTTTAAACCTTCGCTACAAGTAGCTTTTGAATAAAATTCTCAATTCTTTATTTCGAATTTAAATATCCAGTAACTATACTAAGCTTTTTTTGTCTTAGAAGATTTCAAACTAAAAGATTCTCTTTATTCCCGGCGAGTCGAAATCTTACTGTCAGACAAAGGGTGTATGAAAATATTTAAAAAAGAAGAATGACAATAATGTCTTCTATGGTATTGAGAAATTTTAGAAGTGGTGATGAGCAGGTCTTCTTTTCTTTAATGAATACTGTGTTTAGGAATTTGGAGAGGCTGAGAAAACTTTCTTTTCCCAGCTTTAATCCTCGAGGATTTTTTATAGTCGAGGAGAAGGGTTTACCTGTTGGGTGCATCTGTGTAATTAACCTGCCGGCAGACAAGGCAGCTTATTCTCATTCGGCTTCTTGCTATAGGTAATAAAATAGTTATCTTAAATATTGAAAACACCGTTTTTAGAAATGGTTATGGGAATATTCAAGGTTAAAGCTAGAGTCTGGAACGTATTCGATGACACTAAGAAGGCAGACGTAGAGTTAACTGTTGACAGCGGCTCTACGTATACCGTTTTACCTCGTTCCCTCCTTGAAAAACTCGATGTTAAGCCGATGAGGAGAGTGAGGCTGAGGCTCGCTGACAATAGGGTGGTGGAGAAGGAGCTGGGTGAAGTCGGCGTTGAAATCGAGGGATACCGTTTATCATCAACCCCAGTGATTTTCGGGGATGAAGACGTATGTTTGCTCGGCTCGGTTATTATGGAAGAGCTAAGCCTAGCGCCTGACGTAGTAAAAAAGAAGCTTGTGCCGGTTGAAGCCCTTCTGATGTAGCGTTCTTAAAAGAAACAGCTTTTTCAGCTATTCGGATTCCCTGAGGAGATTTACTCGAAATCCTTATACCAAAGCAGGATTTCATCTTATCCTCCCCTATATTCTGTATTCAGAAAGACTCCAATATGAATCCACTTTAAGCCGGCCTAACGTTTTCTCAAGCATTATTCTCCAATAAATCAAGGGAAACAAGCTAGGGAAAAATTCGAATACTTTGATATCGTTATTTTATCGGTTCCTAGAATACTTTACCAGCTTTTTCCAGGTTTTCTAAGCGTTGCCAGTTCCACTCAATCCATTCTTTAAGCCTCTGCAAGGTTTCAGCATTCTTAGGCTCAAGAAGATGCCTAGTACGCCTCTGAATCTTAAGATACTCCTCGACCGGCGTAGGCTTAGTAACCCTGAAGTTAATCTTCAACTGGCCGTCCTCAATCTCATAGATTGGGAATAGCCTAGTCTCAACAGCCATCTTCGACATCTTTATTGTCAAATGAGGCTCATAACGCCATCCGAATTGACATGGAGCAAGAACATGCAGAAACGCAGGACCCTGCTCACTATAGTTAACAGCCTTACGAATCTTATTAATCATGTCGCGCCAAAGCCAGAGCGTAGCAGTAGCAGCATAAGGAATATGATGCGAAGCAACAATGCTTATGAGGTCTTTTTTATTCTCCTGCTTACCTGGAATAACTTTACCAGCAGGGCTCGTAGTAGTCGCACCACCCAAGATAGTAGCTCCTGATCTTTGTATACCAGTATTCATGTATGCTTCGTTGTCATAACATACATATACAAATTTGTCTAATCTTTCTAATGCTCCTGATATTGCTCCTAGTCCTATGTCGAATGTCGCGCCGTCTCCTCCGAGTGCGATCACGGGTATTTTCTTTGCTCTTCCTTCTGCTGAGAGTTTTTCCAGTGCTGCTACTATGCCCGATGCGACTGCAGCGTTGTTCTGGAATAATACGTGTACCCATGGTGTTTTCCACGCTGAGTACGGGTATATGGTTGTGCTGACTTCTACGCATCCTGTTGCGTTTACTATTACTGCTTCAGGCACCGCGAGCGTTATTATCTTTGCGGTTATCGCTGGGCCGCAGCCTGCGCATAGTCTGTGTCCTGGTCTTAGCTTAGGTTCTTCTGGCAGGTCTGAGATTTTTCCTATTGGTTCTAGTTTGCTCATTCTCTCACCCCGTAGAACTGGACCCTATCGTTCTTATCCTTGTCTATCAATTCTTTTCCAAGCCTGTAGATGTCAATTATTCCTTGTGGAGATATGTCTCTTCCCCCTAGGCCGTACGTGTAGTCTATCATTTTAACTTCGCTGTGTTTCGGATATAGTGTTGAAGCTATGTCTTCGTACATCGGTCCTGCTCTCGCTCCGGGGCTCATTGTCTTCTCCATTACTATTATTCTTTTGAATCTCGGGAATGCTTGTTCAACTTCCTTAGTTGGCCACGGCCTGTATTGTAGTATTCCTATTACTCCTACTTTCTCGCCTTTTTCTCTTAGTGTTTTGACGGCTTGTCTTGCTGTTCCTACTGTGCTTCCCATTGCTACTATGCATGTTTCAGCGTCTTCAGTCATGTATTCTTTAAGTGGCTTGTATTCTCTCCCCGAGATTTCAGCGTATTTTTCGAATACTTCTCGGATTACTTGCCTACTGTTCTCCATTGCTTCATACTGCTGTCTTTTGAATTCAAAATAAGAGTCTTGAAGCGCCAATACTCCGAAGCTACGTGGATTATCCGGATCTATTTTTGGGCCCGTTGTCCTTTTACCCAGGAATTCTGCAACGACGTCGTCGTTTAAAGCGTAGAAGTCGCTTATTGCATGCGACACTATGAATCCATCGTAGGAAACTACTACTGGAAGCAATACCCTAGGGTCTTCAGCAATCTTGTAAGCCATTATTGTTAGATCGTATGTTTCCTGCGCTTCCTCGCCGTTGAACATTATCCAGCCTGCGTCCCTCATGCCGAAGAAATCCGAATGATCGTTGTGAATGTTTATCGGTGCTGATAGCGCTCTCGCTGCCAAAGCCATTACTATCGGCAGTCTTAGCCCTGAGGCTGCGTAGAGTGCTTCCCACATGTATGCTAGTCCCTGGCTTGATGTTGCGGTGAAGGTTCTTGCCCCGGCTAGCGATGCCCCTATTACTGCGGATAAGGCGGAATGCTCTGACTCTACCGCGATGAATTTCGCATCTAGCTCGCCGTCGTAAACGTATCTTGAGAGTGTCTCAACAACGAATGTTTGCGGAGTTATTGGGTAAGCGCTTATGACATCTACCTTAGCCTGCTTGACTGCATAAGCTACGGCATCGTTGCCCGTTAGAGCGATCCTATGCTGCCTGGATAATGCATTAGCCATCATTTCTCCTACACCTCCTCCGGAACCATGCTTATTGCCTTGACGGGGCATTCCTCCGCGCAGATTCCACAGCCCTTGCAGTAGTCGTAGTCTATTCTCACCTCGTTATTCTTCCTGATTATCGCTGGCTCCGGACAGTAGAGCCAACATATTAAGCATCTTACGCACTTACCGTAGTCTATTACTGGCTTCTCAACCCTCCAGTTCCCAGTTTTATACCTCTCACTGGTGCCGCCTGCTACGCTGCCGCCAAGGTCGATTTCTCTCCAGGTTGCTGAAGTACTCATTTACGTCACCACCTCCTCGAAACCTCTTCTCAAAGCCTTAACGTTTAGCTCACCAACTCTTCCGGGGAACCTGCTCAGGAGGAGTTTCTCAAGCGTCTCAAGCTTCACTATTCCGGTGAGTCTCACGAGGCCTCCTAAGATGGGGGTGTTGAAAACGTATGTTCCGAAGACCTCTTTGGATATTTTTATAGCATCTACAATACCGAATTTCTCGACTTTCAATCCGATTTTCTTAACTAGTTCCTGCGGCTTCTTGCTGGAGTTCACTACCACTATGCTTGTCGGCTTAAGCCCAGCGTATACGCTTGGGTCTTCTGCAAAATATGGGTCGATGACTGCAAGTATGTCAGGTTCGTAGACGAAGGAATGTACGTCAATCGGCTCGTCTGAGAAACGTGTGTATCCTCTTACCGGCCCTCCGGTTCTCTCAGGACCAAAGTCGGGGAAGGTTTGAATATGCTTGCCTTCTTCGAAAAGCGCCATGCCGATAAGCTGGTTCGCCAATACTACTCCCTGCCCTCCCCTACCCTGCCACTTTATTTCGATAATCCTACTGGCTTTCGCCATCCTTATCAGCCTCGAAACCAGCTTAGGACACTGCCTTATACACTTTACCCCAATTATGGACTCTAACTGGGAGAATTTTGTAACCAATTGGAATGGTAAATGCGGATTTAAGTTTTTCACACGAAGGCTAGCAATAAATAGGAGCATCTATTACGCACTACATAATGCTTGCAAAATCTTTGAGGATAGGTGTGGTGGGTGCTTTAACTATAGATTTAAACAATAGCAATGGCATGTCTTACAGTTTCTTGGGTGGGGGAGGGTTCTACTCGTCTGTAAGCCTTGCAGGAATGGGGTTTGAAACAATTCTCTTCACAGCATATGGGCCAGATATGGATCCTCAGTGGGTTGAGAAACTTAAAGCTATGGGTGTGAAAGTTTTAGCACAGAGCTTTGAGAAAAGCATTGTTTTTGAGAATTTTTACAAGTGTTCCTCAAGGATTCAGAAAACCTCTGGAGAACCTTCTGGGAAAATATTCGTTGATAAAAGAATGGTTGAAGGATTACATGCTGTCCACGTCACTCCTGTTTTAAACGAGGTTGACCATAGTGTTTTAAAAGAGCTTGCTGAAGCCGGTTGTAGAATATCTATTGACGCTCAGGGCTTTATAAGAAGCGTTGGGGAGGGGAACAGTGTTATTAGTGTTAGAAGACTCTTGTCAGACGACTTCCTCACATACGTTAATTACGTCCATATGAGTCTCGAGGAACAATTATTTTTCCTAAAGAACGATGTAAGGGAGCTTTTTGATTTAAACCCCAATATTATTGTCGAGATAACCGATTCCGAGCACGGTTCCTTTGTAATGGATAGGAAGAAGTGTTACCGTATTCCTGCCTTTAAAACAGAAGCAATCGATCCGACTGGTGCCGGTGATGTCTACGCCTCCATATTCCTCGCTAAACATATTGAAGGAAAAAACCTTTTGGAAGCTGGGCTTTACGCTTCTGCTTCAGCAAGTATTAAGGTTGAGAAAACTGGGCCATTATTCAGCCTTAGTCCCGCTGAGGTTGAATGCAGAGTTGCTTTTTTAAAGAAGGTTGTTGAAAATTTATATTAGAGGGAGCGTGGAGGGTTAAGCGATGAGTATACTAGGTAGGAGCGAGCTGCTTAAGCTCGTCAAGAAAATCCCCATAATAAACCCGTTTGATGAGAATTACATGGATGGAGACGGGTATGTTCTCACTGTAATGGAGGATGTTAAGCTGCAATACCTTGAGCATAGGAATGTAATATCTAGGGAAATAGTATTTACACCAACCGATATTGTTGCACATCTCACTGCCAAAAGCCGTTACGGAAGAGCTGGCTTATCCTTCCTTAACGCTGCAAAAGTCCACAGTGGCTTCATAGGGAGGCTAGCACTCGAGATAGTGAACCTGAATAATGAGAGGGAACCTGTTGTTGTTAAGAAGGGAGACCCGTTTATGCATATAGAGTTCATAAGGAGGGAGGGTGAACCATCACCTTACGAGGGCGAGTATCAATTCCAGTATATGACTAAGGAGGAAATCGAATTCTACATACCTTTCATGAAAAAGGTTTTCGGTAAGGATTTCGAAAAACTCGCTTCAAAGTGGAAGCTTTACGAGAAACTCAAGTAGTCTGTCTCCCATGTATTTTACCTATCCCGCCTAATTAATGCTTATTAGCATATATTTCTTACAAAAGCCGGAATGGGGTTTCTTGAAGAGGTTGAGAAGGTAAGGGCCGAGGTAAAAAGGGCTGTTAAAAGTTTAGGCTATGATGTGGAAGTAAGGGTTGAAGAGCCTCCAAGTTCAGAGCTTGGGGACGTTGCGACTACAGCAGCATTCGACTTAGCTAAGAAATATGGTGGGAGACCGATTGAAATCGCTGAGGCAATCGTAAATGTGCTTGATTTAAACATGCTTGAATCCTTTAAAGATGTTAAAAACGTTAACGGCTTTATCAATTTTAAATTCAATCCAAATAAATACTCCGTCTCCGTTTTAAACGAGGTTCTTTCTAAAGGTGGGGAATATGGCAAATTCCCTATAGTCAAGAAGAGGATTCTAATAGAACATACTAATTCGAATCCGAATAAAGCATTGCATATCGGAACATTGAGAAACGCGGTTATAGGAGATGTGTTGGCAAGGTTCTTAAGGTTCCTAGGACATGAAGTACTCGTAGTCAACTACATAGACGATAGCGGTTCTCAAGTAGCAGAGAACATTGTAGCCCATTACTTTATTAAAGTCCCAATGGAGCCCCCTGAAGGTCTTAGGTTTGATGAGTATAGTGGGAAAGTCTATGCAGAATATAGCGAGAGAATAAGCAAGGACGAGGGGCTTAGGAGGCTTAAGAGCGAAGTAATAAAGAGAATAGAAGAGGGGGGTAATGAAATAGCTGAATTCGCAAGGAAGTTCTCTGAAGAAGTTGTTAAATGCCAGCTTGAAACAGCGTGGAATTTCGGAATATTTTACGACTTGCTAAACTGGGAGACGGATGTAATAAGATCAGGCATATTTGAATGGGCTATAAAGAAGCTTGAGGAAAAAAACGAGGTTTACGTTGAAGGCGAAGGAGTGAACAAGGGTTGTTTAATGATTAGGCTGAGGGATGTTGAAGAATTTAAAAAGCTGAAGGCGCCGGATGAGGTTCTAATAAGGTCTGATGGCACTGCGACCTACGTGGGTAAGGATATTGCATATGCTTCTTGGAAGCTTGGCTTAACCCCGAGAAAATTCAAAGTAAGAAATTGGATTCAACAGCCTAATGGAAAACACATTCTTACAACGCATGTAGACGGTGAGGAATACGACTTCCCTGGTGCAGATATTGCAATAACAGTTGTAGACAAGAGGCAAGAGTATCCTCAGATGGTTGTAAAACATGCTCTGAAAAAAATGGGCATGCCTTCTACCAAGGAATATTACCCGTATCTTTACGAAGTTGTTGCACTGTCAGGTGAAACCGCAAGCGAGATAGCTTCGTTAGAGGAATTGAAAAGTAAGAAGGTTGTTCACATGTCTGGAAGAAAAGGACTTGTCTTTAACGCTAACGACCTTTTAAAAATCGTCTTTCAGAAGATCTATGATGAAACCAAGAAAAGACATCTTGACAAGGATGAAGATTGGCTTAGGAAAGTCAGTATGCATCTGAGTGCAGCCTCCATCAGATATTCTCTTATAAAAACCGATAAAAACAATTTGATGATTTTCGATGTTAATGATGCTGTAAGACTTGAGGGAGACACTGGCCCATATCTTCAATATACTTATGCGAGGGCTTGCAGGATAGTTGAGAAGGTAGGAGTTGATGTGGATAGGGTTGATGAAGTATCGTTTAAAACCCCCGAGGAATGGAACCTGGTTAAACAAATAGGGAAATTCTCGTGGGTACTAAATATAGCTGGTGAAACACTTGCA
The DNA here is from genome assembly GCA_038883435.1 of Thermoproteota archaeon. Classification (GTDB taxonomy): domain Archaea; phylum Thermoproteota; class EX4484-205; order EX4484-205; family JAAOZP01; genus JAAOZP01. Next base: position 7,891 of record JAVZMD010000028.1, read on the forward strand.
ATGAACACTATAGCTGTTTACATGAGGCATCTTGCCGACTCATTCAACAGTTTCTACGAAAAATGTCCTGTAATAACCGATGAGGTTAAGAAGAATAGATTAGCTCTAGTTAAATCTTTTCTGATAACAATGAGTAATGCATTTGATATAATTGGTATTGAGAAATTGAACATGATTTAAGATGAAAAATCATCCATTTGCTTTATTGAATTCTCTTATCTTCATTCCTTATGCGATTTATTATCTCTTTTAGAGCATTTTCTGATATTTTGGAAATGCTTAAGCCAAGTTCTTTCGCTTCTTTAACTATTTCAGAATCTAAGTATATAACGACATTCTTCTTTCTGCATTTCTTCATTTTTATTTTCCTTTGGATATAAAGGTAATTTTAAACTTTCTTGTTTAAATCTTTAAAATAAATACCTTTGGAAACAAAGGTAGAAAAATAAATGTTTCTCACATTATTTTTATCTTATATCAGTAAAATACAATACTTAAATCTAAATCTTTAAGAAACCAAAAGAAATGATGAGAAAGAAATTAAAAGTTCATGTGATAGGATTAGGAACAATAGGTTTACCAGTAGCACTACATACTTCAAGGTTTTTCGAAACAATTGGATATGATAAAAGTCAAGAGGCTCTAAAAAGAGCTTTGGAAAATGGAGTTAATACTACAACTGAAATTGTAGATGCTGATGTATATATTATTGCAGTTAGTACAGGTATTAATTCAGATAGTAAACCCGACTTGTCTTCTGTCTATGAGGTCTGTGAAAAAATATCAGAAATAAAAACGGATGGATTAGTATCTATAGAATCTACTGTTTCCGTAGGAACTTGTAGAAGCATTTCAAATAAATTTGGCTTAAAGTACCTTGTTCATTGCCCACATAGATATTGGATTGGTGATCCAATAAGATATGGAGTTGTCCAAACTAGAGTTTTAGGCGCATTGGATAATAAAAGCTTAGAAAGAGGTATGGAGTTCTACTCTAGTCTTGGGATTCCAATTCACATCGTTCCATCCTTAGAATTGGCAGAGCTATCTAAAATTGCAGAAAATGCCTATAGGTTTATTCAAATAGCCTTTGCAGAAGAGCTAAAGATGATATGTGAGAAAATTGGTGTTCCATTTGATTTGTTAAGAGAAGCATGTAACACGAAATGGAATGTCCAGATATTGGAAGCAAGAGATGGAATAGGTGGCCATTGTTTACCAAAGGACATAAGATATCTCACATATGCTGCCGGTATAGACACCCCACTCTTGAATGGAGCAATACTTGCAGATATTAATTACGTGAAAAGCAGGAGGAGGTTAAAATGATAGTAGAAGGATGTTTCTTTCCTTGGCTAGCACTTTTTGATTGTAAGAATTTTATTTCTAAGTTTAAAAAGCCTTTTGAAATAAAAGATTCGGTATACATCGACTACACGATAGTTGTACCATTGTTTAAGAATCCTGATTATCTTAAGAATCTCGATTATCTAAGAAGATTTAAAGAAAAAGTAATAATTGCAACTCTAAAGGAGGATGATCCTAGAATGACTGGTTTCCTCGCCTCGTTAAAAGCTGAAGGCTTTAGGATTTTAGAAGTTGAAGAAACAGGAGGAATAGATCTAAAGTATTATCTCATAAAGAGAGTAGTTGGAACGCAGATCTATGATATTTTGCGTAGGAAATCTGTGGAATTGGTTAAAACAAAATATCTATGCTTCTTGGATGGAGATACAGTTCCCGAGGATGATATAGGAAAAGTATGTGCCGTGATGGAGGAAAATAGTTTAGATTTAGTTAGTGTAAAGGTTGTACCCTCAAATTCAAGGAATTTTATAGAGAAGATGCAGGAAGTAGAATATAAGATTGCCATGCTTTCTAGACACTATTTTCCATGGTTAACAAGCGGTGCGTGTACAATAGGTAAGACAACTATACTAAGAGAAATAATGAAGAGGCATTCCTTATTCTTCTGGGGTGGAGATATTGAAATAGGAGTTTTAGCAAGAAAAATGAAAAAGAAGATTGGTCATGTCAATTTCAAGGCATATACAGTAACACCAAGCAGCTTTAGAAAATGGTTTAAACAGAGAACAGGATGGTTTTGCGGGACCTTCAGGCTTTCCGTAATAAATTCTGACCATCACATTCTTCAAGCTCCACTCTACTTGATTTACTCTTGTGGTTTAGTCTTCTTACTTTGGCCTTTCAAAATAGTTTTCTCCATCACGCATTGGCACATACTTCCCTATATAATCCTCTTTTATATTCTACTAACCTTCTTAGCGAACTGGCAAGTAAGAAGTAAGTATATGATCATGTTTCCTTTCTATGCAGTAATCCAAGTGTTAATTATGCCAATTTTGGGAATATTGAAATATTTACATATCGTCTTAAAATACAGGTTGAACGGGAGATTCATGGTTTAGCAAACTTAAGCAAGAAAAACAGCATTGAATGAATCTAAATAAGCATTTGGAATAGCCCTTTAAGTCTTTTTGGTTAGCAATATGATGACCAGGTTCGGAACAGTCATCCTCTTAGAGGAAAGGGAATGCTTTTAAATCTGTTACGAAGTTTCTTAACTGGGCCCGTGGCCAAGCCAGGATAAAGGCGTCGGCCTGCGGAGCCGAAGAACCTGGGTTCAAATCCCAGCGGGCCCGTGATTTTAAATAAAAACACCATTAGGAAGCTAGCCTTTTGATTCACTTTGGAATTTTAGGCATGCTTCAGCCATTTCCTGTATTACTTTTCTTGGATCCTTAGCCTTGACTACTCCGCTTGCTAAGAGTACTCCCACTGTTTTTAGCTTGAGTGCAGCGTAGACATCCTCTCCAGTTGTTATTCCGGCTCCACATATTACCCTCACGGTACGGTTCACTTTCATCACCATATCTACAGAATTAAGTACAACCTCTGGCTTCGCTTTGGAAACAGGTATTCCGGTGCCTATGAGTTCAGGGGGCTCTATCGCTAAGAAATCAGGGTTTAAAGCTGCACCTGCACCGGTGACTGCAGGAGTGTTTGTACAGAGAACGCTTATGAGATTGTTTGCCCTAGCCTTGTTTACGAGTGTTTCGATATCCGCAAGCAGTAGTCTTTTCTCAGAATGGTTGATTAATAAACCTGTTGCACCAGCCTCCTTTACCATTTCCATTGTAATAGCTCCAGTATGTGCACCAGGTTCCACCGGGTCAACGTGTTGGGCGAAAACGGGTATTTCAACGGAAGAGGAAACTCTTGAGATCTCCGTTGCGGGCGGGGCAACCACTATCTGTACTCCAGTATCCTTATATACAACTTCGGCTGCTTTTGCAATGTTAAGGCAGCTTAATCCAATAGACTCCAAATACGCTTTGAAATTTATTATTATTACAGGGGTCTGTATCATTTTGTGGAGTCTTTAACCGTGCTATTTAAAAACTTTAAGTAGTTAGTAATAATACTTGTTTTGGGCTCTTTGAAGCCGGTCTGTCTTAGAGTCCTTCTTGTTTATTCTTGGTCGAAGATTCTCAGGCTCCCTTCTGATTGTTACATCCAAGTATTTTAGAAACCGATTCATACCTTCTGAAACCATCATTGGTGAAGAAGCCTGCCCGAAAACACTTGGCTCACCCTGGATGAATATAAGCCTATCCGACAGGAAATCTAATGCAGCAATGTCATGTTCAACAACGAATGCTGAAGACTTCTTAGCTAAAATAGTGTGACGTATTGCTCGTATTACTGCTAATCTCTGCTCAACATCGAGATAGGCACAAGGCTCGTCCAAGAAGTATATTGAAGAGTCTTTTAACAGGGCCACAGAAATAGCAAGTGCTTGAAGCTCGCCACCGCTAAGTGTTTCAGCAAGCCTGTCTGCAAGGCGGTCTAGTTTAAGGGGTTTTATCAATTCATCTCGAAGAAGCTCAGGGATCTCGCCTCCATAAGTCTCCTTTAAAATATCGTTGACAACCCCCTTGAACAACCCTGAAACATATTGTGGCTTATAACCTATCTTCTTAATAATCTCTTCATCGGTAATTGAAGATTCTCCAAGGAAACTTTTCAAAAGCTCCTTAAGTAATGTCGTCTTACCTATGCCATTTGGGCCGGCTATTCCTATTACCTCGCCTACGCCTATTGAACCACTTTCTGCATTGAGGTGAAAACTCCCTAGTGAAATATCTATGGTGGGCCATTCAAACATTTTGATCTGAGGGGCCTCCTTCGTCCTTACATGAGTGTGGAATTTTATACCGTCTTTCCTAAAGCGTATGTTCTCCTGTTTTATGTATCCTTCCAAATAAGAATTTATTCCGATTCTGGCAGAAAGTACTTGTGAAACAATGCCATAAACCGATGGCTGACCATATATCATCACTACATAGTCAGCTAAGTAATCTAGAAGGGTTAAGTCGTGTTCTACAACTACTACAATCTTGTTCTCTTCCTTTAATTAAGTTATGAGTTCTGCTGCTTTAAGCCTCTGCATTACATCTAAGAAACTAGAAGGTTCGTCGAATAGGTAAACATCTCCTTCTCTCATACATGCTGCGGCGATTGCAAGTCTCTGCAGCTCCCCCCCACTAAGCGTATTAACCTTGTTATTCAAAATCTCTTTCAGATCTAATTGCTCAACAACCTTTTCAAAAACTTTTTTCTCATCTATTTTCTCGAGGACTTCTCCAACTTTTTTTTCTCCAATTCGCCTTGGGATCTCATCTAAGTATTGGGGCTTGTAAATGCATTTCAGCTTACCTTTGAAAATCTTCTCAATCAGATTGAATGAGACATTGCCCCTGAGAGCAACGAGTATATCGTCAGTATCGACTTCTTCACCTATCCTACCGAGGTTTGGTTTTATTAAACCTCCGATTATTTTAAGTACCGTAGACTTGCCTATGCCGTTTTCTCCCAGTATACCAGTAACCGAGCCTGGTGAGAGAGCAGGGAAACCATATAGTTTGAAAGCATTTACCCCATAACGATGAAACACCTTTTTCTCTAATTCATCCGGAAGATTAACGACTGATATAGCATTGAATGGGCATTTCTTCACGCATATACAGCAGCCGCTACATAAGTACTCATTTATCACCGGAGGTTCATCGTCTTTAACGAAATATATTGCCTCCTGTCCAGTTCTCACTATTGGACAATATTTCCTACACGGCTTACCACATTTAGTTGGCTTACACGAATCTCTCTCTATTACCGCAATCCTAACCAATATGGATCACGCTCTTTAAGAAAGAGAAAGTTTAAAAAATAATAATGGGATTTCCTTCTTATGTGCTACCACTCTTCTTCTAGTTCCTCTTCCCAGTCTTCCTCTTCTTCCCAGTCTTCTTCCTCTTCCTCCCATTCCTCTTCGTCTAAATCTTCGCTCATATTAGGTCGGATGTCGTTCGGAAAACAGGTATAAAAACATATCTCTCAAACAACTAGTAGTTAAAAACAGCTGGTAAACCCATTTAAGCCTTCGGTTTTGACTAGAGTTCTAATTCTCCAGCAGATAATGTTACTGTTGTCCGCTCCTCCATTCTCTCTATGACACCATCTCTCAACCAAGCTAATTTGTCTGAAACATCCACCATTTTCAGATCGTGTGTAGCACATATTACGGTAGTGTTTCTCTCTACTTTAAGCCTGTAGAGAATCTGAACTATAGAGAGGCCAGTAGCGAGGTCAAGGTTGCCAGTAGGCTCGTCTGCAAGTATTATGGATGGATTATTGGCAAGTGCTCTCGCTATTGCGACTCTCTGCTGTTGCCCACCCGAAAGCTCGTGAGGCCTGTGCGTAAGCCTATCGCCTAAGCCAACTATCTCCAAAAGCTCTGAAGCCCTCTTCAGACGCTCATCTTTCTTGATTCCGAGGAAAACCATTGGGAGAGCAACATTATCTTGCGCAGAAAGCACCGGTATTAGGTTGAAAGTTTGAAAGATATAGCCTATTTTCCTACTTCTAACCCATGCTAATTGACGGTCGTTCATCTTAGCCAAATCCATCCCGTCTATTAGAACGCTTCCGCTTGTGGGCCTATCTAATCCACCGATCATGTTGAATAATGTTGTTTTCCCGCTTCCTGATGGACCCATTATTGAGATGTATTCTCCTCTCTTAACCTGGAGGTTAATTCCCTTCAAAGCCTTCACAACACCGCTTTTTAAGACGTAATCCTTGGTTACTTCTTTAACATTCACTACTAGAGATGGTGTTTCCAAGGCTGCTTTATCTTATTTCAAGGAAGTATTTTAATCTTTACGTAGATGCAAAGAAGGGGTCTATAAATAGCTTATTGCAATCCTTTCTTTAACTAGTTCAAGTACTCGACAATAGTCGGCTTCTACCTCTTCCAAGCCAAGTTCTCTAAAAAGATTTCTCCAAAGGTTTACGAATAATCCTCTGTCTTCCTCCAACGGCTTAAAGTCAGAGCCTCTTTTAGAAAACTCTTTTTCCAAGATGCTTATTGCCTCTTTCAACTCATCAACCGATTCCGATGCTAACAGTACTGTAGCCTTCTCAAGGGCTGAAACTCCTATTTTAGACAATGATTCCTGAAAATTCCTTTTACCATAGAGGATTAGTAAAAGCTCTTGTTCAAACCCCTTTAGCAAATTGTAGTTATATTTGAAAGCCTGATGAACATTGTAAAGGAGAAAGGGGACTAGTTCGAAAACCAGATAACCATGCTTAAAGAATTGTAAAAAAACTTTTTTACTATTCTTAACTCTTGCACCAATATTAATCCAATCCTCAGGCAAGGGATCTACTGAAAACAACGTAAAATAGAGGGGTATTTCTTTTATTGCTTCAATGCTCACAGTCAAACCATTAAAGGGCTGGGAATAAAAACATTTATTTTCATGTTGCAGAATTGTGGTGAAGATGGAGTTTGAAGTAGTAAGCTGGGAGCACTTCTACCAACTCACTCTAGAACTTGTCGAGAAGGTTTTGAAATCAGGCTATAGGCCGGATGTGATTATCGGTATCTCCAGAGGAGGGCTTGTCCCTCTAAGAATATTCTCCGATGAATTTGAAGACATTGAAATAGGGATAATAAGAGTCGTCTT